>JBKQVG010000389.1:0-14487 GCA_052325345.1 Bryobacteraceae bacterium
TGCCACAGGAAAAACGCTGCGCACTTGACCGACTCTACCAAAATATTTGTGACGGCCTGGACGCTCTCTTACGCGCTGTCGGCCTCAAGATCGCCGCCTGAACGCCGAAACGAGAACAAAATTCTCGCTGGGGCCCCTATAACGGGAACTAAAAGGGAGCCGGAAGCGAGAATTCAGGAGCCGGAAGATTCTATCTTCCGGCTTCCGACTTCTATCCTCTGTCTTTATCTTCTGTCTTCTTTCCGCGGCTATCGCCCGCGGCTGCCGCTGGAAGTAAGATCGACTCCCGCCGCCTTCAGCGCCTGCGTCGCACCGGTGAATTCCAGTTGCGGGGCCAGCTTATGAATCCCGTCATACACGAAGAACCGCGCGGCCTCGTCCATGCCCACCTTACCGGTCGTCACGCCGCGGTCCTTCAGCCCAGCGACGATGCGCTCGTAGGGGCTCTCGTCTTCCTGCCAGATGCGAATGTCGTCGCCCGGCCGGATCAGCTCGCGGGCGCGCATCTCCTCGAAGCCCGGCAGCACCCATACCGGCTCGCCTTTGGCCGGCAGTACCACCGCGAAAGTGCGCTCGCTCTTGCCCCATCGGACCCCAGTCAGATAGAGCATGGCCGGCCCAGGCTCCAGCACGATAGCGGAGAGGCCGAACTCTTTCATGGCCTCGCGCAGTTTGGCCTGGCGCTCGCGATAAGTCGTCTCCGAAATTTCAGTTTGTGGCATGATTCGTTAATCTCGCTTCGTTCCTAGGAACGTCCATCCCAAGCAACCGCTCCCTCGCAGTCGCGGCTCTGACCCCGGCATTTCCGAGCCGCGACCGCGAGGGAGCGGTTGCTTACAGCTTCTATCCGAAAGGTTGATCGATGGCCGGGCTTTGCGCGGTGAACATGCGCGCCCCTTCCGGCGTGATGTGCATGCAGTCCTCCAGCCGCACCCCGAATTCGCCGTAGATGGCGATGGTCGGCTCGTCGCTGAAGCACATGCCGGGCGCGAGCAGCGTCTTGTTCCCCTTCACCAGGTAGGTCCATTCATGACCTTCGAGCCCGATACCGTGTCCCGTGCGGTGCGGCAGACCGGGAACCCGATAGCCGGGACCGAAACCCGCATCGGTGATCACCTTGCGCGCCGCCCAATCCACCGATTCGCACGTGGCGCCCGGCTTGGCCGCCGCCAGCGCAGCATCTTGCGCCTTCCGTTCCAGGTCCCAGACCTGCCGCTGCCGCGGGGTGGGCTTGCCGAAAATCACCGTCCGCGTGATGTCGGATTGATAGCCATCCACGGTGCAGCCGTCGTCCACCACCACCAGGTCGCCCTCCCGCAATTGCTGAGGCCGGATACTGCCGTGCGGGAAGGCCGTGTACTTGCCGAAAATCACCATCGCGTCGCCGGTAACTCCCAGCGCGCGATACGCGGCCGCGACGCTGGCGCTCAGCTCCCGGTTAGTCATACCTTCCTTCAGCGTGGAAAACGCGGCCCGATACGCGGCAATGGTGATGTCGTTGGCCCGCTGCAGCAGGGCGATTTCCGCCGGCGACTTGATCACCCGGCAGCCGACCGTCACCGGATCGGCGCTGACGAATTCCAGCTTCGGCGCCTGCCGTCGCAGCCCGTCGAAGAGCGCGAATGTTGCTTTTTCCTCGATCCCGACCCGGCCGGAAGCCCCCCGCTCCTGCAAGAACTGGGCGATGCGCGCGTAGGCCGCATCGTCATCGTTCGCCCAGGTCCGGATGTTCGCGCCGGCACGGTCGACGCTCAGGCGCATGGCCTGGCGCGCGCGGTCCACCTCGCTCTCCGCGACCACCCAGGCGGCCTCGCCCTTCGCCGGCAACACCCAGGCCAGCGTGCTCCCGCCCGCCGCCCAGCGCACCCCCGTGTAGTAGAAAAGGCTGGCGCCACCCTGGCAAACCATGGCCGCAATTCTGTTCTCCCGCATCAGCCGGCGGGCTTTTTCGATGCGCGCCAGGCGCTCGTCCTCCCCTATCGGCTGGATGTCCCCAGTCATCGGCTTCAGGTTGGCAAAGCTTGCCGTCGGCGTCTGCGCGCGCAATAGCCCCGCCGTGGAAGCGGCAAGAAACACCCGGCGATTCATGCGTATCCCCCTCTCTCCCCTTGTACCATGTCAGCCATACTGACACCTAAGCCCGGCGCTGCGGCTGGGAACATCCGCCCTACCGGATTGAAGCGATCGCGCCGCGGCGTGCGGTTGCATGTGCGGCTCCTTTCCCGGCTGACTACTGACTTCTCACTTCTCACTCCCGGCTTCTGACTCCTGACTTCGTGTTCGTAATCCTATTCCTTCCTGGCGGAATTGCGCTAAGGTGGATGGTGGTGTAAAAGACACGGACATGCCGACAAAACTTACAAACGAATTCATCGCTGCCGCCATCCTTGGATTTGAGGAACAAAAGCGGCGCATCGAAGCAAAGATCACCGAGCTCAAAGCTACCCTGACCGGCGGCCCTGCCGAGCCCGAGGCCGCGCCGGGACCACCTAGACGCAAACGCCGGAAGATGAGTGCCGCCGGCAGGAGGGCAATTGCCGAGGCGCAGCGAAAGAGATGGGCCGGTGCCAAGCAGGTGAGCGAGCCCGCCCCACTGGAAGCAGCCAAGCCCAAACGGAGACTCAGCGCGGCTGGCCGGAAGGCGATCATCGCCGCCACCAAGAGGCGGTGGGCGTTGAAACGGGCGGAAGCCGCGAAAGCGAAGCAGGCCCCACCCGCAAAGACGGCGCAAAAGCGTGCGCCGGTCAAGAAAGCCGCGGCCAAGAAGGGCGCCGTGAAAGCAGTCCCGGCCGCTGCACCGGCGGCAACCGAAGCTCCCTCTCAATAAACCGAAGCCGCCAGTCTAAAGGTCTGCTCACGCCGTTTCCAGCGGAGATGCCGCCGCTGGGGATTTGAGCAACCAGCAGCGTAGGGAGTCCCGATGACCGGGAGAACTGTCTCATCAATGTTGGCACGGAGGGACCGTTCTGATGGATTCCGACATCTTGATTGAAGTCTCTCGCGGCGGGAACGCGGACGTGGTCTCAAGATGGATGAGTTTGAGCAATTCCGACGATGCTGTCCTATATTCCCCCGTCAGCGTGGCTGAGCTATGGGCCGGCGCCGGACCAAAGGAGTATGCGGCTCTGAAGAATCTCTTTCGGGCGCTGACGTGTGCTCCGATCGATGAGGAGGTGGGACGTCAGGCAGGGGTATATTGCCGGCAGTATCGGCGGAGTCATGCAGTCGAGATCGCGGATTCCCTAATTGCCGCCGGTGCGGTGGCAAATGGCGCCGAGTTGCGGACGCGGAACCGCAAGCATTACCCAATGAAAGAAATCGTCTTCTTCGATGAGGCGCTGGATCAGGAACGGTAAATCGGCCCGGCGACGGCCTCGGGGGGCCAGTACCGTCGCAACCACCTAGGGCGCGAAAGGGTCGCGAACCCAGGTTCGAAAATGGCGAAATTGAGTGCCGCGATACTTTTGTTCAAGCGCGGGGCCGGCGGCTTCGAGGTTCTTCTCGTGCACCCCGGCGGACCGTTTTGGGCCAAAAAGGACTTGGGCGCGTGGTCTCTTCCCAAAGGGGAATATGACCCGCGCGAGCACCCGTTGAGCGCCGCGCTTCACGAGTTCGAAGAGGAAACCGGTTTCCGATTGGAGCCCGGCAACCTGCTCCCACTCGGCGAATTGAAGCAACCAAGCGGCAAAATCGTAACCGCTTGGGCACTGGAGAAGGATATCGACGCGGCGCTCGTGAAGAGCAATATGTTTGAAATCGAGTGGCCACCGAAATCGGGAAAGCTCCAAGCGTTCCCTGAAGTGGACCGGGCGGGCTGGTTCTCTTTGGCCCATGCCCGCGAAAAACTGCTGAAGGGACAAGTCGGTTTTCTGAATCGGCTGGTGGAAATATTGAAGCTGCCGGCCGGAGCGCCTCAAGGCGCTACGAGCTCCCGATCAATATCCCCGTAACAAATACCAGCGCGCCGCCCAGGCCCACTTGCAGGGCGGCCGATAGCGGCGGCGTTTCCATGTAACGGTTGCGAATCCAGGCGATGGTGGCCAGTTCCACCACCACTACCGCGACGGCCGCGGTCATGGCGGTGTGGAAATTATCGATCAGAAACGGCAGCGTATGGCCGATACCGCCGAGCGCCGTCATCAGGCCGCAAATGACGCCGCGGACCCAGGGATGGCCGCGCCCGGTCAGGCTGCCATCGTCGGAAAGGGCTTCGGCAAATCCCATACTGATGCCCGCGCCCACCGAGGCCGCCAGGCCCACCAGAAAAGCGTCCTCCGGGCGATGCGTGGCATAGGCGGCGGCAAACACCGGCGCCAGGGTGGAGACCGAGCCATCCATCAGCCCGGCCAGGCCCGGCTGCACGATCTGCAGCAGGAAGAGCCGGCGGCTGGCTTCGGCTTCCTGCTTTTTGACGTCCGGACCGACGTGCGCTTCTTCCAGCGCTTCGGCGCGGTTCTCGTGATAGCGTTCTTCCTGCGCCAGATCGTCCAGCAATTGGCGGACGCGGGCGTCGCTGGTGCGCGCCGCGGCGCGCTCGTAGAAGCGGCGGGTTTCCACTTCCATGGCGGCGGCCTGGTTGCGAACCACGTCCAGCCCCAACGGCTTGATCAGCCACACCGGCCTCCGGTTGACGAAACCGCGCACGTCCTGCCGGCGGATCAAGGGAATATGTTCGCCGAACTTTTCGCGCGAAAGCTCGATCAGCCGGCGCCGGTGGCCGGACTCTTCCTCCTTCATGCCGTCGAAGACCTCGGCGGACGCCGGAAAGTCCTGGCGCAACCCTTCGGCGAAATCGGCATAGATGCGCTCATCTTCTTCTTCCAGCGAAATCGCCAGGGCGAGGACCTCTTTTTCAGACAGACTGTCGAAGCTTCGCATAAGTTGATTTTGACCCGACATCACAGCTTACCGCCAGGCTGGAATCCGGTTACACTTGGCCGGTAGCCGAACGTGCGCAAACAAATCCGAATTCGCGGCACCGTGCAGGGGGTCGGCTTCCGGCCGTTCGTGCTGAATCTGGCGCGCAGACTCGACATCGCGGGCTTCGTGCGAAACACCGAGGCCGGGGTGGAGATCGAAGCCGAAGGCCGCCAGGTCGCCGCTTTCCTCGAGCGCCTGCGCACGGAATGCCCGCCCCTGGCGCGGATTGCCGAAATCGAGGTGGCGGATATGTCGCCGGCCGGCGAAACCGGCTTCGAGATTCGCCGGAGCGCGCCGCCGGCGGGAGATTTCGCCCTGGTCCCACCCGACATCGCCACCTGCGACGACTGCCTGCGAGACTTCACCGACGCCGCCAATCGCCGCTATCTCTATCCATTTACGAACTGCACCAATTGCGGCCCGCGCTACACCATCATTCAAGACGTCCCTTACGACCGCGCCGCCACCACCATGGCCGGCTTCGGTATGTGCGCCGCCTGCGAAGCTGAGTATCACGACCCCAACGACCGCCGTTTCCACGCCCAGCCGAATGCCTGCCCGGACTGCGGCCCGCGGATTTCGGCGCCGCTGGAGGAAGTGCGCGGCTGGCTGCGCGAAGGGAGAATCGTCGCCATCAAGGGGCTGGGCGGCTACCATCTTGCCTGCGATGCGAGTAACCATGGCGCGGTGCGCCTGCTGCGCGAGCGCAAGCGGCGCGGCAACAAGCCCTTCGCCCTGATGGTGCGCAGCCTGGAAGAGGCCGCGGCGCTTTGCTTTGTGGATGACGAAGCGGCGCGCGAGCTTACCGGTCCGCGCCGTCCCATCGTGCTGCTGCGCCGGCGCGCGAATGCGATGGTCTCGCCCGCCATCGCGCCCGGCGTTCCCGATCTGGGCGTGATGTTGCCCTACACGCCGCTGCATCACCTGCTTTTCGCGGGCGGTGATTTTGGGGCGCTGGTCATGACCAGCGGGAACCTCAGCGAAGAACCGATCGTGAGCCGGGAAGAGGATCTGCCGCGGTTGCGGCATTTGGCCGATCGTTTCCTCACCCACAACCGCCCCATCCGCACCGCCGTGGACGATTCCGTGGTGCGTTTGTTCCGCGGCCGGCCGGTGGTGCTGCGGCGTTCCCGCGGCTTTGCCCCGGCGCCCATCGACCTGGGCCGCCCGCTGCCTGCGCTGGTGGCCGCCGGCGGCGAGCTCAAAAGCACCTTCTGCCTCACCACCGGCCACTACGGCATCCTGAGCCAGCACGTCGGCGACCTGGAAAACTACGAAACCCTGGTCTTCTTCCGCGAAACGCTCGACCACATGCAGCGCTTCTTCCGGGTGAAGCCGTGCGCCGTGGCTCACGATCTGCACCCGGGCTACCTGAGCACCCGCGCCGCCCTGGAAATGAACCTGCCGGCCATCGGCGTGCAGCACCATCACGCCCACGCGGCCAGTTGCATGGCGGAGCATCGCCTCGAAGGCAAGGCGATCGGCGTGGCGTTCGACGGCACCGGCTACGGCACCGATGGCGCCATCTGGGGCGGGGAAATATTGGTCTGCGATTACGCCGGTTTCGAACGCCGCTTTCACCTGCGCTATATTCCGCTGGCCGGCGGCGATACCGCGGTGCGCGAGCCATGGCGCGCCGCGCTGGCCTACCTGCGCGACGCCGGCCTCGGCCCGGCGGATGCCCCGGCGCTCGCCGCCGTGGACGAACGCCGCATGCGGGTGGTCTCCACCATGATCGACCGCCGCTTCCAAACCGTGGATACGTCTTCCTGCGGCCGCCTGTTCGACGCCGTTTCCGCCCTGCTGGGCGTGTGTTTGGAGAGCCGCTACGAAGCCGAAGCCGCCATGGAACTGGAAGCGGTGGCGGACGGCGATAACGCCGCCTTCGGTTTCGACTTGTGCAGCGGCGAAATCGATCTGCGCGAGACCATCCGCGCGCTGATCGGCGGCCTGCGCGCCGGCCACGGCGTGGCCAGCCTGGCCGCACGTTTCCACAATACTCTGGCGCGGGCCATCGTGGCCGCCTGCGACGAGGCGCGCCGCACCGGCGGATTACGCCGCGTGTGCCTGAGCGGCGGCAGCTTTCAAAATATGCGTCTGCTGGAAGGTACCGTAGCCGGTCTCGAACGCGCCGGCTTCGAAGTGTACTGGCAATCCGAAGTTCCGCCCAACGATGGCGGCCTCTCGCTGGGCCAGGCCGTAATTGCCTGCGCGGCCGTGGAGCGGTAGCTCAGACACGTGCTCAGTTTGGCGGCGAGCTTCCGTTCGAGCCGAGCGATGTCAGGCGCCTCCAATTGCAGTATGTCGCGCAAGGATTCCACGTACCATGGGCTGAACATTGGGGGCGGCGGTTGCGCCGGTGCAGGCCGCGGCGGCCCGATTAGAATCAAGGCTGCGAAGGCGGCCCGCGCCGCCAAGACCGCGAAACGGTCGCCCATGAACACAGTGTTGCACAAGCGGCATAGCCGCAACCAAAAGCACCGGCGGAAGCGGGACAGCCCGAAAACACGGTGATATAAGAGTTATATTCGGATATGCGCTTCGAGTTCGATGGATCGAAGAACCGGATCGTAAAACAAAAGCACGGTGTCAGCCTGAAAGAGGCGCAGGACATCTTCGACCAGACGTACCTGGTTGACCGGAAGAGCGACGATCCGGAACAGTTCCGTGCAATCGGCTGGTGCCGCGGGCGCATATGTTCCGTCATCTTCGAGATCAGGCGCGACTCGGAGGGCGAATACTATCACCTGCTAATAGCCTGGAAAGCGACCAAAGAGGAAGAGCAAAGCTATGCCGAAAACGCCTAAGAGCGTACCGTCCGCCGATGAGATCGCCGACAAGGCTTCGCGCGGCGAAGATGTTTCCGCCTACTTCACCAACAAGTTCACCGTAGTCAGGCCGGTTCGACGCGTGAATGTCGATCTGACCCAGGGTATGTTACGGGAGCTGGACGAACGGGCGGCCCGTCTCAACATCAGCCGGCAAGCCGTAATCAAGACTCTGCTCGGCCGGGCACTGGAGCAGGGGCGCCCCCGCAAGCCTGGACCGAAGAGGAAGGCCGGTTAGCGCAGGGTGCGGCTGTGGGCGCAGGGTAGCCCAAGCGCCTGCCGGATGTCCTCGCGGGAGCGGGAGATTGGAAATGCTACGGCGCGGACGCTTCGCGCAAGGCCAGCAGATTCAGGTATTGCGACTCGCTTCGGTTGACGGCCCTGGCGCCCTGGCCGAAGGCGGCCACGGCCTTCTCCCGCTGGCCTAGCGCCATCAGCAGCACGCCCTGCGAGTAAAGCAACAGGCCGCGGTTCTCCCGCTCGGACGCGGCCAGGCGCTTCTCGACCGCTCTCTCCGCCGCCTCCAGGCGCGCTTTTCCCCCGGCCGGGTCGAGGCGCGCCGCCGCCAGAGCGGGGAAAGCGAAATCCTCGCTCGATGGGTCCTCATCCTCTTTGGCCAACTTCGTCCAGCGCTTGCGAGCCGCCTTCGGCTCTCCGCAGGAGTCCTCCATGTCCGCCAGGTAATACTGGAAGCGCGGTTCCTTCAGGAAGGCATCGAATCCGTACATGGTGAAGGGCAGGCCCTTGTCTTCGCCGCCGATGGCTTCGAAACCGGCCTCTACCAGCTCGCACCGGCGATTGGCTACGCCCGCGCGCAGAAGCTGGAACTGGACTTCGATATAAGCTTTGCGGATGCCGGCGGGCTGCTTCTCCTGGGGGAAATTCTGCGCGGTGAAAAGATTCCTGCCGCCGGCCAGATCGCCACGGGCCACTTGCATGAGGGCCATGTCCGCCACATCGCGCGAGGAGGCGGCGGTGGTCTGTCCCGCCTCCAGCGCGTTGGGCGCCGGGGCGCTCGGCGGCGGCTTGGGCGCATCGGCCATCACCGCCCGCGCAGCCGCCTGATCGTGCTTCATATCGCCCAGCGCCTGGCTCAAGAGTGGATATAGTGCCGGTATATCGCGCCGCAGGGCGCGCGCCTTCTGCCATTCGGCAATGGCCGCGTCCACCAGGTCGGCATTCATGTCGAGCAGGCCGAGCAGCCAGTGGGCCGAGGCATCGGACGCATTGGCGGCCAGCGCGGCCCGCAGCACGGGGAACGAACTGGCGCGGTTGGGAAAGACGCGCGCCAGCGGCAATCCCGCGGCCGTGTGAAAATCCGCCGAGCCGTCGCCGCCGGTCTTCTGGCGGCAGTAACCGCGATAGTACGCCACCAGCGGATCGTTCTGCGGCGGAACCGCGCCCGGCTCGGTTTCGTTCGCGGGCACCGCCGGCCACGCGCGGTCGAGCACCGCCAGCGCGTGTTTATACAACCCCAGGCTCAGGTACTGATCCGCGATATCCAGCACTCGCTCCGGATCGGCCGCCAGGTGCCGCTCGAGCGCCTGCGCGGGTTGCCCGGGAGCGCGCTCCCAATCGAGAAACGAATCGATGGGGTCGATTTCCAGCCAGTAGCTCAGCCGCTCCTTGGCCTCGGCCGCGTTGCCGGTGCTTCGCAGCAGGGCCACTTCCATGCGTCCGGCCCGCAGCGGAAAACCGGGCAGCGGGCGTGCCTGGCGAAGGCGCTCCAGGGCATCCTCGATCTTTCCGCGCCGGGCCAGCGACGCGGCCGTCTCCACCCGCGCGGCCATCCCAAAGGCTGGATCGGCCGCAATACGCTGCCAGCTTGCCTGCGCGGCTTCTTCCTGTCCCAACGCGGCTTGGGCAACGCCCAGGTAGAAAGCGACTTCCGCGTCTCCAGGCAGAGCCGCCACCGCGGCTTGGAGCATTCGCACCGCTTCCTCATAACGCTGCCGACCCACCGCTAGGCGCCCAGCCGCTTTCTCGATGGCGGCACTGTGGCGAAACTGTTCCAACCCCTTGGAATAGTTCATGGTGGCCAGATAATCGTGCCCGTTGCGCTCGTTGTCCTGGTTGCAGGCGACGAAGGCGTCGGCGCTGGCGGGATGCGCGCAGTCCGGTTGCGGCAACGGGCCGAGTTTGGCGCTCGAAACCGGGTCCGCGTCGTAGACGCCTTCGGTGTGCGCCAGAAGCACCGCGCCCTTGGCATCCAGCAGTTCGAAACGGTACGCTCCTGCCGCGGGGTCGGGAATCGAATGCGATAGCGTACGCGCCGGATACAAGTCCTGGGCCTCGTCCCACACGGTGGCGGAATCCTTCAGGATGCGAACGCGAGCGCCGTTCAGACCGCGTGTCACGTTCAGCTCCGCTACCAGTGCGCTCTTCCCCTGCGTCGCGCGGCGCCCGAAGTACAGCACGCCCCAGGTATTGGCGCGGGTGACGCCATCGAGTTCCCGCGCCGGCAGCCAGTATTCGGTAAAGCGCCGCTCCTCGAAAGGCCCCAGAAACTCCAGATCTTCCTGAGCGGGAAACACGCCGGCCTGGATTTCGACGTACTCGCTATTGTCGTCGGAAAGCGCGCGCCGGATTGCGGCGTCGTTCGAGCCCCACGACCACAGCTTTTTCCCCGGCGCCGCCGCCGGATCGGCCACGTGCACGGTAGCGGTGCGGCTGGAGCCTTGATAAGCCGCCAAGAAGGGCTCGCGTGTGCCGTGCGCGAACACGCTCAACGCCCCCTTCAGATTGCCGGCCACGCTCCGGTCGATGCCCTTGTCGACGCCAAAAGTTCCCACCGGCCAGCTATCCATGCGGTTCTCGCCGTGAATGGTCACCAGGTTGGTGGGCAGCACCAGGCGCGTGCCGGGCTCCAGCCTCACCGCGGCGTTGCTCCACCAATAGTAAGGATGGCGCACCGCCGTCTGGTTGCTCAGCGTCACGTTCTGCTCCAGCATGGCGGCGCCTTTCCGCAGCACGAATTCCACCCTCCACTCCATGCCGGTGACGCGATCCCTCGCGCCCAGCCACACCACCGCCCGGTCGCTTTCCTGGCGCCAGGCGAAATCCACCGGCGAGACGGTCACGCGCGTGTGCCCGATCGGAAAATTCAACTCGATGCCCAGGCTGACCCACGCCCCGCGCAGGCCGATCAGCCCCTTCTTGATCGATCCGTTGGCGTGAAACATCGGCTGCCCACTCAATTTGTCCAGGCAGGTGTAAAGGTGTCCGCCCAGGTCGGGCAAAAAGCTGCACACCAGGTATTCGTTTTCGATCGCCAGCCGGCGCCATTCCGACATCACGCGTTCCTGGCCCAGGTTGGTGCGGTTGGCATACGGGTAATTGGCCCCTTCGGCCGCCATGGCATCCAGCACCGGCTTGAGATCGGCGGCGCCTTCCAGGTAGGTGGGCAGCGTGATTGTGTCCTCCCATGCCCGCACCGCGCCCATCGCCGACCCGGCCAACAACAACCAAACCGACAGACGCCGCAGAGCCCGCATGGCGAATCAGCGTAGCACAATCGGTCCGCTACCGGCATGCTACAATCGGAGCAAATTCTAAACGTTGAGGTGCCTCCATGGCGCAGGAAAACGACCTCTCCCGCCGCGACTTGTTGAAGACTGCGGGAGCGGTCACCGCTGTGGCCGCCGCCATCGAAGGCGCGCCGGCCATTCAGAAAGTCAGAGCCGCCAACGACCAGGTGCGATACGGAATGATCGGCGCCGGCAGCCGCGGCACCTATCTCCTCAAGCACCTGAAGAACATCGATACCGGCCGCTGCGTGGCCATTTGCGACATTCGCCAGGTGGCGCTCGACCACGGCGTGCAAACCATCGGCGACAACCCGCAGACCTATAAGGACTACCGCGAGCTGCTGGACCGCAAGGACATCGACGCCGTATTCGTCATCACGCCGCTCTACACTCATTACCCCATCACCCGCGACGTGCTGCTCTCCGGCCGCCACGTGTTCTGCGAAAAGTGCCTGGTCTTCAAACCGGAAGAGGTGCCCGCCCTGCGCGCCCTCGCCGGCGATCGCCCCAAGCAGATTCTCCAGACCGGTTTGCAGCGCCGCTACAGCACTTTCTATCAGACCGTCAAGAAGATGGTGGATGCGGGCGTGTTGGGCAACGTGCACCACATCCACGCCCAGTGGCACCGCAACATGATCAACAAGCCCAGCTCCCTGTGGACCATGAAGCCCGGCGGCCCTTCCAATGTCGAGAACTGGCGCCTCTACCGGCAGTTTTCCGGCGGCTTGCCCGCCGAGCTGACCTCCCACCAGGTGGATGTTTCCGATTGGATGTTCGGCTCCTCGCCCGACTTTGTCATGGGCCTCGGCAGCCTGGATATATTGAAGGACGGGCGCGACGTCTACGACAACATCCAGTTGATCTACCGCTACCCCAACGGCCAGAAGCTGACGTATTCGTCCATCAGCACCAACCAGTTCCTGCCCTACTTCAACGGCCAGCGCCCGGAGATGGGCGAGATCATCATGGGCACCGACGGCACGATCGAGATCACCGTGGGCGACGATGTCCACATGCCGGTTGCCTGGTGGTACCGCGAGCCGCCCAAGACCACCACCGTGGCCCCGGCCGCCAAGAAGAACGAGCCCTTCCAGGCCGGCGCGACCATGATCGCCTCCGGCGGCGCCAACGGTCCTTACCCCATCATGACCGGCGATTTGCAGATGACCGGCAAGGAAAGCTTCCTCGACCGCGAAGTTAAATTCGCCCGCCGCTGGCTGTATTCCAAGGGTGTGTTCGAACAGGAGGAAAACCGCAACCCCGTGGACGTAGAGCTGGAAGGCTTCTTTGAAAGCTGCCGCACCGGCAAGCGCCCGCTTGCCGACCTGGAAAAAGGTCTGGCCGATTCGGTCGCCGTGATTCTCTCCAACCTCGCCATGGATGAGGGCCGCAAAGTCTACTTCAGCGAAATGGACAAGCTGGGGACAGGCGCCGAGCACGTCAGAAAGACGGAGTAAGGAGCGGGAGGCGTGGGGCAGGACCGGGGAGGCGGCTTTCAGGTGGCCATGCCCTTTCCCTTGTCGCCCAAGCTCCGTCCGGTGCTCGACCCGGACTTCGTGCCCGCCTCGCTGTGGCGCGGCGCTTATCGCAATCGCGTGGCGGCCGGCGGCGGGGGCGTCCCGTTTGCGCTGGCGCTGGAGCGGGCCGATGGCGCCATCAGCACCCTGCGCACGGCTATCCTTCCCCATGACGGCGCGAACGCCGCGCTGAACCAGCGCTATGCGGAGCGGCTGCTGAAATTCCTGCTCTGGCAGAAAGGCGGCTGGCGGGTGTGGGTGGGCGGCGAGCCGCAACTGGCGGATTTTCTGCGCTCGGTCTATTCGCCCGCCGGCGCGCGCGCGTTCGATTACCAATTTATGGGCGAGCGCGTCTACGGCCGGGCAATGGCCATCGAAAGCGTGAGCTTCGACGCCGTGCCCGAGGAACGCGAACGGGCGACGCCGCTGGGCCGCCACCTGGACGGATTCCGGATCGGTTTCGACCTGGGCGCGAGCGACCGCAAGTGCGCGGCGGTGGTGGATGGCAAGGTGGTATTCAGCGACGAAGCGCCCTGGAACCCGAGCGTCGAGGCCGACCCGCGCTATCACTTCGACGGCATCGACGATTCGCTGCGGCGCGCCGCCGCCCACCTGCCGCGCGTGGATGCCATCGGCGGAAGCGCGGCGGGCGTGTACGTTGCCAACGAAGTACGCGTGGGCTCGCTCTACCGCGCCGTACCGTGGGAATTGTTCGACACCCGCATTCGCCGCCTGTTTTTCGATTTGCAGGCGAAGTGGGGCGGGGTGCCCTTCGAAGTCGTGAACGATGGCGAGGTGACGGCGCTGGCGGGCTCGATGGCGCTGGGCGACAACGCCGTGCTGGGCATCGCCATGGGCAGCAGCCTGGCCGCCGGATACGTGACGCCGCGGGGCGGCATTACCAGTTGGCTCAACGAGCTGGCCTTCGTGCCGGTGGATTACCGCGAGAACGCTCCGGTGGATGAATGGTCGGGGGATGGCGGCGTGGGCGCGCAGTATTTTTCCCAACAGGCGGTGGGGCGGTTGTTGGAGCCGGCCGAGATCGAATTGCCGGCCGACATGCCGCTGCCGGTGAAGCTGCAACACGTGCAGAAGCTGGCGGCCGCGGGCGATGCGCGCGCCATGCGGATTTACGATACCATCGGCGTTTATTTCGGCTACAACATCGCGCACTATGCCGAGTTTTACGAGGTGCGCAATCTGCTGGTGCTGGGCCGCGTGCTGACCGGCGTGGGCGGCGACCGCATCCTGGAAGTGGCCACCCGGGTTTTGAAAACCGAGTTTCCCGAGTTGGCCGAGCGCATCCGCTTTCATATTCCAGGGGAACACGAGAAGCGCCACGGGCAGGCCATCGCTGCGGCCAGCTTGCCGGCGCTAAGTGCGTAAGTTAACGAGCCGCGATAGTCAGAAGGCGTGAAAGAATATAGCCACAGATGAACACCGATGAACGCGGATAAAGAAAATAAGGGCTTTATCGGCGTTCATCTGTGTTCATCTGTGGCTTGAATTTGATTTTTTCACAGGTCCTCAAGGAGAGGTTCTTTCAGGGAGAGGTTCTTTTAGGAGCTATGAATCTTATGCAATTTCATCAACCTAACACGGATTGTTTCGTGCCGGATGGGGCGGCGCCGGAGGAGGCGCTGGCGCGCACCACGCATCTTTGTGTGGCCGCACACCAGGACGATATCGAAATCA
>JBKQVG010000390.1:0-40042 GCA_052325345.1 Bryobacteraceae bacterium
CCGACGAGCCGGAACCTTTGCGCCCGGTGGACGACAACAAGGGCGCGGTGACGGAAAGCTTCGACCGGCAACAGGCCTACAGCTTGCCCCTGGACGGTTTCCGCCTGGAAGAATTGGCATGGCTGGCTCCGGCCACCAGCGAATCGCCGGATGTGGGCGCGCTGACCACCCGCGGCGGCCCGTTCGACCAGGCCGTAGCCATCGATGGCGTCAACGCCACCAATACCTACTTTTTCAGCTTGAAGACGGACTTCATTCCGATGGTTTCCGTCAACGCCATCGAAGGCGTCGAAATGCTCCCGGCCGGCGGCCCCGGCGAGTTCGGGCGTTTCAACGGCGGATTCATCAATGCCGCCACCCAGAGCGGCACCAGCACGCTGCATGGGCAACTTTACGAATACTTCACCAACCGCTCGCTGATTTCCTCCGACCGCTATGCCGCCGGCCAAAAACTCTCCCTTTCGCAGCAGCAGCCGGGCGGCAACATCGGCGGCGCGGTGATCCCGGAGAAGCTCTTTCTGTTTGCCAACGTGGAGGGCATCCTGAACAACGAGCAGGAATTGAACCGCCTGGTGAATCCGTTAATCACCCAGCCCGATGGCAACAGCATCAATGCCAACAACTGCAAGGCCTTGGCCGCGCAATGCACCGCCGTCACCAACTACATCAAGAACCAGTTGAATCTGGTGGTGCCCACCACCACGCGCACCCTCCGCGGCGTGGTGAAGGCGGATTTTCGCCGGAGCGACCGCAGCAACTTCAGCTTCGAGGTCGCCGCTCTGCACAGTCACGCGCCGGCCAGCAACGCGGAAGTTTCCACCAATAACGCGCTGGCCGCTTACGGAGGCACCACCGACGACGAATCGCGCATGGCCAAGGCCGAATGGCTGCGCCAGCTCTCCGGCAGCTTCTTCAACGATATGCGCTTGAGCGCGTTCAAGGACCGGATCGGCATCAATCCCAACTCTCAAGACTGGCCGTCCACCGGCGCCGTGGATGTCAACGTCGCCGGAACACCGCTGGGAGCCAATGGGCAATATACCGAGAGCATCAGCGATTACCGCTACCAGTTCGCCGACAACTTTACCATCACCAGCAACTCCCACACTTTCAAGTTCGGCGCCGACATGTTTTATGGCGGCGACTGGATCTACGGCGTCGCCAATGCCGCCGGAGCTTACGTCTACCCGTCGCTCACCGCGTTCGCCACCGATTTCAGCGGCAATGCCTCCAACGCCAAGAATTACTCCTCCTACACCCAGGGCTTAGGCAACCCCCGGCGCGATCTGGCCAGCATCTATTACGGCGGCTACGGGCAGGATACCTGGAAGGCCAGTCCCAAACTGACCATGACCGTCGGCGTGCGCTACGAAAAGTGGCGCCTGCCCAAGCCCCAATTCGTGAACTCCAGCTTCTACCAGACCGCAACCATCAACTCTCCCGGCCTGGACATTGCCCCGCGCTTGGGCATTGCCTACATGCTCCGCGAGCATACCGTGGTGCGCCTCGGCTACGGATTTTATTACGCCCCCTTCAACGGCACCATTCTCGACCCGCTCTATCTGGGCAATGGCATCGCCCAGGAAAACATTACCATCGAACCCTATCAAAGCGGCGCCGTGGTATTTCCCAAGAAGATTGCCGCCGTCGGGAATATCCCCAACGGTACCGAGGACGTGGTCTTC
This sequence comes from Bryobacteraceae bacterium, assembly GCA_052325345.1. Lineage (GTDB taxonomy): Bacteria > Acidobacteriota > Terriglobia > Bryobacterales > Bryobacteraceae > JBEKYD01. The sequence continues at coordinate 1,686 of JBKQVG010000390.1, forward strand.
GCCGCCTCCAAGTTCCGCAACCCGTATTCGTCGCTGGGATCGTTCAACGTGGAACATAAGTTCGATTCGGGCCTGGTCCTGGACTTTGACTACTTCTATAATCACGGCCAAAAGCTGTGGACCGCCAACGACATGAACATGGGCGTCACCGGCGTCACCAATTCAAACAAGGCCTACACCGTCTACAACTCCAGCGGCACGGTGCAACAGAGTTACACGACGTTTATCTATTACCAAAAGACCTCTCCGACCTACGCCAAGGCTTTCCAGGCGGCCAACAACGGGGCCTCCTGGTACAACGGCATTGCGCTGGAGCTGAAACGGCCGTTTAGCCGCACTTTGAGCGGCGCCCTGACCTACACCTGGTCGCACTCGCTCGATGACGTCGGCGGACCCAATCAGTTCGGCTTCCCGTCGACCGCCACCGACGCCGATTACATCGACGACAAAGGCAGCTCCACCACGGACCAACGGCAGCGCGGCGTGCTGCGCTGGATCTGGGACCCGGCAAGCCAGAACATCCTGCTCCGCGACTGGCAGCTTTCCGCCATCGCCACCGCCGCCTCGGGTCTGCCGTTGACCCCCAGCCTTCTGCTCAGCGGGCAGCAATGGAGCGGGTTTACCATGGTCTATCCCACCACCCTGAACGGGCAGGGCGGCTGGAACCGCGTCCCCTTCGAAGGCCTCGGCATCATCCACACCGGAACCACGCTCGATCTGGATGCCCGCTTGACCCGCACTTTCCGCGTCGGCGAGCGCGTGAAAGCCCAGGTGGCCGCGGAAGCTTTCAACGCCCTGAACCGGCAATGGAACACCAGCCTCTACACCATTCAATATGTGAGCACCACCGGCTCTCTGCGCCCGGTGACCGGATATGAACAAGGCCAGGCCTCCTACGGCTTCCCCTTCGGCACCAACGCCAGGCGCGCCCAGGTTTCCTTCCGGTTGATCTTCTGAGGCAGAGCCGGGAGAGTCGAGGAAGCCGCCGCCGTGGCGAAAATCCCGCATCAGTTGCGTCGCCGCAAAGCGTACTGGAAATTCATACGGGCCGCCACAACTATCGCCGCGCATCCTCCGATCATCTTTATCTCGTACAGCCAGGATGCGCCTTCCGGCGGGATGAAGGCCACCACCAACGCCAGCGCCGTGACGCTCAGCCCGCACCCCGCGCTCAGGCGCCAGCCGCACTTCCAGCCGGCGGCGAAGATATACACAAAAGGGAACAGGGTGGTGACGGTGGTGAAGTCGACCAGAAGTTGATAGCCGCCGCGCAGGCTCTCTCCCGCCGTCAACATCAGGATGGCTACGCTGCTGAAGGCGGCTTCCGACAGAAGCGCGATGTACGGCGTGCCCCAGCGCGGATCGAGGCGCGCAAATGCCGGCGGCAGGTATCGATCGATCCCGATGACAAACGGGAGGCGGGCGCAGCCGCTCAGCCAGGAACTGAACGCGCCGGCGGAAGCGGCCAGAATCAGAAGCGCGATCAGCAGGGGGAAGCCAAGCCACCCCAGCCGCGTCCCCGCCGCCTGGGCCGCTTGCATCACGCCCGAGATGATGTCCACCTGGCCCGAGGACATCAGCGCCAGCACCGCCAGTGTTCCGCCCACGTAAAAGGCGCAGATCGCCAGACCGGAGATCCAGGCGGCGCGCGGAATGGTTCGCGACGGGTCGCGGATCTCTCCCGCCATGATGGCTCCCAATTCCAGGCCGGTGAATCCCAGGGCGATCTGCGACCAGAAGTTCAGCTTTCCCCAGTCCATCCTTGGCACGAAGTTGTGGAGGGGCGTCGCCGAGCCCCCGTGCCGCCAGGCCGACCACCCCGCCGCCATAAGCAGCGCACCTACCAGGATGGTGGCCATTCCGCCCATGTCGCTCGCCCATTTGCCCAGCTCCGCGCCCAGCAGGTTGAGGATTGCCACCGACCACAGAATGGCCAGAGCCAGCCCGACCATGAGCGCTTTATCCTGCGAGAAGCCGAATGCCTCCGCCGCTATGGACAAGCCGTACAGAAGCGCGGAGGGCAGATAGAACAAGTTGCTCACGAAATAGCACCCGCCGCACAAAAACCCGTGCCACGGCCCGAAAGCCTCCCTGGTCCACACATATAGGCCGCCTTCCTCCGGATATCGCTTGGAAAGCCCCGCTACCACCAGCGCCGAGGGAATGAAAAACAGCAATCCGGCCGACACCCAAAGCGTGATCGATCCCGGACCGGTGCGCGCCGCCACCGCCAGCCAGCGGACACCTACCACGGCGGTGATGTTGAACAAGACCAGGTCGGGTAACCGCAGCGCGCGGCGCAGTTGTTCCGTGCTTTTAGGAAGGGTCACGAAGGTATTCAGGCAGTGTAGCAGACAGGACGCAGCCCGTCAGCAAAACAGGCCCCAACACAATTGCCAGGTCTGGTTGCGCCGTTGACATTCGTTGCGATCCGATTAAACTTGAGATGGATGTCTTGAGGAGACCGATATGCCAAAAGTTCTCATGCCGATTGGCGATGCCGCGGAGGTCTTAGACACGCTTTATGCCTACTATCGCATCCGTGAAGAATACCAGGTCGTGGTAGCGGGTCCCGAACGCCGCATCTACCCTCTCGTGATGCACGAGATTCCACCGGGATGGGACATCACGCGGGAGTCCCCGGGATATCATTGGCCTCCGAAATCGCTTTTTCGGAAGTGGCGCCGGACGAATACTCCGGATTGTTTCTCACCGGCGGCCGCGCTCCCGAATACCTGCGCTACGACAAGGACTTGCTCCGCATCGTGCGCCACTTTTTTGACGCTGGAAAACCGGTGGGCGTGGTGTGCCACGGCGTGGAGATCCTTGGCGCCGCGCGTGTGATCGAAGGAAAACGGATGGCGACCGTCGCCAAGTGCCAATTGGATATCGAGCTTTGCGGCGCCGTTTTCGTGAACGAAGCGTGCGTGCGCGACGGCAACATGGTGAGCGGCCGGACATGGAACGATCAACATCGCTATATGCCCGAGTTCATGCGGATGGTGGCCGAGGAAGTCGCAAGAAACCCCGGCGCGCAGTCTTCGCTGGCCTCCGCCGCGTTGCGCGGTTAGCCGCGGACGCCCGAACGCCGAGTTCGGGCGTCAATGGAATCGCTTCGCGCGCCCGCTTGGGATGAAACGCTTGGCGAAGCGCCACTTGCAAAGAGTTTCCCGATGGCAAAATGGTTCTCGTATAAATCTCTTGGCGAACTCGGCCGGGCCTGCGAAGAATGGGGCGCTTCCTGCGTCCGCCTGGAGCCGGACCGCGAGCGCATTAAGAGTGTCCTGGCCCGAAAAGTGGATATCGGCCGGATCCGGCTCGGAAATTCCATCGCAATTCAGCCCATGGAGGGCTGCGACGGTACTTTGGACGGGCGCCCAGGCGAACTCACCTGGCGGCGGTATGAGCGCTTTGCCCAAGGGGGCGCCAAACTCATCTGGTTTGAAGCCACCGCCGTGCGCCGGGAAGGGCGCGCGAATACCCGTCAACTCTGGCTGAACGAAAGTAACGTCGATGACTTCGCCCGGTTGCTCGCCCGGCTGGAGCAGGTCCACAGGGAACGGTATGGGAGCACCGGCGACTTGCTGGTGCCCATACAGTTGACGCACTCCGGCCGGTACAGCGTTCCCCGGCCGGTCCTGGCGTATCACAGCCCGCTGATCGACGAGCGCACCCACACGTCCGCCGGCTGTCCCACCATTTCCGATGACGAGATGGAGCGCCTGGAAGACGACTATCTTGCCGCCGGCCGGCTTGCCTTGCGAGCCGGTTTTCGGGCGGTCGATCTCAAAGTCACCCATGGCTACCTGCTCAGCGAGTTGATGGGCGCCAAGCAACGCGAGGGCCGCTATGGCGGTAGTCTCGAGAACCGAACCCGCTTCGTGCGTAATGTGATGGGTAAGTTTCGCGCCGAGTTCGGCGGAGAGTTGATACTGGCCATCCGCCTGGGCTGTTATGACGGCATCCCCTACGTGGCGGGCGGCAAAGGACACACCGGCGTCCCTGTTGCCTGCCCGCTGCCATATCGCCACGGCTTCGGAGTGAACCAAGCCAATCCGCTCGAGGAAGATCTGAGCGAAGTGAAATCCGCCATCGCGATGTTCCGGGAATCGGGCCTGGAGTTGCTCAATGTCTCCATGGGATCGCCTTATTACGATCCGCACATTGTGAGGCCTTTCGAATTGCCGGACGAGGGAAATTACGAGCAGCCCGAACACCCGCTGCTAGGTGTAAACCGCCATTTTCGCATCGCCGGAGAACTGCAAAGAACATTCCCGGACCTGCCGATGGTGGGCTCCGGTTACAGTTGGCTGCAAGCTTATAGTATTAACGCCGCGGCCCGAAATATTGCCGACCGCAACATCCGCGTCTTTGGACTCGGCCGGGGCGCGCTGGCTTACCCCGGCTTCGCGCGGGACGCGATGGAGCGGGGTGAACTCGATCCTTTGCAGGTGTGCAAGACCCTGTCCTTCTGCACCTACCTGATGCGGCAGAAGGATCACCCGCTCGGACAATGGCCCACCGGGTGCCCGCCTTTTGACAAACAAGTCTACGGACCGCTGATCAAGGAAGCCCGCTTGTCGCGCCGCGTTCGCAGCGCGAATACCCCGACTTCTTCGAGCGCGCCCGTCGAGGGATCCGTGCGGAACGATGGGCGTTCACGCGGCAAGACTCCGGCGGCGCGCTCCTGACCGGTATCGCCAATGGAGGCAACGAATGGAATGTACGCGCCGCAACTTCAACTGGCTCGTTCCGATTCTCGCAATCGCGAACGCCAAAGCCGAGGGTTCAGCCCTACCCTCTAAATTCTTCGTCTACGAAGATCTCCCTGAATCGCCGCAGGGAAACGGCGAACAGCGGCAATTCTTCGATGGCAAGACCGACACCGGATTGGCCATTTCCTTACATGAGACCGAACTGCCCCCGGGCGGCGCGCCTCATCCGGCTCATCGTCATGCGCACGACGAAATCATTCTGATTCGCGAAGGAACCCTCCAGGTCACCATCGCGGGGCAAAGCAAAAACTTAGGGGCTGGGTCGGTAGCGTACATGGCATCGGGCGATCCGCACGGTGTCCGCAACGCCGGCAAGACGACCGCCCGATATTACGTGCTCGCCCTTGGATCCGACTAGCCGCGGGCACCGCGTCCCTGGACCTGGCGTTCGTTCGCCCGGGATGATAATGGAATCGCCACTGGTGGAGTCACTACAACGCGGAGTCGAGCGAGAGAAGTGAGGGAACGTTTATGGCAATCGGATTCAACCGCCAGGTTGTGGTGCTGGCCCTTCTGGCGGGGCTGGCCCTGCCGGTGTCAGTTGACGCCCAGGCGGGAGTTTTTGAAGGCAGCGGCGACGTCGGTACCGTGCTGCACAAGGGCTCGGTGGATTATGACGCGGCCCGGAATAGTTACAAGATCACCGCCGCCGGCGAGAACGTCTGGGGCACGGCGGACGCTTTCTATTTCGTTTGGAAGAAAGTATCGGGCGACGTGTCGCTGTCAGCCGATATCTCCTTCGCCACCCGGGCTGCGCGAGAAAATCCTGGGGTGGAGGCCCGGGACAGTCCAAGAACCCGGTCGCGAGGCGCGTGGGACGCCGGCCGGTTGTTATACTAACCCTCTCATGAGACCGGCCAATCGGATCTTCGCCTCTCTTGGCGTAGCGGTTTGCGCGGCCCTGCTTGCATATCTCCTGTACCGTCCGCATTCCAGGCCGGAACTGACCATCGGCACGGTAAACAATGCCGACATGATTCTGTTGCAGCGGCTTTCCAAAGAGTTTGAAGCGCGCAGCGGCATCAAGCTGAATTGGGTGGTTCTCGGCGAGAATATCCTGCGCCAGAGGCTGACCATAGACATTTCCACCGGCGGAGACACTTTCGATGTCATCACGATCGGTTCCTATGAGGCGCCTCTCTGGGCCGCGCGCGGGTGGCTGCTCCCGGTTGACGATCTCGGCGCGGACTACGACTACGACGATATCTTCGACGTGGTTCGCCAGGGACTTTCCTATAAGGGCAAGCTGTATGCGGCGCCGTTCTATGCGGAGAGCTCTTTTACCTATTACCGGAAGGATCTGTTTCATCGGGCGGGGCTGGAAATGCCGGAGCAGCCCAGTTACAACCAGATCCGCCGGTTCGCCGCCAAACTGAACAGCCCCGCTCAAAACGTCTACGGCATCTGCCTGCGCGGCGAGCCGGGATGGGGCCAGAATATGGCTTACCTCAGCACACTGGTTTATACGTTTGGCGGACGGTGGATGGATCTCAGTTGGCAACCGCAACTCACCAGCCCCGCTTGGATCCAGGCCGTAAGCTTCTATGTGGACGTACTGAGAAACTATGGGCCGCCAGGCGTCAGCACGGACGGCCACAATGAAATACGGGCCCTGTTCGCCAACGGTAACTGCGCCATTTGGGTGGACGCCACTTCGGCGGCCGGCTACATTCTGGATCCGAGCCAAAGCCGCGTGGCCGGGACCACCGGTTTTGCCAGGGCCCCCATTCAGAAAGTCCCCAATGGCGCGGCCTGGGCCTGGAGTTGGGCGTTGGCTATCCCCAAGTCTTCCCCGAAAGCGGTTGCCGCCAAGCAGTTCATCAAGTGGGCCACCAGCAAGACCTACGTCGCTACCGTGGGCGCGCGCTACGGCTGGCTTCTCGCTCCTCCCGGGACACGGCGATCCACTTATGCGAGTCCGGCATACCAGCGAGCCGCGCCTTTTGCAAATCTCGTTCGCGACGCGATACTAACCGCGGACATGACTAAGCCGAGTGTGTTACCGGTGCCTTATGTCGGGATTCAGTACGTGGGGATTCCCGAGTTTCAGGCGATCGGCACCGATGTCGGACAGCAGATCAGTGCCGCGCTTACCGGCGGCGCCACCGTCGAGCAAGCGCTGGGCCTGGCACAGGCGGACGCCGAACGGGCCATGCGGCGAGGAGGATATCTGAAGTGACGCCATCCGAAGTGACGCCGCCTGAAGTGGCCGCGGGTTCTCCGGCCCGGCTGGCTCGCGCTATTCGCACGGGACCGCTGCTGGCGCCCTCGGTCATCCTGCTGTTCCTGTGGATGGTCGTCCCCCTGGCGATGACCCTTTGGTTTTCCGTCGAGAGGTACAACTTACTAAGTCCGGGTAAGCGCGCCTTTGCCGGCTTCGAGAATTATCGTTATCTCCTGACCGGCCGCGCGCTGTGGGTGGCCATGGGTAACACCCTGCTCCTGGTTGGGCTGGTCCTCCTGATTACGCTGGTTGCCGGAACTCTCTTCGCCGCGCTGCTCGACCGGGAATTTCCAGGGCGCAATATCTGCCGGTTCCTCGTAATCGCCCCGTTTTTCGTCATGCCGACCGTAAGCGCCCTGATCTGGAAGAACATGTTGATGAACCCTGTTTTCGGCATGTTCTCGTGGATCGCGCGATCGCTTGGGTTAGGCGCCATCGACTTCTTCGCCAGGATGCCCCTCGTCGCCATCGCGGTGATCGTGGCCTGGGAATGGACGCCATTCGCCGTGCTGATTCTGTTGCCGGCTCTGCAGTCGCTGAACCGCGAGCAGAAGGAGGCCGCCCGGCTGGACGGCGCCGGAGTCGTGGCGCTTTTCTATCACATCGAACTGCCCCATCTGCGGCGTCCCATAGCGGTCGTCGCCATGATCGAGATGATCTTCTTTCTCAGTCTGTTCGCTGAGATCTACGTAACTACCGGAGGCGGTCCGGGACTGGCTTCGACGAACCTGGCCTATCTCATCTTCCGTGACGCGCTCCTGAATTGGGATGTGGGGGGAGGATCGGCCGGAGGAGTCGTCGCCATCGTCCTGGCCAACATCGTTTGCCTTTTCCTGGTGCGGCTCACGGGGCGTAACCTGGAGGAGCAGCGATGAGAGCTAGCTGGCGGGCGCGGTTGGGACTGACATTAGCCGGCTGGATCGTCGGGTTGGCGGTCTTCTTTCCTATTCTATGGATGTTTCTTACCAGTTTCAAAACGGAGATCGCCGCCGTCGCCACGCCTCCCGCGGTTTTCTTCAGGCCCACCCTCGCCAACTATTCCGCCGTGCTCGATCGGGCCGATTATGTGCAGTTCGCGGCCAACAGCGTGGTGGTGTCGCTGGGCTCCACGTTGCTGGCTCTCGCCCTGGCGGTACCGGCGGCCTATAGCATGGCCTTCTTCCCCGGACGCCATACCCGTGACATCCTGCTTTGGATGCTGTCCACCAAAATGCTACCGTCGGTGGGCGTTCTCGTCCCAATTTATTTGTTGTGGCGCAATTTTGGCCTGCTCGATACCCGCGCCGGACTGGTTTTGATCGACAGTATCGGCGTCCTCCCTATTGTGGTCTGGATGCTCTTTTCTTTCTTCCGCGAAGTGCCTCCCCAGATCCTGGAGGCCAGCCGCATGGACGGCGCCACCGAAAGGCAGGAGTTGGTACACATTCTGCTGCCTCTGGCGATGCCGGGCATCGCCGCCACCGCGCTTCTTTCCATTATTCTTTGCTGGAACGAGGCGTTCTGGAGCCTCAACTTAACTACCGTCAAAGCGGCGACCTTGACTGCATTTACAGCTTCGTTCTCCAGCCCCGAGGGCCTGTTTTGGGCGAAACTGTCGGCCGCTTCGACACTGGCCACCGCTCCGATCCTCGTCTTTGGGTGGATCGGACAACGCCAGCTTGTGCGCGGTCTGTCGTTCGGGTCGGTCAAGTAGAAAGTCCAATCGGAATTATGGCTACGGTCGAATTGAGAAATGTTCGCAAGAGTTTCGGCGGCCACGAGGTGATTCATGGCGTGGACCTGGCCATCGCCGACCACGAGTTCGTGGCGTTTGTGGGCCCCTCCGGCTGCGGCAAATCCACTTTGCTGCGAATGATCGCGGGGCTGGAAGAGATCTCCCAAGGAGAAGTGCTGATCGACGGATTGCCCGCCCAACGGGTTCCGCCGGCCAAGCGTGGCCTGGCCATGGTCTTTCAGAGTTACGCCCTGTATCCCCATATGAGCGTGGCCGAGAATTTGAGTTTTAGCTTGCGGCTGGCGGGAGTTCCGATGCGGGAGAGAGACCAAAAGGTGCGCGCCGTGGCCCGCACCCTGGAGATGGAGGCGCTGCTCGATCGCAAGCCGCGTGAGTTGTCCGGCGGACAACTGCAACGGGTTGCGCTTGGCCGCGCCATCGTCCGCCAGCCCAAGGCATTCCTGCTCGATGAGCCCCTGTCCAACCTCGATGCGGCGCTACAGGCCCAAATGAGGTTGGAACTGGTCCGGCTGCACCGCGAGCTCAATACCACCATGATCTATGTGACTCACGACCAGGTGGAAGCCATGACCATGGCGGATCGAATTGTGGTCCTGAATGACGGCAGAGTCGAGCAGGTTGGATTTCCGCTGGAGTTGTATCATCACCCCGCGTCTCTTTTCGTGGCTGGATTTATCGGCGCTCCCAAGATGAATTTCCTGGACGTGGAAGTCCAGGCCGCCGCCGAACAGTCCCTGACCTTGAGTTTGTCTAATGGCGCCAGCCTTGCCGTGCCCGCTGCGGAGAGGAACCCAAAAGCCGGCGAGCGCCTCAAACTTGGCGTTCGCCCCGAGCACTTAACCCTGGCGCGGGATGGGGAGTTGCAGGGCGAGGTCGAAACATTGGAACATCTGGGCCCGCGCACCTATCTTCACGCCCGTCTCGCGGATGGAACCGGATTGGTAGTGGAGGCTGCCGGCGACACCCCCGTTCGTGAGGGCGATCGGTTGGCGCTTCGCATCCGCGCCGATGCCTGTCACCTCTTTGACGCCTCCGGAAGGTCTCTCACCCGGCGGCTTACCGGCAACGCCATTGCCCATCACCAGGCCGTGTAGCCGCCGTCGACGCTCACCACCGCTCCCGTGACGTAGCTGGCTGCATCGCTCGCCAGGAACAGCACCACGGCCGCCACCTCACACGGCTCGCCGCAGCGGCCCATTGGCGTCATTTCCAGCCAGCAGGCGTTCCACTCGGCGTTGGTCCGTCCGCGCAGGGTCATTTCCGTGTCGATGTAGCCGGGCGCCACCGCGTTGACTCGAATTCCCCGCTTTGCCCATTCGCACGCCAGCGATTTGGTCAGCATGTGTACCGCCGCCTTGCTGGCGTTGTAAATGGATTGGGGCTGCGGCTTATTGACGATCAAACCGGACATGGACCCGAGGTTGACGATGCTGCCTTTGCCCGCCGCCAGCATGTGCCGGCCGAAGGCGCGGCAGCAGAACATCACGCCGTCCACATTGATTCGCATCAGCTTGCGATACTCGTCGTCCGGGTAGGTTTCGGCATCGATATTGTTGGCGTATCCGGCGTTGTTCACCAGCACGTCAACCCTGCCGTATTTCCCGGCAATCGCGTCCGCGGCCCGGTCGACGGCGGCGGAATCGGTGACGTCGAGCTGGTAGAAATCGGCCCGGCGGCCCGCCCGGTTCAGCCGGTCGACCGCCGCCCGGCCGGCCTCTTCGACGATCTCCGCGACGATTACCGCCGCTCCCGCCTCGGCAAGAGCGCCGGCGATCTCCAGACCAATGCCCCGGCCGGCTCCGGTGACGACCGCCACGCGGTCCTTTAAGCTGAATTTCTCAAAATACATGACTGGTACCCTTCCGACACATCATAACTGCCGGCGGCACGCGATCTGGAGCGAAGCGCGAGTCACCCGAGACAGATTCTCACCCTTTCCGCGAGGCCCGCGACGGTGTACGGTTTCTGGATGAAGCCTGTAACCGGCTGCCCCTTGAACAGCGCCATCGTCTCGGATTCGCTGTAGCCGCTCGACACCAGGACCTTGACCTCGGGACGGATCTTCCGCAGTTCCGCAAGCGCTTCCTCGCCGCTCATGCGGGGCATGTTCAAATCCAGCAGAACCAGCGCGATGGCGCCGATGTATCTCCGCAGCAGGTCGAGCGCCGCCAATCCGCTCTCCGCCAGGAGCACCGTGTACCCGTGGCGTTCGAGGACCCTTTTCACCATCTCTCGCACGAGTTTTTCATCATCCACCACCAGGATCGCTCCCGAACCATGCGGCGCCGGGCCACGGGCCGCGGCCGGCCGCTCCTCCGCCGCTCCCGCCGCCACCGGCAACAGCACCGTGAAGCAACTGCCTTTTCCCGGCGTGCTGCTCACCATGATCGCGCCCCTGTGACCGCGCAGGATGCCGGCCACGGCCGCAAGCCCCAACCCTCGCCCCGTGAATTTCGTGGAAAAGAAGGGGTCGAAGATCCTCGCCCTGGTGGCTTCGTCCATGCCACAGCAGGTATCGCGCACTTCCAGGCGAACGCATCGTCCCGGCGGCAGCGCCGTGGCCTCCGGGTGGAGCCGCGCGTACCGCTCGTCCACCTCCTGAACGCCGGCCTTGATTGCGATCAGCCCATCTTGGCCGCCGATCGCTTCCGCGGCATTGAGCGCCAGGTTCATGAACACCTGCTGTAGCTGGCCGCGATCGGCTTCAACGGGCGGCAGGTCGTCTTCCAGATCGAGGCGTAACGCGATTTTCTTGGAAATGGATGTGCGGACCAGCGCGGCCATTTCGGGGATGACGGAGGAGAGATTCAACGCCTCCACCAGAAACTTGCCCTTGCCGGCGTAGGCCAGCATCTGCCTGGTGAGGTGAGCGGCCTGCTCGCCGGCCTTCATGACTCCCTCGAGCAGGTCGCCGGCAGGGTGATCGGGCGAAAGCATCTCCTGGGCCAGGCTGGCGTTGCCGATCACGCCCACCAGCAGGTTGTTGAAATCGTGGGCGACGCCGCCCGCCAGCAATCCGAGGCTCTCCAGCTTCTGGGCTTCGCGAAGACGCTCCTCGGCGCGCTTGCGCCCGGTGATATCGACGAAGACCCCCACCGCGCCTCGCGGGCGTCCATCTTCGTCCAGCATCGGCACCGCATCGCCCAGCAGGATCACAGAGGCGCCGTCCTCGAACACCAGTTCGTATTCGTAGTCCCTGACACGCTGCCCGGTGGATGCCGCCTTCCGTACCGGAAATTCCGCCAGCGTCATCTCGATTCCGTCTTTCATCGCCCGGAACTTTGTCGGATCCTTGCCATCCGGCGGGCACTTCGACAGGTTGCCGCCGGGCGGCATGCGCAGTAAATCGTAAGCCGCGCGGTTGCCGGTCATATATCGGCACTCGGGCTCGTGAGCCACGAAAATAACCGCCGGGGCCGCGTCCATCAGCGCTTCCAGTTCCACCGCCCGCGCCCGCTCCCGGCTCTCGCTCTCGCGCAGCGCCCGTTCCGCCCGCTTGCGCTCGGTAAGATCCAGAATCGTATATGCGAATCGCGGATTTCCGGAATGTCCGATTCCCAGATAACCAGCGGTCGCGAGCAGCCATCGTTCCCGCCCCTCGGCGTCCGGGCGGCCGTATTCCATCGAGACGGGCTTGCCCGTGCGCCAGCTCTCTTCGTAGAGGGCAACCCACGGCTGCACGACCTCTTCCGGGGCGCCCGTCTCGGCTGCGGACTTGCCCGCGATCGACTCCCGCTCCACCCCGCACATTTCCGCCCAGGCCGCATTGCAGGAAACATGAACGACGCGGCCCTCGACCAATTCGACGACTCCCCGCATCAGCCCTGGGCTGTCGAAGAAGCTGCGCAGAACGGCTTCGCTCTCCCGCAAAGCCTCCTCCGCCCGATTCCGCCCGGTCATGTCTCGGCCGTAGAGGTTAGCCCACCGGCGGCCGGCGACCGGCGCGACGACGAAGGAATAGTCGCGGCCGCCAACCCGGACGTCGAACTCCGCGGGCGCGCCTTGCGCCAGGGCTTGCTCGACGGCATGCCGGAGATCGTCCGGAACCATCCGACCAACCTGGCATTTCCACTCTGCCATGAGTTCGTTCGAGCTGGGATTCGCATAGAGCAGAGCGCCATCGCCGCCGACGCGCAGAACAGGCGCCGGATCTTGTTCCGGGAACAACGCCGTAGCCCGTAGAGCTTCCTCGGCGCGCCTGAGTTCGGTGACATCGGTGCCGGCGGCGACGGAGCCGCGCACGCGTCCTTCGGCATCGAAAAGCGGGACGCCGCCCAGGAGCAGGCGGACCCTGCGGCCGTCGGCGAAGACCAACTCCTGTTCTTGCTGTTTCACCGGCCGGCCCGTGGCCGCGGCGACCTGAGCGGGCAGTTCCTCCGGCCTTAGTTCCACGCCCTCGCGAAAAGCCCTGAACGACACAACCGCTTCCCCCGCGGGCGCGCTGGCCGACACGTTGCCGCCCCGCGCCGTCTGCATAACCATCCGGTCCGCAAAGGCGTTGCCCGTAATTCGGAGGCACCGCGGGTCGTGGGCGATCCAGATGGCGACAGGCGCGGCGTCCAGGACCGCCTGAAGCTCCCCAACGCGGTCGACTAACTCACGGGTGAGGCGCTGCCGTTCCTCTTCCTCCCGCTTGCGGTCCGTGATCCGCTCGCTGAAGATGATGATTCCCCCAATTTCGCCTTTCCCGTCGCGCCAGGGATGAATTTCCCAGCGAACCCAGTCCAGCTCCCCATTAGCGCGAGGAAAGGGTTCATCGTCGCATTTTTCCACCGCGCCGGCCAGGCAGCGGCGGTGTGCCTCTTTCCAGGGCTCCGGTATTTCCGGAAACACATCGTAGTGACAGCGGCCGATCAGATCCTGCCCGCCGAGGGCGTACTCGGCCACCCATCTCCGGCTGGCCGCCGTGTATCGCATTTGCCGGTCGAACATCGCAATCGCGGCCGGCGCGTGCTCGACGAACAACTGGAGCCGCTCCTCGCTCGCCCGCAGCGCCTCCTCGGCCCGCTTGCGCTCGCTCCCGTCGGCGTGTGCCTCGATTAACGCCGTGACCGCGCCGATGAGGACCGCCGGCTCGACCGGCAACCGCAAGTACCCTTCCGCTCCGCTCTTCAACGATTCCGGGTAGTCGCGGCTGCGTTTGCCCCGGCGCGAGAGATGCAGCACCGGAATGGATGCGGTTCGGGGCTCGGATTTCAGCCGTTTCGCAACCGCAAAGCCGTCCATTCCAGGCAATTCAATGGAGAGAGCGACCAGCGCAGGCCGCTTTTCCGAAGCCAGTTTCAGCGCATCCGTCCCGGTGGCGGCTTCAATGACCTCGAATCCCGCCTTCCGCAGGACTTGGTTGCGGGCGCCAGCCGCGGTATTATCGTCGACCGAGAGAATCGTATGGGACATGGTACCGCCGCCAAATGACCGCCGGATCGGGTTGCATTCCGGATTGGCCACCTTGGCGGTCCATGCCCGGCGGCGCTGAGCCTACAATTCTATTAATTCTATTGATTCTATCTCACCGGCCAGGCTTTGTGCCGGTCTGGAGGGCCAGCCACACAGATGTTGGATATCCATCTTCATGGGTGGCTCGAATTTGATTTTTCAAACCTTCCCCGACCGATCCACACAACATAGGACCGCCACTGTTTATTCTTGAAACTAAAGACCTTTCCAGTCGGGATTATCTTGAAATCAAACAAAACTTTCGTCCGGGCCGGGGCAAGCGATGGCCTCTTCTACCTATTGACATTCTGTATGAGGTTCATATAGAGTTTCTATACGAGCATGGCGAACACCAATCTTCTGCAGGGGACCCTCGATCTTCTGATCCTGAAGGCGCTGGCGCTAACCGAGATGCACGGTCTCGGAATTTCGCGGCGCATCGCACAGATCACCAACGGCACGTTTCAGGTAAAGCCCGGCTCGCTGTTTCCGGCGCTGCACCGGATGGAGGAAGCCGGTTGGCTTTCCGCCTTGTGGGGCGATTCGGAAAACAAGCGGCGCGCCAAGTTTTACCGCCTGACGGCGGCGGGGCGGCGCCAATTGCAGGCCGAAACGCGGCAGTGGGAAACCATCGCGCTGGCTATGTCGAGCGCCCTCCAGGCGAGCTGACCGTCATGCCGCTGTCGAGCCGCCTGGCCAGCCTTCGGCGCAATCTCTTCACGCGGCGGCGCGTGGAGCGGGATCTCGACGACGAGCTGCGCGCCTATCTGGACGAGTTGGCCGCGGACAAGCGCGCGGCCGGCATGGACGCGGCCGAAGCCATGCGGGCCGCTCGCATCGAGTTGGGCGGCCTGGAGCAAGTCAAGGAAGAAGTCCGACAAGTGAGGACCGGGCAAATGGCGGGTGAGTTTCTCGAAGACCTTCGCTACGGAATCCGCACGCTGCGCAAGAACGCTGCCTTCACCCTGGCGGCCGTGCTGGCGCTGGCCCTGGGCATCGGCGTCAATACCGCCATGTTCAGCGTGGCCTATGGCATTCTGTTCCGGCCTCTACCTTATGCCGGCGCCGGCCGCGTAGCCGTGGTGTTCATGCGCTATTTCCCCCGAGACTTTGCGTTCGGCACCATGTGCCTTCGCGATTACCTCATATGGAAAGAGAACAATCGCGCGTTTGAGGATCCCTCGCTGTTCCGCGGCTTGCGGATGGACATCGGCGGGAAGGGAGGCGACCCGGAGCAGGTGCAGGGCGCGTCGGTTACGGCAAGTTTGCTTTCCACGCTGGGAGTGCGTCCGCTGATCGGCCGGGTCTTCCGGAGCGGGGAGGACAAGCCGGGCTCGGTTTCACTGGCCGTGATCGGCGAGTCGCTCTGGCGCAGACGCTTCGCCGCCAGTTCCGCCGTGCTGGGCCAGACCATCCTGGTGAATGGCGCTCCGTCCACGGTGATCGGCGTGATGCCCGAAGCGTTCCAATTCCCGCGGCGCGACACGGAAGTCTGGAGCAACCTGGTGTTGAATTCGCCCACTCGCTACGGCCCGTGGTTCTACCGCGGGTTGGCGCGGCTGAAACCCGGGGTGACGTTCGCGCAAGCGCAGGCGGAGACCAACCATAGCGCCTCGCTCATGATGCGGCGGAATCCCGATTACAAGCGGCTGGTGCTGCCGGTGCTGCCCCTGCGCGACGCCCTGCTGGGACCGGCGCTGAAACCCGCCATCCTGGTGCTGGCCGGCGCGGTGGGGCTGGTGTTGCTGATCGCCGTGGTGAACGTGGCCAACTTGATGCTGGCGCGCGCGACGGCGCGCGAGCGTGAGATGGCGCTGCGGCTCTCGCTCGGCGCCTGCCGCGGCCGCCTGGTGCGCCAGTTGCTCACCGAGAGCGTGCTTCTGGCGGTGCTGGGCGGCGCGGCGGGGTTGGCGCTGGCCTGGGGCTCGATCCAACTGATCCGCGCCTGGAATCCGGGCAATCTCCCGTTCCTCGACTCGGTTCGGCTGGATGGCGGCGCGCTGGGCTTCACGCTGCTCGTCTCCATGCTCACCGGGGTTCTGTTCGGGCTGGCGCCGGCGATCGAGAGCGCGCGCACGGACCTGAACGCGACGATCAAAGAGGGCGGACGCGGCGGCACGGCCGGCATGGTCCGCGGACGCACGCGGGCGGTGTTGGTGGTCTCCGAAATCGCCGTTTCGCTAATGCTGCTGGTGGGCGCGGGACTGCTCCTGCGCAGTTTCGTGAAGCTGCAACGGGTGACTGGCGGATTCTCCGCGCCTCCGCAACAGATCCTGACCATGCTGATTTCGCCCGGCAACCGAAAGTACGGCGACGCGGCCGGGGGCTTAGCCTTTTACGACGAAGCGATTCGCCGCGTGCGCGAGACGCCGGGAGTGGAAAGCGCCGCCGTGACCGACTCGCTGCCGCCCGACCGGCAGGGCGACGCCGACACCTTCGCGCTGGAGGGACAGACTCTGCCGCCCGGAGCGATCAATCCCATCGTTTCCGACGTTACCGTGAGTCCGGACCTGTTTCAGGCGATGGGCATCCCGCTCCTCCGGGGCCGGTGCTTCACCAGCTTCGACAAACAGGGATCGGAGCGGGTGGCGATCGTGAGCGAAGGCTTCGTGCGCCGCTTTCTGCTGGACCGGGAAGCGCTTGGCGCCCGCATCAAGCAGAGCGGACCGGGGTTTGGCGACGACTGGATGCGGATCGTGGGCGTGGTGGGAAATGTGAAGTACCTGGGATTGGCGGTCGACACCGATCCGGCCTATTACATGCCGTTCGTTCAATCGTATGGTCCGCGGATGTTTCTGGTAGTGCGCGCGCAGGGGGACGCCGCCGGCCTGGCGGCAACGCTTCGCCGGGATATTCAATCCATCGACCCGGGCGTAACCCTGGCGCAAATCGAAACCATGGAGCAGGCGCTGACGCTATCCGTCTCGCAGCCGCGTTTCGACACCATGCTGCTGGGGTTGTTCGCGGCAATCGCATTGCTGCTGGCCGCGGTGGGCATCTACGGGCTGATCGCCTACTGGGTGGCACAGCGCACCCATGAAATCGGCGTGCGCATGGCACTAGGGGCGGCGCGGGCGGACGTGGTGCGGATGGTGATCGGGCAAGGCGCGCAGCTTGCGGCGATCGGAATCGCCATCGGACTGGGCGGAGCGTTCGTCCTGACACGATTGTTAAAGACGATGCTTTTCGGTATCGGCGTCACCGATGCGGCGACGTTCGCGGGTGCGGCAGTCGCATTGATGCTGGTGGTGCTCGGGGCCACGTTTCTTCCCGCCCTGCGGGCCACGCGCGTTTCGCCGGTGGTGGCGCTGCGGTACGAGTAGGGGGCGACGTGGCGCAGGCTGGCAAGCTTAATGCCGCACACTTTTCCGGCTGCCACGCGCCCTCGTAAGTTTTGGTGGGGCGGAGGCCCCACCAATTCTGCAGCGTTTCCCGATATTGGGAAAAGTATGAGGCATCAGGCTCGACAGCCTGCGCCACGACTCACGGGCGCGGTGGCGCGGGAGCGCGAGTGGACAGCGCTGCGCTACGTGGAATGGAACCCCGTGCGGGCCGGCATGGTGGAGGTTCCGGAGGCGTGGAACTGGTCGAGTGCATGGGCGCACCTGACAGGGCCGGAGGCTATTCCACTTCGATAATGCCGCGGCGAATCGCTTCCGACACCGCCTGGGCCCGGCCGCTGCAACGGAGCTTCGCCAGCAGATTGCTGGCGTGAACCCGGACCGTGCCTTCGCTGATGGCGAGTTCGGCGCCGATCTCCTTATTGGATTTGCCCTTCGCGACGAGAGCCAGGATCTCGATCTCGCGCGGGCTCAAAGCCGTGAGCGGGACTCGCGCAGCCAGTTGAGAGGCGATCTCCGGGGGCACCACGCGTTGCCCCGCATGCACGGCCCGAATCGCGTCGACAAGATCCTGGCCCTTGATATCCTTGAGGAAATAGGCCATGGCGCCCGCCTGGAAGGCGCGAAAGATGTTCTCGTCGCCGCCGTAGGTGGACAAGACAATGACGTGGGCGTTCGGGAATTTCGCGATGATGCCGCCGATTGCGTCGATGCCATTCAGGCCGGGGATTCTCACGTCCATCAGGGTGACGTCGGGTTGGAATTGTTCAAACGCCTCCATGGCCTGTCTGCCGTTGCCGGCTTCGGCTACGGTCATCATATCCTTCTGGCTGTTGATGATCGCTTTCAGCCCTTCGCGGACCACGAAATGATCCTCGACAATCATGATGCGAATCTGCGATGAGTCACTCATAAGCCTGTGCCCTTTGTGCCGCCGCTATTCGGCGAACGGCACGAAAACCACCAATTCAGTACCTTGACCGGGCGCGCTGGTCAACGCCATGCGCCCGCCGATCCGCTCGGCCCGCTCGCGCATGCCGGTCAGTCCGTAGTGCCCAACGGCCAGGGGAATCGCGCGTTCCGCGTCGAAGCCGCGGCCATCGTCCTTCACGGCCAGCACGAGACCCGCTTCCTCGTAACGTAATTGGACCTCGATACTTTCGGCATGAGAATGTCTAAGCGCATTCGCCATGGCCTCCTGAAAAATGCGAATCAGAGTCTTTTGCGTCACCGGGCCAAGCTGTCGCGGCGTACCGGCCACGTGCATGGAGGTCCGAACGGGCGAGCCGCCCACGAGCCGCTTGGCAATCTCGGGCAGTGCAATCGTCAATTCGGCGCCTTCGAGTTCATCGGAGCGCAGATCGGTTAAGGTGCGCCGGGCTTCGGCCAGGCTATAGCGAGTCAGGTTGCAGGCTTCGTCAAGCCGGCCCCGCACCCCGGGCGGAATCTCCTCCAACTGCATCGTGACCGAATCGAGTTGTAGCGCGATGCCGGCCAGGTTTTGGGCGAACGTGTCGTGAATGTCTTGCGAGATCCGGTGGCGTTCGGCCAGAACCGCTGAGTACCTGGCCTTCAGCTCATGGATTCGAAGCCTGTGGAACAGCCAGGTGATCAGTAACGCAGCCGAGACGGCGGCGCCCCAGAACCACCATGTTTGATAAAAGCGCGGCCGCAAGTGGAACCCAAAGTAAGCCCCCTGCTGATTCCACCGCCCGTCCACGCTGCCCGCGATCACGTGGAAACGGTAAGCGCCCGGAGGCAGATTCGCATAATAGGCAAAGCTTCTGTCTCCGGCGTCCACCCAATCGGCGTCGAACCCCGCCAGCATGTACTTATACCGGACCTTTTCAAGATTCAGGTAGCTGAGCGCGGCATAGTCGATCTGAACCTCTCCAGCGCCCACGGGCAAACTGGGTTCGCGGTCCAGTTGCTGCTTCTGGCGGTTCACGGTGACGCCTTCTATATGCACGGGGGGAACATAGGAACTGGATCTCAGGCGGCCGGGAGCAACCACCACAACGCCCTTCAAGGAACTGAACAACAGCAGGCCATCGGTTGTCTTCCAGGCAACAGGCTGGTTGCCAACGTTGCACGCAAGTGTCTTCATCCCATCCCGCATGCCATAGCTTACCGGGGAGAGTTTCCTGGTCCGCCCATCCGCGACATCCGCCAGTTCCGTTTTACTAATCTTGAAAAGCCCCTGGGCGGAGCTAAACCAGAAGTTGCCCAGTCCATCATCGAGAATGCTATAAACAAAATCGACCAAGAGGCCTGAAGCCGCGGTGTAGGAAAAGAACTTTCCGTCTTTCAGCCGGGTCAGTCCGCCACGCGTGGCGAACCATAGTGTTCCCTCCTCATCTTCGTGAATGTCATAAACACGATTCCCGGCCAGGCCCGCACTGGTCCCATAATTGGTGAACTTCCCCTGAAAAAACCGGCTCACGCCAGCCCCGACGGAGCTGATCCAGAGGGCGCCATGGCGGTCGCGCAGCAGCGCGCGGATTCGATTTCCGGCCAGTCCATCCTCGACGCGGTAATTTCGAAAAGCCTTGCCGGTCCACTGGTAGAGACCATCCCAGTCGGCGCCCACCCACATGCCGCCGAGAGTATCTCTATAAATCACCGTGATCGCAGAAGACTCCCGCCAGCCGGGGAAAGCGGAAAGGCGGCCCCGGTCCAGCAGCAGCAGATCCTTGCCGGCTGCGATCCAGAGCCGGCCTTGCGGGTCTTCCGCGAACGATCTGACGGGTCCAGAATACCCTGCCGGGAGGCTCGTGTACGATAGCAGCCTACCCTCGCGATACCGGCCGAAACCGTTGGACGTTCCGACCCAGACGTCGCCGTGCCGGTCCTCGAAAACGCACCGAGCTATATCGTCGGGCACGCCTTCCGGAGGGAGCAAGGTCGAGATCTGCTTCACGCGGAGACGGCCTAGACCATTCGATTGGAGTCCAACCCAAATGCTACCTTCCCGATCAACATGCATACTGTAAACGGTGCCGAGGTCGATTCTTCCATCCTCCAAGAGCAACCGTTCGAACCGCCCGTTCCGCAGTTGGTAAATCGTCCGCCCCAGGGCCGCCCAGACGCCCCCGCCAGGATCTTGATAGAGCAGCGTAATTGGGGCGGCTGGGCCGTGTGGCGGCGTAAATGTCCCGGTCCTGCCGTTCTTCCAGTTCTTGATGGCGCCGTTGCTGAATCCGATCCACAGGGAACCGTCGGCGGTGCAGGTGAGCCTTTCAATCGATCCGTCACCTTTCTGGATAAGTCCGCCGAGCGGTTCAAATCGGCCGTCCATGAAATGCAGCACCTGGGAGCCCGTGGACACAAACACGCCGCGAGGAGAGCGCGCGCAGATAGTATCGCGTCCGGCGACGGTGGGTCTGCCCGGCGCTTCAATGCGAGTGAACCTCCCGTGCGAATAACGGCTGAACCCGCTCGACGTCGCGATCCAAAGATCTCCGGACGAGTCCTTTTCGATGCGGGTGACGATATCGTCAGGCAGGCCGTCGGAGGTAGTGAAGGTCTCGAAACGGCCATCTATGAGGCGGGAGAGGCCGCCCCCATAGGTTCCTATCCAGAGCGCGTTCTCGTTGTCTTCTTGAAGCGCCCAGACTTCGTTGTCTTTCAGATTCCCGGTTTCGACCGTGAACGCCTTGAAACTGGCTCCGTTGAAACGGACGGCGCCGCCATCGGTGCCCAACCAGATGTAGCCGTCGTGAGTCTGCACAATGGCGCGGACCCTGGACTGGGGCAGGCCCTCCGCCTCGCTCCACAAGTCGACGCCATAGCTGGGGCTCGCCGGTGGGAGTCCGAGCCCCGCTGCGCACACCAATGGCCCCACGAGAGCGAGCAAAGCCGGCCCTGCCAAGCATATAGCTCTCACAACCGGCGGAACGCGCCGTTCGCGGGCGGGAAGGGCTGACGTCGGCATGACGAGGCTCGCGCCCCTAAGAGTATCACTATCGGTCGCCCACCAAAACCTATGCGAAAAGCATAGACACTCATATGCGCTTCGTCCAGCTCCGAGTATGGCAAAAGCCTGATGACATTCGTCCCAATCCGGCTTAAGATACCTTAGGTTGGTTATTACGAATCATAGGGGTCAGACTGACGCCGTTTCCCGCTGCTGTACGCCTCCCGTAGCGCGCCCCAGGCGCACCAGGCAGGCGCAGATGAGAGAAAAGGAATGAGGCTGGCGACCAGATTGATTTTTTGGCCAAACGCGAGAAATGGAGGTTTCACCATGCGAGTGTTTTCATATTGCTTGTTGGCGGTGCTCCTGGCAGTCGCGATTGCGACTGCCCAAGTCGGCGGTACCGGTTCCATCGAAGGCACGGTAACGGATCCCTCCGGAGCCGTTGTGGTCGGCGCCAGCGTGACCGCGGTCAATGTGGCCACCGGAGTCGAAACCACTCGCAAGACCACCGAGGCCGGTTTCTTTGTGCTCGCGCTTCTTCCCGCCGGCGAATATACCGTGACGGTGAAGGCGACCGGCTTTCAAACCTCCACGCAACAGCACATCGTGCTGGACGCGCTCGAGGTTGTGGGCTTGAGTCCCAAGTTGCAGATCGGACAGGCCAACCAGTCGGTCACCGTGGAAGCCGCGCCGACCGTCCTGAAGACGGACGATGTCGCGCTTGGCTCCACGATGGAGAATAACGTCTACGACGCTCTTCCGCTGGCGATGAATGCGGCGGGCTCTCCCCGCGATCCCTCGTCATTCGCCGGCCTCTCCATCGGCGTCGATAACTTCAGCACACAGGCGGCCGGTCCATCCACTGGCTCCTTCAACGGTGGCCAGACCTATCAGAACGAGGTCTACATCGAAGGTCTGCCGCTGACTAGCGCCGGAACCGAGGCCGACACGCGCAACCTGGCGTTCGGGGTTTCGGTGGAGGCCGTGGACCAGTTTCAGGTGCAAACGGCCGGCGCCAAGGCCATGTACGAAGGGCAGGGCGTGGAGAACTATGTTCTGAAATCGGGAACCAACCAGTTCCACGGCGGTGTTTACGAATACTTCCGCAACACCGATTTCGATGCGCGAGGTTTCTTCGCGGCGGTCTTGCCGGTCGACCATCAGAACGAGTTCGGGGTCAACGTAAGCGGCCCTATCAAGAAAAACAAACTGTTTTTCTTCAGTAACTACGACGGATACCGTTTCGTTTCGGCCACCAACCCTGTCGGCTACCAGAGCATTCCGACCGCGGCCGAACGGACGGGCGACTTCAGCGCGTTCCCCCAACTGATTTACGATTCCACCAGCGCAACCGGGACCGCGGCGCGGACACCGTTCCCGAACAACGCCGTCCCGGCGAGCCGAATCTCAAAAATTGCGCAGTCGTTTCAGTCCTATCTTCCACCCGCCACCAACGGCAATATCACGAACAATTACCTGGCCATGTTGCCGAGCACGGTCGATAACGACAGCACCACGGACAAGGTGGACTACAACCTGAGTGACAAAAACCGGATCTTCGCCCTGTTCTCCACGGGCAAGTACAACTGGCCGACCGTCGGCAGCCTGACACCCGTGACTACGTCGACGCTGCCCACACCGTATACGGACGGCAGAAGCGTGATCGAGTACTCCACCGTGGCGCAGATTCACGATTCTTACGTGATCACCCCGACCCTCGTCAACCAGGCCAGCTTATCTTTGAGCCGTATGTGGATACCGCTGACGGACCCCACCGCCAACGGCAACTATCCCGGGAAGGCGGGTCTCACCGGTCTGCCGGCCGGATTCGCCAGCACGGCGTTTCCCGACGTCACCTTTAGCGGCAATAACGCCCCCGTAAGCTGGGACGGAACCAACTCTCATGTGTACAACGAAGCGCAGAACACGGTTGACGCGCAGGATAACCTTCTGTGGATCAAAGGTAGGCACAACCTTACCTTCGGTTTCCAGTGGCAAACGCTGCAGGACAACGAGACCTTCGCTTTGAACGCCGCCTTCACATTCAGCAACAATGAGACGGCCCAGTTTGCCAACGGAGCGATAAGCCCCACCACCGGTCTCTCCTACGCGAGTTATCTGTTGGGCATGGTGGACAGCAGCACCAACACGCAGGATTCGGTTGCCGAAACCGGCGGACGTTACAAGACATATGCCTGGTATGTTCAGGACGATTTCAAAGTCAACTCACGTCTTACCCTGAATCTGGGTCTGCGCTGGAACATATGGAGTCCGTTCACGGAAGTGGTCAACCGGATGTCGTTCTTCAACCCGAATCTGGCCAACCCGGTTGCGGGGGGCATTCCTGGAGCGCTACAGTTTGCCGGCGACGGTACCGACAGTTGCCATTGCAGCACTCCCGTCAAGCAGCACAACATCAACCCCGGGCCTCGCGTCGGGCTCGCGTACCGCTTGGGCGACAAGACCGTCATTCGGGCGGGCTACAGCATATTCTACGCGCACGCCGGAGGCGTGGGCGGGCGCACTAACGGACGCCAGGGGCTAAGCCAGGTTGGCTTTAACGGCACCAACGCCCAGTCCTCGGTTGCCACCGGACAGCCGGCATACACTTGGGACAACGGCGTTCCGGGTATCGCATATCCCCCGCCGTACATCAACCCCAGTTACGGTATCGGCTATATCACCGCGGCGGCGGCGCTGGCGGCCGGGGCGCCCTGGGCCGGCCCTTCCACTGCTATTACAACGACCTACGGCGATCCCAATTTCGGCGGCAAAGCTCCCTATTACGAGGATTGGAGTTTCAACATCCAGCACTCGTTAACCCCGAACCTGCTATTGAGCGTGGCTTATAGCGCCAGCGCGGGCCACTGGCTGCCTGGCGCAGGTGTCGCTGGGCCCATGACCAACCAGATTCCGGTGAGGTATCTTCCGCTGCAAGGGACTCTGAGTTCCACCCTGAATGCCACCTCTTTGGCACAGGTTCAGACTATGTTCCCCAGTTTCACCACTCCCTTTCCGAATTTCACCGGAACTGTCGCACAGGCGCTGAAGCCCTTCCCGCAATATGGCACCATCTCCGATCCCTGGCTGGATGTTGGCAATTCGACTTATAACTCGCTTCAGATCTCGCTCAGCCAACGCTTATCGCACGGTTTGACCTTCATGTTCAATTACGCCTACAGCAAGGAACTGGACGATTTGATCGGGGTGCGCGATCCGAACAAGGACTTTCTCGAAAAAGGACCGGGCACCATCGATCACCCCAGCGTGGTGAGCGCCACATTTGTCTATCAGTTGCCCTTCGGAGCTGGCCACAAGCTGAACAGCAATTCCCGGCCTTTGAGCGCATTGATCAGCCACTGGCAGTTTTCCGGAATCTTCACGTATGCCGGCGGCGCGCCTTTGTCAATCACCGGCACATGCACCGGCGGCGGCATTATCGACGCCGTTTGCTATCCGAATTATGCCGCGGGTTTTTCAGGCAGCGTTTGGCAGAATGGCACGCCCGGAACTGGAAATATCACCACGACGTCCTACCTGAATAAGGCAGCCTTCGTCGACCCGCCGCCCTACACGGAAGGCAACATTCCGCGCTCGGCTCCGCTCGGGCTGTTTGCGCCGCACAACGCGGATGTCGATATCACCGTCCGGAGAGAGTTCGTCATCCGCGAGAACCTCAGGCTGGCATTCCAGGCGGACGCGTTTAACGTCAACAACGCCGTCCATTTCGCGGCTCCGGGAGTAGCGATCGACTCCGCCACTTTCGGCATTTTCAGCTCCATGGCCAATTCGCCGCGCAAGCTGCAGTTTAGCGCCCGGCTCTCGTTTTAGCCTAAGATCATGACAGAATTCGCGAAACCCAGCCGGCGGGATCTGCTGGCTAGGCTAGGCCGGGCGGGCGCTTTTGCCGCGGCGTTGCCGTTGCGCGCGCAGAACGCAAGAGCCAGAGTCTTCGATGTACGCGACTATGGGGCCGCCGGCGATGGCGCGACCGTCGATTCCGCCGCCATCCAACGCGCGATCGATGCCGCCGCCGGGGCTGGAGCGCCGGCCCAAGTGCTGGTCCGGGGCGGCAAGAAATACCTGGTGAGCACGCTGGTCTTGCGAAGCGGAATCGATTTTCACCTGGCGGACGATGCCGAACTGGTGGTGAGCACCAACCCGGCGCACTATCCCGCGGGGTCCGAGGGTGTACTGACGGCGAACGGAGCCGAGGGACTGAAGATCTCCGGAACCGGCAGCATCGACGGGCGCGCCACCGAGTTTATGAAAAGCTTTTCCAAGGAAGGCGAGATCTGGGAGCCGGGACCGTTCCGGCCGAAGATCTTCGTGCTGGCAGGGTGCCGGGGACTCGAGGTTCGCGACATTACCTTCGGCCAGGCTCCGTCCTGGGGATTGCACATGATCGGATGCGAGCACGTCCTGGTGGACCATCTGAAAATCCGCAACAACCTGGATGTGCCCAACTGCGACGGCATCGACCCCGACCACTGCCGCGACGTCGAGATCCGCAATTGCGACATTGTTTGCGGCGACGATGCCATCGTCATCAAGTCCACCCGGCAAAGAACAAGCTATGGCCCTACGGCCAACATTACGGTCCATGATTGCGTAGTGGAAACCAAGGATTCGGGCTTGAAGATCGGCACGGAAACCACTGGCGACATTCACGACATTCATTTCGAGCACTGCGAGATCCGCTCCAGTTGCCGCGGGCTCACCATCCAACTGCGCGACGAGGGCAACGTCCATAACGTGGATTTCAACGATATCCGCTTCGTCGCGCGGTACCAGGCCGCCCCGTGGTGGGGCCGCGGCGAGGCCATTTCGCTGACATCTTTTCCACGCAGCGCCGATAAGAAGGTCGGTAAAATCCACGACGTGCGATTCAGCAACATTACCGGACGGGCGGAAAACAGCGTCAGGATCAATGGGACCGCGGAAAGTCCGGTCAGTCATGTGACGCTCGACAAAGTGGCCATCACGTTCGATCGCTGGACATCGTACCCCGGTGCGGTGTTCGACAACCGGCCGACATCGGCGATTCCCGACATCGAGGCGCACAACACGCCGGGAATCAGCATCCGGCACGCCGGCCAAGTCTTGCTGAAGGACTGCAAGGTCGCATGGGGACAGAACTGTCCGCAATCGTTCACGCACGCTCTCGAAGCCGAAAGCATAACCGATCTCGAGCTGACCCGCTTCACCGGCGAGGCCGCCCACCCCGAGCGCGATGAAGCTATCGTGGTTCTATGAAGCGCGCATTGATTTTGACCTTATTGCTGTGCCTGCCGTCGGCGGCGCTCGACCGGCCCGGCACCACGTTCAAGGTTTTTCAGTTCCCGGCCAACATGATCCCGCGTATCGATGGCAATGCGGACGACTGGAAGATCGTTCCCGACGATTACGCCATCGGTATGGATCAACTGGTGGACGATACCAACAAGGATCACAAACCCGACCCGCGCGACCTGGACGTGAAGGTCAAGGTGGGGTGGGTGAAAGGCCTCAACCGCCTCTACTTTCTCTACGAAGCCTACGACAACTATTGGGACTTCTCCCAACCCGGTCTGCACAACGACACTTTCGAGCTGGTGGTGGACGGCGATCTGTCGGGCGGTCCGCTGATCGAGCGCTTCCAACCGACCAAAGAGCTGAGCGAGCGCGAGGCGCATTTTTCCATGCACGGCGTGCAGGCGCAGAACTACCACATCATGACTCCCGCCGTGGGAAAGGACTGGGCGCTGGCCTGGGGCTGCAATTCCTACGTCAAGCGCCTGCCCTATGCCAACGCCGCCTACAACTACAACTTCAAACCCGGAGAGCCGGGAAAGCTGATTCTGGAATTCTGGATCACGCCTTTCGACTATGCGGGCTGTGAAGGGCCGCAGCGGGCCGTGGAATCGGTGCTCTACGAAAACAAGCTGATCGGCATGGCGTGGGCCGTGATGGACTACGACGATGCCGCCAGCCCGAACCACGCCTTCTGGAATCTCTCACGCCAACACACCATGTACGGCAAGGCCGACGAACTGGTGGCATTCCGCCTGATGCCGCTCGAGCCGCAATTTCGCAAGTTCGAGGCGGACTGGTCGTTCCAGGTGATCGACATGGACCGCCGCCTGGTAGCGTTTAAGGACCAGACCACCGGCAAGGCGACCTCCTGGAAATGGGATTTCGGCGACGGAACCACGTCCACCGAACAGAACCCGATCCACCGGTATCAGCGCGGCGGGGATTTCATCGTGGCTCTGGACGTGGATGGTCCGGAGGGCAAATCGCGCCGGGAGAAAATCTGGGACGTGGACCTGAAATAGGGTTTGGGTCTTATACGTCGATCCGCTTCGTCATCTTATCCAGCACATCGCGATCGAAGGGGTAGCCGAGCCCCGGGGCGGTGGGCGCCGGCACGTAGCCGTCCGCATCGATGCGAAATCTGTCTTTGTGATAGGGCCGGTCCGCGTACTCGGCCGGAAACGGCATCTCGAACCAATACGCATTCGGCAGCGCGAGTTCGAGATGAAAGTGCACCGCCAGGTCGAGCACATTGCCCCAGTTGTGCGGCGTCGATTCCAGCCCGAAGGCGTCCGCCAGCAGGCCCACCCGCATCGAACCGCTGATGCCGCCCACATTGTCGGCGATGAGGCGCACCACGTCGACGGCGCCGCGGCGGATGTATTCGGCGAAGTCCGAGATGGAAGCCAGAAACTCGCCCACGTGCAGCGGCACGTCGAGACTGCTGGCGAGCTCCACCAGGCCATCGAGATCGGTAGTCCGGATCGGATCCTCGAACCACAGATAGTCCAGCTCGTCGAGCAAGCGTCCCACTTTCAGCGCTTCGAAGCGGTTATACGCCTGCACGGGATCGTGCGCGAGAACATATTCGTCGCCCAGCGCCTGGCGTAACTGTTTGATCTCCTCCATGTGACCGACATAGGAAGGTATGGGCGGACCCTTTTTGTGCTGGCCCGATCCGGGGTGGATCTTGTACCCTTTATATCCCTGCTCCTTCGCTTTCATCGCATCCGGCACATAGTCTTCGATCGAAGGCAGGTGCTGGGAGCTGGCGTAAGCCATCATCCGGTCCTTACTGCCGCCCAGGAGCTTATAGATGGGCCGATCGACGGCTTTGCCTAAAATGTCCCACAGACAGATATCGGCCGCGGCCGCTTTGTAGTTGGGCCAGGCGCCTCCGCTCCGGCTGGGTACGGCTACGAAATCTCCCGTTGCGGGCCGCGCGCTCCCAACAGGACGCTGCCCGGCGCCGCCGCCCGTCCGCGCGCGGGCATTGAATCCGCCGGCGCTCTTCATTCCCGAAGTGGCGTTCAGCGCGGGCAGCAGGTCAAGAACATTCCGGCCCACCAGCGTCGCCTTCGCCCATTCGAGCCAGCCGGTAGTCCGCTCGCGATTGCCGATGGTGTAGTTGCCTTCAATGCCGCCGTGAGTGACAACCGAGACAATCTCACCGGTCTCGCTGCCGTTGAGACGATGAATATTGGCGATGTCGGTGACGTAAACTTTCACCTGCTTCACGGTGAGGTCGGGCAGGTCGCCCTTCTTGACGCCCACCGATTGCGCCGCCGCGGCGCCCGGATCGGCGAGCGCCATGAATCCCCCGGCGGTTCCCGCGCCCGAGGCAGTCAGGAAGTTCCGGCGCGTCACCGGATCTCGCATCATTCGTTGCCGTTTCCCGTTGAACATGGCTCAACCCCGCAGATAGGGCTTCAGATAGGAGTTCAGCGCCTCGCGGATCTCCCGCTTGCCCGCTTCGTCGAGCGGCGCGGAGCGCCTTCCGCCTCCGCCAGGCGTCGAGCTGGCCCGCGTGACGGCGCCCTCCTTGAATACGCCGCGCGCAATCAGCGCGTATGCGCCGGCGTTCGGAATGCTGTCGAACGCGAGCACGCGGCCGAACATGTCGAACCCCTCCCGCTCTCTGCCGGAGTGCCAGAGATCGAACGCCTGCGCGTAAATATCGGCGAGCCCGGTGGTAGGGCAATGCCCCGAGAATCCGCGCCGCATCTCGGTGATCATGGTTCGGACGCCGTTTCCGGAAAAGACGTTCAACTTGCCGCCGGTTCTCTCGCGAATCTCGGCGACCCGCTGGAGCGGATTCCCCGCCTCGTCCTTGACCACCCGCATGGTGGGGATTTGCTGGAACATTCGCACCACCAGGTCGACGCTCATATTGCCCGTGGTCTGCACGAAGAGCGGAAGATCGGTGGCCTTGCCAATGGTTTGGTAGTACTCGATCATCGCGTCCGCATCCGCGTCCCGAGGAGGCAGCGACACGATGGCGTCCGCGCCGTTCCGGGCCGCGTGCCTGGCATATTCGACGGCGCCCGCGGTGCCGCCGCCCAGGGTCTGAACGCCGATCGCGAGAGCCGTCTTTCCACCCTTCCCGGCCGCCAGAATCGCTTCCGCTCCATCCATGCGTTCTTTCTGAGTGAGCCCAGCCCATCCGCTGGCGATCTGCGGCCACACGAAGCCGTGAACCCCGCCTCGATTGCAGAATCGGACCTCCGCTGCGAGCGAATCCAGGTCCAGTTTGTTGTCGGGCGTACACGGTGTTTGACCGATCGGAAACACGCCCCGCAGTGGTTTGCCTTCCGCGGCGAAACTGCTGTTGGCCAGGCTCCATGACACCGCGCAGGCGCCGATTTGACGGAAAAAGTCGCGCCGTCCTCGCGGCCCGAAACGATCGGTCGCTCGCTGAATAGTCATTGGCGGTGGCCTCCTGAAGGTCTCGCCGGAGACCCAGGTGAAGCATATAACCGGAAGAATCCCGGGGTCAAGCGAGTTGCGGTTGGCTGGGATCGCGCCGGACCCATTTGTATGCCGCCAACGAGTTTCTCCAGAAATATTTTTCAGCGACCCGCTGGCCCTTGGCATAAAAATAGTCCCGGACGATTTGGACGATGACGGGTAAATTGTCCACTGCCGGTCCATTGGGCCAGTCGCTTCCGAAGATCAACTTATCTTCGCCGAATGTCTCAAAGAGGCGATCGAGAAGAGGCTTATAGAGAGCCGGATCGGTCGCGGGTCTACCGTCCACGATGCGCATGACTTCGGAGATCTTGATGTAGACCGACGGCCGCGCGGCCAATTCGCGCAGGTTCCGCTCGACAGCCGGCCGCACGTTGGCATCGAGGCGCTCCAGCATGGAAGGGAGGTGATCGACAACGATCCGGAGACCGGGCACTCTATCGTTGACACGGAGGACCGCCTCGATCAGATCGGGCCGGGGGTTCGCCGTGTCCAAAGCCAGGCCGGCCTGCGCGAGCAGTTTGAGTCCTTCCATAAAGGACGGGCTGGCAACCTTTTCGACCAGGTTGTAGCCCCAAAGATTGCCATACCGGATGCCGAGAAAAAGCCGGTTCTTGCGATAGCGGTCCAGGTATTCGGGAAACTCTGGTTTGTCGGGTTGAAGATTGCCGACGGCGCCGACCATCATCCGGTCTGTCTGTTCGACTTCGAGCACCCAAAGGTTGTCTTCGATCCACGGGCTGGCTTCGACCTCGATGGCGGCAACGATTCCCAGCGGCGACGCCAGCTTGCGGTAGCGCGCGGGCAATGCAGGTTCGGTATTTCCCGGGCCGGCCGAATAGGGAGCGCCTTGCGGCCGCGTTTGATCGAACAGATGGATGTGACAGTCGACGATAGGAATCGAGGGCGGTTGAGCCGCGGAGGCCAGGGCAGCACCCACGGCGGACCCCAGGAACGCTCTCCGATCAAGTTCGCTCATTCCGGTCAAATCTTAGCGTACCCCCCAGCGCGGACCGTCAACGCTGTCCAAACGCGCCCGCAAAGGCCGAGAGAGCGCGCATCAGGCGACCCTGATCGAGCGATGGGGGCAGGGGAATGGCGAGGACCGGGCTGTTGGTACGCGGGTCGCGCGAGACCAGGTTGGAAAGGCCCTCGCCGGTTGGCGCGCTTTGCGCTACCGCGGCCAGCGATTCAAGGAATCGCACGCCGGTTTCGATCAGCCCCGCCGCGGCTTGCTCGAATGCGGCCGGTTGCGATACGGCCGCCGCTGGCTGCGCCGGCGGTGGTGCGGGCGCCGGCGCCGGCTGAATGGGAACGGCCTTGGCGGGGAGTTGGCCGACCAAAGGCTTGGGCCGCGCTGGCTGCTCTGCGAAGATTTCTTTCACTGCCTGAAGCACGCTCTTTCGTCCGAGCGCTTCGAAACTCACCTCGGCTGTGGGCGAATCGAAGACTCCCGCGAACAGGGATTTTTTCAGCTTGAGTGTTTCCCATACGCGTTCTTCAATACTGCCCTTGGTAAGCAGGTGCACCACGTGAACCGGGTTGGCCTGGCCCATGCGATGAACGCGGCCGATTCGCTGTTCGAGGCGGGCGGGGTTCCAGGGGGGCTCGAAATTAATGACTGCCGAAGCGGCCTGAAGATTCAGGCCAACGCCCCCCGCGTCGGTGGACAGCAAGACCCGGCACTCGGCATCGCAACGGAATTTCTCCATGAGCGCGCCGCGATTGCGCGTTGGCACGCCGCCGTGGAGAGAGACGAATCCTATCCCGAGCTTCTCCAATTCCTTGCCGGCCAGATGAGTCATGCGCTCATACTCGCTGAAGACCACCACCTTGCGGTTCTCTTCGATGGCCAACTCACGAACGATCTCGCGAAACTCTTCGAGCTTGGGCGAATGGTTGGTTTGTTTGTCGAACAGAAAAGTGGAATTGCAGAGCATCCGCATATTCTGCAGGCAGCACATGATCCGCCGCAGATCGATCTCCGAGAGCCAGCGCTGCCGTTCCCATTTGCGCATCAGAGCGGCCAGGATATCGTGCTGTTCCCAGTAGGGCTCGGCCTGCTGCGGGGTGAGAGGAACCTGGAGAATCCGGTCGGTGCGCTTGGGCAGATCCTTGAGAACCTCCTGCCGGGTGCGACGCAAAAGGACCGGCGCCAGTTGATCGTGAATGCGGTCGAGGCCGCGGTAGCCGATGAGGCGGCCGTTTTCGTCCTCGGTGCGGTGCTCGGCGAGGAAGCGGAAGGCCGGGCCGAGACGGCGGCCATCGATGAACTCCACCACCGAGAACAGCTCTTCCAGCTTGTTTTCGAGGGGGGTTCCGGTGAGCACGAAGGCGTAGCGGCTTTTCAGTTGCTTGATGGTGCGGGCGGTGGCGGTGGCCCAGTTCCGGATGCGTTGCGCTTCATCGAGGATGATGAGGTCGGGCGCCAGCTCTTGCATGTAACGGACGTCTTTCAACACCAGCTCGTAGCTGGAAAGGTTGAAGAACTTGGGCGAGGCGTAGAGTTCGCGCCGGTGCGGCAGCAATCCGTCGATCACCTGGGCGGGGAGATCGGTGAACTTTTCGATTTCGGTTTTCCACTGGTACTTTACCGAGGCCGGAGCGACAACCAGCACTCGGGCGATGCCCCGCCGGCGGCGGAGCAACTCGGCGGCCGCCAGGGCCTGAACGGTTTTGCCCAGACCCATGTCGTCGGCCAGAACCACGCGGCCGCGGTAGGCGGCGAAAATGGCGCCCCGCTCCTGGTAGGGCAGCAGCCTGGTCTTGAGCACTCCGTTCAGGGGATTCTGTCCACGGCGAATCTTGGCGAGAAGCTGGCGTTCCAGCTCAAGGCCCTCGGCGAGTTCATTTTCCCGGTCGATATGCTCCAGCACGTCGCTGTAGATGACGGCTTCCAGGTCGGCCTTGCGGAAATCCTCGATCAGCCGATGAAAGCCGCGGCAATGCTCCTGCCGCAGCAACCCGGCGGAATCGAAGTACTCGTCGGCCAACCGGCGGAGAGCCGGCGAGGGAGAAGCCGGCAGGCGCAGGCGGACGCCGATGGTTTCGCCGTACTGCAACGAAATGGAGGCGCGCGAGCGCGCGTACGCCTTGCTTTCAAGCGTGTGACCGTGGCGTTTGCGGAGGCGTAGAAGGAGGGCCTCGATGTGCTTGCTGGTGCCCAGGGTGTTGACGGCGAAATCCGGGCACGAGCAGTAGTTCTCGAACAACCCGGGTCCGCGCATCGCCA
The DNA here is from genome assembly GCA_052325345.1 of Bryobacteraceae bacterium. Taxonomy (GTDB): domain Bacteria; phylum Acidobacteriota; class Terriglobia; order Bryobacterales; family Bryobacteraceae; genus JBEKYD01. Next base: position 35,111 of record JBKQVG010000390.1, read on the forward strand.
CCCGGTACGTTTTTCCGCTCGCGGACTTTACCCGGTAATCGCCGTAAGGCTCTCCGCCGGGCCGTTCGAGAACCTTGGCAATGGCGTCACGCGCCCGCTCGCGCCGTTCGGCAATCTGTTGTTCGACTAACATATGGCGGTCCCTCGCTGAGGATAACGAGTCAGGATAGCAAAGCGCGGGTGAGAGGGGAATTGGCGGCGCAGACCAACCGCCGTGGAGCAGGCGTTTTCGCGTGCAATCGGCTGTCGTCTTTGCCGTGGGCTGTCAGGGCCTTCTCAGGGTTCACCGTGCCTCTTTTAAGTAGCTTACCCAGTCCCGGCTCAAATCCCTTGCCATGTGTACGAATTCACACGGAGTGATACCATTGAAGCGATAGACACTCGGATGAACACTTTGTCTCTGAGTCCTCTTTTTTCACGCCGCAAAACCGGGAGTCTCGCCCTGGTGGCGGGACTGCTCTTCTGCTTCCTGGCGTCAGATCCGGAGCGAGGGCGGGCGCAGGCTCAGCCAAGCTACCGCGACCCGCTGGGGCGCTTCACGCTGCGGATTCCGCCGGGCTGGAAGACCGTTCAGATGAACAACGACGCCGTGCAGTTCTCGAGCGGCGCGGCGTACGCGACCCTGTTGACGCTGCCCAGCAGCGATCCGGATTTGATGCTCAACTCCATCGCCACGGCGACTGGCAAACAGTGGAAGAATTTCGCCGAGGCGCGGCGCGGCAACGCGAATTTTGGCGGGCGAAGCGGGAAATACGCAACCTATTCGGGCATCAATCCGATGGGCTCGGACTCGTACTTCGAACTGCTGGGCGCGAGCGACGGGTCGCTGACCTACCTGTTGATGATGTCGGCGCCGAAGGCGGATTTCACGCGGATGAAGGGCGCTTTCGACCAGATCGAGCAGAGCTTCGCGCTGACCGCTTCGGCGAAGGCTCCCGCCGGTCCTCCTCCGGCGCCCGCCGGTGCGATCGACACTGCCCAACCGCGGCAGGGGATGGTGAGCGCGCAGCGTCCCTCTGTGCCGGCGCCACCTGCCTCGCAGTCCGCGGTTCCGGCCGGCGGCAATTTCTACCGCATGAAGCTGGCGCGGATCGTGGACGAGCGCGGCTTCGAGCGGCCCATGACGGCGCTGACCTTGTTGCTCCCCACCGACTGGCAGTTTCAGGGCAGCGTGCAATACGCGCAGGCAACCGGCTGCCACGCCAACATCGTGCAATTGGTATTCCGGGCCACCAGTCCGGACGGGCGCCTCGCGATCGAGTTATTCCCCGGCAACACCTGGCAGTGGACCGACGACGCCAACATGCGAAACATGATGCAAACCAGCAACCAGCAGATGGCCCGGTTCGGCCGGCGCGGTTGCGACATCATGGCTCCCATGACGGCCGACGAGTTTCTGCGGCGGCAGGTTCTTCCCGCGGCGAGGCGCGGCGCCGGCGTGACGGGCTCCGAGGCGATGCCCGATGCCGAGGCGCGGATGCAGGCAGAAGCGCGCGAGGCGCAGCAAACCGCCGCCAGACAAGGAGTGCGGGTAAACGTCCAGACCTCGGCGGGGCGGGTACGGCTGAGTTATGCGCTGGGCGGCCGGCCGGTGGAGGAATGGCTCACCGCCATGACGACCTCGATCGGCATAGCCGGCCCGTCGTTCAACATGCGCACGGGACGCATGGGGCAAGCGCTGTACTACAGCAGCACCGCCGATCATCTGTTCGGCATGCGCGCTCCCCAGGGCCAACTGGACGCACAAGAAAAATTCTTCCGCCTGGTAATGGGCACGGTGCGAGTCGATCCGCAGTGGCAGGCTCGGGTGCAGCAGGTGATTGCGAACTTGCAGGCCCAGGACAGCAAGGGCGCCGCCGACCGTTCGGCGATCGCCACCAAGGCCGGCCAGGACATGAGCAAGATGATTCACGACAGCTATCAAAACGCCACCAGCAGCCGCGAGCATTCGATGGAAAGCTGGAGCCAGTACATGCGCGGCGTGCAAACGTTCCGCAATCCCAACACGGGCGATACGGTGGAATTGAGCAACCAGTACGGCCACGCATGGGCGGGGCCGGACGGCACGTACGTGGTGACGGATTCGGCCAACTTCAATCCAAACTCGTCGCTACAGGGGAACTGGACCAGGCTCGAAGCGGTGCAGAGGTAGGGGTGAGCGGTCAGGAGCCGCGAAAGAATATGGCCACAGATGAACACAGATAAACACAGATAAAAACAAAAAGATTTATCTGTGTTTATCTGTGGCTCGGATTTGAATTTCTTACGACTGCTGACCTTCACAAATGCGCTGTTTCGGTGTAGGTTCCGAAGACTTCCCGCAGGGCATCGCAGATCTCGCCGAGGGTGGCATAGGCCCGCACGGCTTCGAGCAGGTAGGGCATGGTGTTCTGGGTGCCCTCGGCGGCACGCCGCAATCCGTCCAGCGCGGCAGTGACGCGCGCGGCGGAACGGCGGGCGCGCAGGGAAGCCAGCTTTTGGCACTGATGGGCGGCGGCCCGTTCGTCGACGGTCAGCAATTCGATGGGCTGGTCGCCGCTTTGAAAACGATTCACGCCCACCACGACGCGCGCGCCGGTTTCGACTTCCCGCTGGTAGCGGTAGCTGGCCGAAGCGATTTCGCTCTGCGGGAATCCGGCTTCCACGGCGGCGATCATGCCGCCCATCCGGTCGATGGTCTGAATATAAGCGTTCGCCGCGCGTTCGGTTTCGAGCGTCAGGCTTTCGACAAAATAGCTGCCGCCCAGCGGGTCGGGTGTATTGATAATGCCGCTTTCGTGGGCCAGGATCTGTTGCGTGCGCAGGGCGATGGTGACGGCCTGCTCGCTGGGCAGGGCGTAGGCTTCGTCGAGCGAATTGGTGTGCAGCGATTGCGCGCCGCCCATCACCGCGGCCATCGCCTCCACGGCCGTGCGCACAACATTGTTATATGGCTGCTGCCAGGTGAGCGAGCAGCCCGCGGTTTGAGCGTGGAAGCGGAGTTTCAGGCTGCGTTCCTGGCGCGCTCCGTAGCGTTCCCGCATGGCGTGGGCCCAAATGCGGCGGGCGGCGCGGTACTTGGCGATCTCTTCGAAGAAATCGCTGTGGGCGTTGAAGAAGAAGCTGAGCCGGGGGGCGAATTCGTCGATGCCGAGGCCGCGCGCGAGCGCCCAGTCCACGTACTCGAAGGCGTCGCGCAGGGTAAAGGCCAGCTCCTGTACAGCGGTGGAACCGGCTTCGCGAATGTGGTAGCCGCTGATCGAAATCGGGTTGAAGCGCGGCGTGTGGCGGGCGGCGAATTCGATGGTGTCGGTGACCAGCCGCATGGAAGGCCGCGGCGGGAAAATGTATTCCTTCTGCGCGATGTACTCTTTCAGAATGTCGTTCTGCAGGGTTCCCGAAATGCGCTCCCAGCCCGCTCCCTGCTGCTCCGCCACCGCCAGGTACATGGCCCACAGCACGGCTGCCGGCGAGTTGATGGTCATGGAAACGGTGACGTCCGCCAGCGGAATGCCGCGGAACAAAACCTCCATGTCCTCCAGCGAACAGATGGACGCGCCGCACTTACCGGTCTCGCCGGCGGCGAGGGCGTGATCGGCGTCATACCCCATCAGGGTGGGCAGGTCGAAAGCCACCGAAAGGCCGGTTTGCCCCTGTTCCAGCAGATAGTGGTAGCGGCGGTTGGTTTCTTCCGGCGTGCCAAAGCCGGAGAACTGGCGCATGGTCCAAAGCTTGCCCCGGTACATGTCGGCATGAATGCCGCGCGTGTACGGGAACTCGCCGGGCGGCGAGGCGGGATAATCGCCAGGGCCGTAGAGCGGCTCGATCGGCACGCCGCTAATTGTCGTAAACTGGCGTTCGGCGGTCTTCATTTGCCCGGCAGCAGCGGAGTCCCGGCCCCCCTGTTGTTATCTTAGACCATGGGTCCGGAAGTTCGGCGGCTGACTGCCGATAGCCGATAGCTTCTCCATGCTGAAATCAACCATTTTTCGCGAATACGACATCCGCGGCGCCGCCGACCGGGAATTGACCAGCGACGGCATCGGGCAATTAGGCCGCGCCCTGGGTACTTATCTCCAGCGCCATAGCGGCCCCCGCATCGCGCTGGGCCGCGATACCCGCCTCAGTTCGCCGCGCTTGCGCGACGCCCTCGCGGCCGGTCTGAAAGCCAGCGGCTGCCGCGTGACGGACATCGGCGTGGTGCCCACCCCGGCGCTCTATTATTCGGTAATTCACCTTCCGGCCGACGGCGGGGTGATGATCACCGGCAGCCACAATCCGCCCGAGTTCAACGGCTTCAAAACGGTTTGCGGCGACTCCACCATTCACGGAGCGGCCATTCAGGAACTGCGCCGCATGATCGAAACCGGCGATTTCCTCAGCGGCGCCGGCGCCGAGACCACGGCCGACGTGGTGACGCCCTACGTTGGCGAAGTGGCCGCCCAGTTCCACTACCCGCGCAAAATCCGGGTGGTGTTCGATGCCGGCAATGGTACCGGCGGCCCGGTGATGCACCGCATTCTGGAACGATTGAACGTGGATGCCGTCGAAATGTACTTCGAGATGGACGGCCGCTTTCCCAACCACCATCCCGACCCCACCGTGCCCGCCAATCTTGACGCTCTGATCGCTAAAGTGCGCGAAACCGGCGCGGACCTGGGCATCGCCTTCGACGGGGATACGGACCGCATCGGCGCGGTCGACGAGCGCGGAACCATTCTCTACGGCGACCAGCTCATGATTCTTTACGGCCGCGAGATCCTCACGCGCAAGCCCGGCGCCACCGTCATCGGCGAGGTGAAATGCTCGCAAGTGATGTACGACGAACTGGCCGCGCGCGGCGGCCACCCCATCATGTGGAAGACCGGCCATTCGTTGATTAAGGCCAAGATGAAAGAGACGCATGCCGAGCTGGCCGGCGAGATGAGCGGCCACATGTTTTTCGCCGACCGC
>JBKQVG010000391.1:0-8443 GCA_052325345.1 Bryobacteraceae bacterium
GGCAGCCACTCATTCCAAGGGCAGCACCCTGATCTACGAGGCGGTGGTGGCGCTGGAGAAGATTCGCGACGAATCGGCCGGGCCGGGTCTGGAATTCCTGATGCACGATCTCGATCCCAAGGTCCAGGTTGCGGCCATTGAAGCGGTCGGCGTGCTGCGCGACATGGGAGCCACGCCCGGCCTGATCGGCGTTCTGAACCGGAGCGACAACGCCCGCGTCAAGCGCACCGCCCTTACCTCCCTGGCGATGCTGCCGGCCGAGGGTAATCGCGCCGTTTATCGGCAGTATATTCGCGACAAGGACGAGAAACTGCGGGCGGCCGCGGCGGAAGGCTTCGCGCGCCTGCGCAACCCAACCGACACGCCCATGCTGGACCAGGCCTGGAAGGATGAATTGAAGCCGCAGGTTCGGCTGGCGCTGGCTTTCGCCCTGGTCATGCACGGCCAGATAGGCTTAAGCGAGTTCAGTCCACTCCAATTCCTCGTCAACAATCTGGATTCGGCGGCCTATAGCGGGACCGCGCAGCCTTACCTGACGGAATCGGCGCGCGACGCGGCCGTCCGGACGGCGCTGTACAGCCCTTTGGCGAGCGGAACCAAGTTGGAAAAAATTGGGTTGGCCCAGGTTTTGGGCGCCAGCGGGGACAAACGCAGCCTGGAGGAACTGAACAAGCTCAAGGACGATCCCAACCCGGACGTCGCGCAGGCCGCTCTCACGGCCATGCGCAACTTGCAATCCAGGCTCTGAATCCTTACTTGGCCTTTTTCTGCTTTTGCTGACCGACGCGCACTTTGAAGTGGGCTTGCTTGGATTCCTGAAACGCCTTGTGGTCGTGACGTGCCACGGCATCCGCCAGGTATTGATCGACATTCGCCGCCTTGGGCAGCACCGCCATCAGGGTGAAGGTGTCGTTACAGGTCGGGCAGTAAGGCCGGAACCGTTTCACGTTGGGAATTGGCATAGCGCCACTATTGTATCAAACCAGTACCGGCCCAGGCCGGCTTTTGCCCTGGCTTGGGTGCGCGACCCCCCACGATTCAAATAGGCCGCATGGCCTTCGCCCAGCCCTACCCTTTCGGCGTCTCGTACACGGGGTCCTTCAACCCCGCCAGCGACCGCGTTCCCGTTCCTTCCTCCAGATCGAGCACGATCGCCTGGTTTTCGCCGCTGTGCAGCCAGGACGCCGGCAGATACAAAGTCTGCTGCGGGCCGATTTTCCAATACCGCCCCAGGCGCCGGCCGTTCACCCAGACCATGCCTTTGCCCCAGCCGCGCAGGTCGAGAAAGGTATCGGCCGGCTGGGCCACGGTGAAAGTGCCCCGATGGAGCGTCGGACCGGGCGTTTTGCTTCCCGCCGTGTAGGTCCATTCCGCCGGATGGTCGATCGGCAGCGGATAGCAGTCCCACCCCAATAGCTCTCCGCCCGCCAGAATCACTTTACCGGCGATCCCTTTGCGCTCCGTCACCAGCAGGTGGTCGAAATTGGCCCGTCCCATGTTCTCCACCAGGATGTCCAGCGGTTCGCCGGCGACGAGATCCACTTCCAGCCTGCTCTCGCCGTGGCGCCGGTCGAGCGTGCCCAGGCGCCGCGCTCCCTGCATCACCACCGCGAAATCCTTCGCTCCTTCCACCACCAGCGTGCCTTTGCCGGCCCGCTCCACGTTGCGCCGATACAGCACGTAGCCGTAACTCTGTCCCAGGGCTTCCATGGCGGTGGGACGCGCGGAGCGGAACGGCCGCGGAAGCCGGCCCAGCAGCGGCGCGGTTTCGTGCAAGGGAAACCGCGGCACCGTTATCATGGGCAGCGGCTCCGGAAGCGCGGGCAATTCGCCGCCCAAATGCTTGCCGATTACCGCCCGGATGGCATGGAACTTCGCCGTCGGCCGCCCCGCTTCATCCAGCGGTGCATCGTAATCGTAGGACGAAACGATCGGCTCATACACCTTGCCCAGATTCGCCCCGCTCATGTAGCCGAAGCTGGCGCCGCCATGCACCATGTAAAGGTTGAAAGAAATCCCCTGCGCCAGCATCCATTCCAGGCCCCTTACGGCGTGTTCGGCGGGCGTCCGGTGGTGTACCTCGCCCCAGTGATCGAACCACCCCACCCAGTATTCGCCCGCCATGCGCGGCACGTTCTGCCGGAACGCGGCCAGGTTCGAGAATTGGCGCCGCGGGTCGTCACCGTCGCCGAAATTCACCACCGCCACGGCATCCTCGAGCGTCCCGCTTTCAAGTTGCAGCCTGCCCGAACCATCCGAGGTATAAAGCTGGGAATCGAATCCCGCCGCGCGAATCATGTCATGGATCGCGCGCAGGTAGACTTTGTCGTTGCCGTAGGAGCCGTATTCGTTCTCCACCTGCACCATCAAGATGGGGCCGCCTTTGGTCGCCTGGAGTCCTGCGACCTCCTGGCCTACGCGCCGCAGATATCGCTCGGCGGCCGCCAGAAAGCGCGCGTCCTGGCTTCTCACCAGCAAATCGGATGGAGCCAGGAGCCAGGCCGGCAAACCGCCGAAATCCCATTCCGAGCAGATATACGGCCCCGGCCGCAGCAGCACCCACAAGCCCTCCGCCTGTGCCGTGCGGATGTATTCCGCCAAATCCAGGTCACCGGTGAAATCGAATTCGCCCGGCCGTGGTTCGTGCAAGTTCCAGAACACGTAGGTACACAGCGCATTCAGCCCCAGCGCGCGCATCTTCCGCATCCGGTCCTTCCAGCACGCCCGCGGCACCCGCGGATAATGCATCTCACCGGAACGAATCACCAGCGGCTGGCCGTCCAGCAGAAAATCCGTTCCATGCCACCCGAAAGTATGTGGAGCGCTGCTCTGCGCCTCCAAACCTCGCGCCAGAACGGCCGAGGCCATCACGCCTTGCAGGAAATCTCTACGATTGTGCCCGTTTGTGCTCACGATGTTCTTTCTCCCGGACTTTCAGTGACCTCCGTTATACCAACCCTCGCGCCAGGCATGGCAGGTGGATTGCTACTCTGTGCGAGTTCGCAACGGTTCTAAAGGCTTTGGAGGCCACAGGTGGGGACTATAGCGCAGGGGATGGGGCAACACACGCCGCTTGAGATCCTCCGCGCCCATCGGTTCACTCAGGGACTCGCGGATACCCAACTGTCCGCGCTCGCCGCTCTGGCCAGACCGGTCCGCTTCGAGGCCGACGAGATCGTCCTGTCCGATGGTCAGCGCTCTTCCGACTTTTACCTCCTGATCTCCGGCAGCGTAGCGGTGGAATTGTGCGCCCCGCAGTTCACGGTTTGCGTCCAGTCGTTGGGGCCAGGTGACGCGTTTGGCTGGTCCGCCTTGCTCGCGGAGCACGACACCGTTTTCAAGGTGCGTTCCCGTGAACGAACCGAAGCCCTGCGTCTTTCCGGCCCTGCCCTGCAGGAACTCTGCCGGCGCGATCCGGTCCTCGGCGTGGAATTCCTCACCCGCACCCTCGGCGTAGTAGCCGGCCGTGTAAAAGCCACCGAACTCCGTTTTGCCGAAATGTGCGGCTTTCGGGTGTAACCGGTCTTACGTCACTGGGTCCCGCCACGGCGTCCGGCCGGCGGCGCTTCGCCACCTGGATGTTAGACTTGTGTATTCCATGGGCAAACCCACGCATCTGGAATGCAGTCTGTGTCACCAGCATATCGAGGCTGGGCAGGTAGCCAACCTTTGTGCCGCTTGCGGCGGACCGTTGTTGGTTCGCTACGATATGGGGATCATCCGCCACCGCTGGCCTCGCCGCCAGGTTTCCGAAGGGCCGCCTTCCATATGGCGGTACGCCCCGGTACTGCCCGCCGCGCACGCTTCGGTGGTCTCCCTTGGCGAAGGCTGGACGCCCCTCATCCGCACCCGTCGCCTGGGGTCGCGCCTGGGCGCCGAAGCTCTGTGGGTCAAAGACGAAGGTCTCAACCCCACCGCGTCGTTTAAAGCGCGCGGCCTTTCCTGCGCCATCTCGATGTGCGTCGAACTCGGCATCCGCAAGGTCGCCATCCCTTCCGCCGGCAACGCCGCCAGCGCGCTGGCCGCCTATGCCGCAGCCGCCGGCATCGAATCGTATATCTTCATGCCGCGCGACGTGCCCCAGGCCAATTACCTGGAATGCATGGCTTATGGAGCCAACGTCACCCTGGTCGATGGCCTGATCAGCGATTGCGGCAAAATCGTGGCCGAACGCGCGCCCGCCGAAGGCTGGTTCGATATCAGCACGCTCAAAGAGCCCTATCGCATCGAAGGCAAGAAGACCATGGGCTACGAAGTGGCCGAGCAAATGGATTGGGAACTGCCCGACGCCATCTTTTATCCCACCGGCGGCGGCGTCGGCATGATCGGCATGTGGAAGGCTTTCGAAGAAATGGAAACGCTCGGCTGGATCGGCTCGCGCCGTCCCAAAATGATTGCCGTGCAGGCCGCCGGCTGCGCCCCGGTGGTGCGCGCTTTCGAAGAGAACCAGCCGCGCAGCCGGTTCTTTGAAAATGCCCACACGGTTGCCAGCGGACTGCGGGTTCCCAAGCCTCTCGGCGATTTTCTCGTCCTCGACGCCGTCCGCGCCTCCCACGGCGCCGCCATCGCCGTCGCCGACGAGGAAATGCTCGATGCCGGCGTCCGCCTCGCCTCCGACGAGGGCATCTACGCCGCGCCCGAAGGCGCCGCCTGCGTGGCCGCTCTCGAAAAACTGCTCGCCAGCGGATTCCTCAAACCGTCCGACCGCATCGTGATCTACAACACCGGGTCCGGCTTGAAGTATCCCGAAGCATATTCCACGCGCTTCCCGCGAACGGCTTCGAGCGAGCAGGAAAAACTCGGCGGATTGATCACGCCGCGATGAAGCACGTGGCGTTGGCCGCTCTCGATGCCGCCGCGCGCCGCGGCGTCGAATATGCCGACGTGCGCGTGGAGGAAGCCCGCCAGCGCGACGTCAGCACCAAGAACGGCAAGGCCGGCCACGTCGGCGGCTCCGAATCCCGGGGCGTGGGAATCCGCGTGCTGGCCGGCGGCTGTTGGGGTTTTGCCGCTACCGACGATCTTTCCCCCACCGGTCTCGAAACCGCCGCCGCGCTTGCCATCGAAATTGCCCGCTCGGGCGTGCTCGCGAAGAAACGCGATGTCGTGCTGGCGCCGGAACAAAAGTATGAGGCCACCTGGGTATCGCCGGCCGCCATCGACCCGTTCTCCGTTTCCGTCGACCGCAACCTCGGAACTCTGCTCGCCGTCGACGCCGAGTTGCGCCGCAACCCCGGCATTAGCCTGGCCGAAGCCTCGATCCACTTCGAACGCCGCCGCCAGGTGTTCGCTTCCACCACCGGCAGCCTGATCGATCAGACCCGCACCTGGACCGGGGCCGGTTTTTCCGCACTCGCCTATCGCGACGCCGAAATCCAAAGGCGCTCTTATCCCAATTCCTTCGGCGGCCAATACCAGCTCAAGGGCTATGAGCTGATCGACGAGCTGCGCCTGCTCGAAAACGCGCCGCGCGTAGCCGAAGAAGCCGTCGCCTTGCATTCCGCCGATCAGTGCCCGGAGGGCGAGTTCGACTTGATCCTCGACAGCTCCCAGCTCGGCCTCCAGATTCACGAATCCATCGGCCACCCCATCGAGCTCGACCGCGTCCTGGGCAGCGAGGCCAACTATGCCGGCATGAGCTTCCTGACTCTCGACCAGCTCGGCCGGCTCCGCTACGGCGCGGACATCGTGAACGTGGTCTGCGATGCCCGCCTCGATCACGGCCCCGGCCTCGGCGCCTTCGCCTTCGACGATGAAGGCGTGCCCGCGCAATCGGCCGATATCATTCGCGACGGCCAATTCGTAGGCTACATGACTTCGCGCGAAACCGCCGCCGCAATCGGCCAGCCGCGCTCCAACGGCTGCATGCGCGCCGATGGCTGGAATCGCCTGCCCCTGATCCGCATGACCAACGTCAGCTTGCAGCCGGGCGCCCAGACGCTAGAAGAAGTCTTCGACGCCGACCACGCCATTTATATGGAGACTAACCGCAGTTGGTCGATCGACGACAAACGCTACAACTTCCAGTTCGGTTGCGAGATCGGGTGGGAAATCGCCAGAGGCAAGCGCGTCCGCATGCTCAAGAACCCCAGTTACAGCGGGATCTCGACCGAGTTCTGGAACGCCTGCGCCGCCATCGCCGGCCGCGAGCATTGGACCTTGTGGGGTGTCCCCAACTGCGGCAAAGGCCAGCCCGAGCAGGTGATGGGCACCGGCCACGGCGCCAGCCCCGCGCGCTTCCGGAAAATCAAGGTTGGAAGCGCCTACGGGGGATCGTAGCAGCCGTTGTGGAGCGGGCGTTTCCGCTCGCAAGGGCTGGCGTTACGGCTTCTGCCACGCGTCGATGGCGCGTCGTCCGTTGCGCAAAAGGTGTCCGTCCCAGCCGTAGCTCTCGCCGCTACATCTTCGAGGCGCCCAGCGCGCCGGTCCCGCAGGACGAGCAGATGCCGTAGGTGCTGCCGTTGCCGAGAATGGCGGCGCACCGGCCGGCAATGCGGCGGCGTCGGCGCTGCTGAGACTAAACGGCGAGAACGGGGTCTCCGTGGCCACGTAGGTGGTGCCCGAGCCGGGAGCCGGATGGAGTGTCGTGCCCCAGGCTGCCATGCCGTTCACCACAGCCGCCGCGTAGCGGACCTGAGCGCCCAAGTCCGCGTTCACCGGTATGGGGATTGGCGCGGCGCCCCAGATATCGTTGATCCCCCCTGCACGCTGGCGACATATGTGGCGGCCCCTGTGGATGTGTTCAGGCTATAGATGGCCGGCGCGGTGGTTCCGTCGGTGTCAGTGATTCCGTACAAGACTCCTCCCGCCTCCACCATAACGGCAATGGGCCGTTTTCGGAGAATGTAATAGGCAGGAGGTCCAAGAAACAGCCCTTCGGGCAGGACCGGGTTCTCAAGTCCGGATCGCCATGCCGATCGATCGCACAAGCGCTCAGAGCAAGCGCTCAGAGCAGGCCGACAGTGCCGTGGCCTTTGCTACAATTGCCTACGACTATGCGCGTGCGGGGCCCGTGCCTTGGGGTTGTCATATTGGCGTTGGCGGGCGGCCTTTTGGCGTTGCCGGGCGAGCGAAAAAAAAAGAACAAAGAGGACGAAACCCAGACCCTCCAGTTGCCCAGGGAACTGCCGGCTTCGGTGGCCGGGCCGACCCATCGCCTGGTCTTCCGGGTGACGCCGCTCTCGGCCAAAGGCCTGCTCTCCGCCCAGGTGCGCGATGGCCTGCACGTTCTGCTGCGCCAGTCGAAGGGCGAAACCGTTTTAAAGATCCGCGCGTTCGTGGCCGGGTCGGGCGACCTGCGGCGCGTGCGCGACCTGGTGAGCGACGTTTTCACCGATCGCAAGCAGCCTCTGCCCGCCCTGAGCCTGATTCGCGCCGGAGGGTTGCCGCTAGAGGGCGCGCAGGTGGTGCTGGAAGCGATTTCGGCCGCCCGCAAAGAAGTGGACCCATTCGGGTTGGCGTGGATTTCCGTGCAAGTGGAAAAATCCGATAACCCGCTCGATCCGACCGGGCCGTTGGCGGCCCGGTCGCTGGCCCGCCTGGACAAGTTGGTCTCGGCGGCGGCAGCCGGGCCGGCGGACGTGTTGCGGGTCACCTGTTTTTTGAGCCGGCTGGATGGCGCGGACGGCCTGCGGACAACCATCGCCGGCCGGTATCCACACGCCGCCATGGATATCGTGGAGACGCAACGCGAGCCGGCCGAGGCGATTGCCGCCTGCGAAGCGGTTGCCCGCTTGCGGTCCGACCCCGGCGCACCGCTGCGTCTGCTGAATCCGGAAGGGCTGGCCGGGGAAGCCGGACAATCGCAGATGGCCCTGGTGAATTCCAGCGAGGTGATCCTGACCGGAACCCAGGCCTCGTTCGGCTACCAGGAGGCCGATTCCAAGCTCGCGTTCGAGCGCCTGCTCAAGGAATTGCGGCAGGCCGGCGTATCGGCCGAAGAAGTTGCGTTCGTCCATTACTATCCTCTTTCCGGGGGTATCGCGCGGCAGGTAAGGCAGTTGCGGGCGGGTTTCCTCAATTCGAATCCACCGCCGGCCGGTTCGTTGGTGACTTTCGAGGGGCTGCCCTCCATGGACGCCGGATTCGCCCTGGAAGCGGTAGCCGTGAAACCCGCCGCCTCGCGGTAGAATGGGTAGCAAGCCGTGACTCCCATGTTTCGCCGAATCGCTTTCGTGTTGTTGTCTGGTTTCCTGACCGGCTGGCCGGCGGCGCCCCAGACGGCGCCGTCCAACCCTCCGCCGGCGCCCGTCCAGGGCGAGCGGCCTCTGATTACCACGGAGGCCAGAGAAGTCATCGTTCCGGTCACCGTGGTGGATGACAAAGGGCGCTACGTTTCCAACCTGGAAGCCAAGGATTTCCGCATCCTGGACGAGGGCAAGCCGCAGAAAATCACCTTCTTCAGCCACGACCAGAGGCAGCCGATCGTGGTCGGGTTCCTGGT
>JBKQVG010000392.1:0-12342 GCA_052325345.1 Bryobacteraceae bacterium
GAACATGGGTACCGCCTGGTTTACGCGCAAGAACTTTGCCAAGGGTATGGAGGATTACCAGATCGCCCTCAAGCTCGATCCCGAGGTGCTGGAGCATCACGGCAACTTCGGCCAGGTACTGGAAGAACGCAGCATGGCCGAGCGAGCCTCCTACCATTTCTGTATCGCCAAGCTGTACGCCAAACAGGGCCGCAACGATCTGGCCCTCCAGTATTTGCGCAAAGCCCTGGAAGAGGGCTACAAGGACAAGAAGACGCTGGCCAAGGAGCCGGACTTCTCCGCCCTCCGGGACTTGCCTGAATTCAAGGAACTGCTGGCGCTGGAGCCGCGTGTTTTGTAGCCGGACAGGGCGGTCCTCGCGGCCTGTCTTTGGGGTTTTGAATCTGGCGGTGGTTGTCTTCTGCCTGCTGGCGGGCGCGTGTTCGAAGCATTCCGCCGCGCCGCCATGGACCCGCCTCGCGATTGTTCGCTTCGAAAACCTGGGGGCCGACCCGGCCGAGGATTGGATGGGTTGCGCCTTCCCCCAGGTGCTCGGCGAAGAACTCCGCAACGCTCCCGGAATCTATGCCATCCCGCCCGAGCGGTTGAATTTGGTGGAGCGCAGCTTGGGCGCTCGCCCGGTATCGGCTCCCGGCGTCTCCACCGAAACCGCGGCGGCCGCGGCCGCGGGCGCCACGCGCGTCGCCTATGGCTATTACTGGACCGCCGGCGGACGGCTACACGCCCAACTTGTGCTGCGCGACGTGCGGAGCGGCCGCGACGTCCGGTGGCTGCAAGCTTCCGCTCCCGGCACGGATGTCCTGGCGGCCGCCGCGGACCTGGCCCGCCAGATCACGCCGCATCCGGAAACTTTCAGCACGCACAGCCTGGCTGCGCTCGAAGCCTACAGCGAGGCTCTGGAAGCGCCCGGCGGCGCGCACATGGCCGAAGCCGCCGAGCGCGCCATCGCCGCCGATCCCGGCTTCGGTCCGGCTTATCGGCTCCTCGCCGAGACCCAGCGCGGCACGAGCGCGGCCCAGTCCACGCTGGAAAGCGCCCTGAATCGGGGAGCGGCCATCCCGGCGCTGGAACGCGCCCGCATTGCCGTGGAACTCGCCACCCTGCGCGGCGACGCCACCGGGCGTTACCAGGCCCTGACGGCGCTTGCCCGCCTTACCCCGCGCGATCCCGACCTCTGGCGTTCGGTGGGCGAACTGGCGCTCAACCGGCACGACTTTCGCCCGTCCGCGCAAGCCTTCCGCAACGCGCTCGCCGTGGAGCCGGACGATACCAATCTGCTCAACCAGATGGCCTACGCCCTCGCCTATTCCGGCGATGTGCAAGCCGCCACGGCCGCGCTCGACAGGTACCGGCGCCTGCAGCCAGCCGACCCCAACCCGATCGATTCGCTGGGCGACGTCAACCTGATCGACGGCCGCTACCGGCAAGCCGCCGCTCTCTATCTCGAAGCGGTCCGGAAGAATCCGGGCTTTCTCGGCTCCGGCGACTATTACAAGGCCGCATTCGCTCACCTGCTGGCCGGCGACCTGGCCGGAGCGAACACGCTCGCCCGGCGATATCGCGACGCCCGCGCGGCGGCCCACGACCCCGCGGCCGGCTTCTTCGACGCCGAATGGCAATGGACCGTGGGCCAGCGCAAGGCGGCTTACGCCCAGCTCGAAGCCCTGGCCCAAAAAGCGGAAGCCGGTCCGCAGCGTCCCCTGGCCTCGCGGGCTTACGTGCGCCTGGCGGTTTGGAGCCTGGTGACCGGGGACCGGCCGCGCGCCGAAGAAATGGCGCAAAAAGCGCGCCAAACCGCCGACCGCTCAACTTCCGCGGCCGCCGCCATCGCCGGCTTCCTGGCGCAGCCGCCCATGCCCTCCGCCGAATGGAAAGCTCAAGCCCTCAAGTTGGCTCCCCTCGCCCCGGAAACGGAAATCCGCGATTACGTGCTGGCGCACGCCTTGCTGCTGGCTCGCGACTTCGCCGACGCGGGCGAAATCCTCCAGCGCATGTACACCAATGGCGAAGCATTGAGCGATGAAGGCCTGCCGGTGCTGCTGGCCTGGTGCGACCTCGAAACCGGACGCGCCGCCGAAGCCGCCCCGTTACTGGCGCGTACGCCCGTCCCACCCGCCAATGGCCTGTCGCCGTTCGCGGCGTTCTACTTCCCTGCCCTGCTGGACCTGCGCGCCCGGCTGGCCGCCCAACAAGGGCGTGCCGCCGAAGCCAAGGCCGACGCGAACCTCTTCCGCAAGCTCTCGGAGCAATAGCATCGATGCCACCGTGCAGAGTAGATGAAAATGCCCCGGTTTGATCTCAAAGCGGGAAGCGCGGTTGGACGTTACCATGCCAATCTTGCGGCCAAGTCCACTCTTGGCTGCTGCGCCGAGATTCCGAACTCCTGATGTCGTGGAAATTGGGTTGAGCCAAGTTTAGGCCTCTCCGGCGCGCGGCCGGGCTGGCGCCCGGCTGGACCCGGCCCTGAGGGCGCCCCACAATCGGTCCGCAGGTTACCAACCTCTGATTCATCAGGGCTTCACATCAAGCCTTTCACGGCGCCGGCTGCGGGCGGGTCACAATTCTGCGTTCCAGGGGTGAAGACAGGATCAGCGATGTGGACGTCATCCCGTATGTGGTGAGGCGGTCGATCAGGCGTTCCAGGTGCTTGACGGAACCGGCGGCGACGCGCAGGATGAAGGCGTGGTCGCCGGTGGCCCGGTGGCATTCCATCACCTCGGGAAGATCGGCCACGCGCGCCGCCAGACGCTGCGCGGTCCGCTCGTCGCCGCCCACGGTGATGCGCACGAAGGCGGAGACCGGATAGCCCGCGCGAGACAGATCCACCGAAGCGTGATAGCCGCGGATGATCCCGAGTTCCTCCATCTGCGCCACGCGCTCTCTCACGGCCGGGGTGGACAATCCGACACGCTGCCCAAGCGCGGAAAACGAGATGCGGGCGTCGGCTTGCAACTCGGCCAGAATCTTCCAACCGGTTTCATCCAGCAGGCGTGCGATGTTCATATCCACCTAACAATCGAAAAGTTATTGCCAGATCTACTTTGCAAAAATAAAGCCTAGCACCAAAGTAAGGTGGGGGATTGCATTCCGTCCGCCGGCAGTCTTCCTTAGACTGATACCAGGAGCATATTCATGGCGGCGAAGAAGCGTAGTTGGGCCGAACCCTTCCGCATCAAGGTGGTCGAGCCGGTGCGGATGACTTCCGTGTAAGAACGCGAGCGGGCGCTGCGGGAAGCCGGGTATAACACTTTTCTGCTGCGCTCGCGCGATGTCTATATCGACCTGTTGACCGATTCCGGGACGTCGGCCATGTCCGACCGGCAGTGGGCGGGAATGATGCTGGGCGACGAAGCCTACGCCGGGAGCGAAAGCTTTTACCACCTGGAAGCCGCGGTGCAAAAATATTACGGCTACGAGCACGTGATTCCGACGCACCAGGGGCGCGGCGCCGAGCACATCGTTTCGCGCGTGCTGATTCATCCCGGCGACGTCGTTCCGGGGAACATGTACTTCACCACCACGCGGCTGCACCAGGAACTCGCCGGCGCCACTTTCGAAGACGTGATTATCGCCCCGGCGCACGACCCGGCCGACCCGCACCCGTTCAAGGGCGACGTCGACCTGGCGAAGCTCGAACGGGTGATCGAGCGCAATCCCGGACGCGTTCCGTACGCCAGCATCGCCGCCACGGTGAATATGGCGGGCGGGCAGCCCATCTCGCTGGGCAATCTGCGCGAGGTGCGCGCGCTGACCCTGAAGCACGGCGTGAAGATTATTCTGGACGCGACGCGAGTGGCCGAAAATGCCTTCTTCATTCAAGAGCGCGAGCCGGGCCAGGCCGGCCGGCCGATCGCCGATATCGTCAAAGATTTGTGCGCGCTTTCCGACGGCTGCACCATGAGCGCCAAGAAAGATCCGCTGGCGAATATCGGAGGTTTCATCGGTTTGCGCGACCGTGAGATCGCCGAGCAGGCCCGGAATCTGCTGGTGGTGTACGAGGGATTGCACACCTACGGCGGCATGTCCGGGCGCGACATGGAAGCGGTCGCCATCGGCATCGCGGAATCGGTGGAGGACGATCACATCCGCGCGCGGGTGGGACAGGTGCGCTACCTGGGCGAGAAACTGGCGGCGGACGGCGTGCCCATCGTTTGGCCGATCGGCGGGCACGGCGTGTTTCTGGATGCCAGGGCGTTTCTGCCGCACGTTTCCCAGCAGTCCTACCCGGCCCAGGCTTTGGCCGCCGCCATCTACCTCGATGCCGGGGTGCGCAGCATGGAGCGCGGCGCGGTTTCCGCCGGCCGCGACCCCGAGACCGGCAAGGACCGCCTGCCGAAACTGGAACTGGTGCGGCTCACCATTCCGCGGCGCGTGTACACGCAGGCGCACATGGATGTGACCGCCGAATCGGTGGCCGCGGTGTACGAAGCGCGGGAATCCATCACGGGCCTGCGAATGGTCTACGAACCGAAGCTCCTGCGTTTCTTCCAAGCGCGATTCGAGCCGCTGGCGGGACGGTAAGGGGGAGGGTTAACGGGCTATAATATCTGCGTGGAGAAGACGGCGAAAGTATTCGCCAGCTTCGAAGAGGCCGACAAAGCCGATGCGCGCCGCGACGCGGCGATGTCGCCTGAGCAGCGCCTCAATATCCTGATCGAACTCCGCGACCGCCGTCACCCCGATGCCGCTGAACAAAGACTGGCGCGAATTTCTCGAGTTGTTCCACTCGAACGGAGTTGAGTACCTCGTGGTCGGCGCGTTCGCCGTCGCCTTTCACGGTTTCCCTCGCTATACCGGGGATCTCGATTTGCTGGTTCGGCCCACTGACGAGAATGCCAAACGCGTGCTGCGCGCGCTGTCGGCATTCGGCTTTGGCACACTCGGAATTCAGGCAGCGGATCTCCGCTCACCCGGCATGGTAGTGCAATTAGGAGTGCAGCCAAACCGGATCGACCTATTGACTGGCATCTCAGGGGTCGGCTTCGAGGAAGCTTGGGCGACACGCTGCGAAGCGGAATGGGAAGGAATCGTCGTGCCCTTCATCGGCCGCGCGGCATTGCTCCGCAACAAGGAACAGACCGGCCGAGCCAAGGATCTTGGCGATGCTGAAGAACTGCGAAAACGGACCGCCGAATAAGACGGCTGGATTTGCAGCCTGGGCCGCCTTGAATTACGGCGTCACTAGCGACAGCACGGTCAGCGGCGCGTTGCCTTCCAGGCGGTTGTTCACGAACAGGAACAGGAACTGGCGGTTCTCGCGGGCGCGGCCAATCAACAAGCGCATGGACTGGCGGGCTTCGGGATTGGGGTCCCGGGTTTCGGTGTAGGGGGCGAACTTGTCGACGGCTTCCTGGTAGGCGCGGCCACGCCGCAGCAGGGCGCGGCAGACGGTGAACTCCGCGGTAACGGAATCGGGCAGGGCGATCTGCGCGGCGAGCTCGGGCATTTTCGACCAGGCGTTGAAAACGTGGGCGACGCGGTGGGCGCGCAGACCGCGGAAATATTCGGGCTCGAGATAATCGGGATTGCGGATCTCGACGGCGTAGCGGAATTCGGGGGGCAAGGCGGCCAGGAACGGGTCGAGGCGGTCGAGGAAGGCGGCGAGACCGGAGAAGCTGCGCCGGCTGAAGGCGCCGAATTCGAAGATCAGCACGGCCACCTGGCGGTGGTAGGGCCAGAGCGGGCGGAGGAACATTTCCTTGAGCAGCCCGGCATCGAGAAAGCCTTCGTTTTCCTTGCCGGCGGTGGCGCCGTAGCGCGGGTGGCTGGGGAAGATCTTGCAGGTGATTTGCTCCGGCGCCTTGAAGGCGAATTGAAATCCGGGCGGCGCCTGGGCGAAGAGGCGGCGCCAGAATTCCGGTTCGGGGAACTGGTAGAAGGTGAAATCGCCGCACACGACGGGGAAGGTTTCGGCGTACTCGCGGAGGCACTCGGTTTCAAACCGGCGCTTGGAAAACCGGCCGCGCTCCAGATACCGCTCGCGGGCATAGATCTGTCCGAACCAGCCTTCATACTTCCAGGAGCTGGCGCCGATCAGGACATTTTCGGCGGCCATGGCGCGCAGCCGTTCCGCCAGGGCGGGGCGGTCGAAAGCCGGGGAATCGAACAGCGGGCCCAGCATGATTCAGTGCCCTTTCAGAAACAACGATACGGCCATGAGCAAGCCGATCCCGATCACCACCCGGCGCACTGCGGTGCGGCCCATGCGGCGGGCCGTGCCGGCTCCGCCCACGCCGCCCAGGATCGCGGCCACCGCCATGATGAGCACATAGGGCCAATAGACCATTCGTTCCCAGACGAAGTAGATGGCGGCGATGCCGTTCACCGACCCGGCCAGGATCGCCTTGAGGGCGTTCATTTCATGGATGTCTTCCAGGCCCAAAATACTGAGAGCGGCCAGCATGAGGATGCCGATACCGGCGCCGAAATAGCCGCCGTACAGGCCCACCACGAGCTGAAAGAGCAAGCCGCCAATGAACCAGCGGCGGGAGCGATGGCGCGCCGCATCGGCGGTCTTGAGCAGGCGCTGCACTGGCTCCTGGGCCATGAACAGCAGGGTCGCAAACAGGATCAGGTACGGCACCAGGCGGTCGAACAGCGCCGGTGGAGTAAAGCGCAGCAACCAGGCGCCAAGCAACCCGCCGGTCAGGCTGGGCACAATCATGGCCAGGAAGCGCGAGTCCAAGCCGCGCAACTCTTTGCGATAACCCCAGGTGCTGCCCACGGTGCCCGGCCAGATGGCGACGGTGCTGGTGGCGTTGGCCCCCACGGAATTGAGCCCCAGCCAGATCAGGGTGGGAAAAGAGACCAGCGTGCCGCCACCGGCCACGGAATTAATCGCGCCGGCCAAAAACGCAGCGCCGAACGCGGCGGCGGCGTGCGGAAGATCGAGTGCGGTATACAAACTTCGAGGATAGCGCAGGACGGGGCCGGCGCCCGCCCCGCCGGCAGGAACATGCGCGCCACAGCCGGCGCCCCCCTGCAATTAGAATGAACGGTGATGAGAACTTTCTGGTGCGCGGTGGGGGCGGTCGCGGCATTGGCTTCGGCGGCGTGGGCGCAGGAGTTTAGCGCCGGGCCGGCGCTCGACCGGGCGATCGATGAAGCGATCGGGCAAGGCAAGTTGCCGGGGGCGGTGCTGCTGGTGGGGCACGGCGGCAAGGTGGTCTATCGCAAGGCGTACGGGAAGCGGGCGCTGGCACCGGCTGCCGAAGACATGACGGTGGACACGATTTTCGATCTGGCGTCGCTGACCAAGGTCGTCGCCACCACCACATCGCTGATGAAGTTGTTCGAGCAGGGGCGTTTCCGGCTGAACGACCGCGTGACCGCGTATATCCCCGAATTTCAGGGCGGCAACAGCGCCATCACCTTGCGCAACCTGTTCACGCATTTTTCGGGACTGCGGCCGGATGTGCCGCTCGCGAAGCCGTGGTCGGGCTACGATACCGGCATCCGCCTGGCGTGTATCGGCCCTCCGGCCGGGCCGCCCGGCGTGCGCTTCGTTTATAGCGACATCAATTTCATTCTGCTGGGCGAACTGGTGCACCGGCTGAGCGGGCAAACGCTGGCGGAGTACGCGCGGGACAACGTCTTCCGGCCGCTGGGCATGAATGAGACGATGTTCCAGCCGCCGCCGTCGCTGCGCGCGCGGATTGCGCCGACCGAGCGCTGGCCGGTAAAGGACGGCCCTCCGCTCCGCGGCGTGGTGCATGACCCCACGGCCCGCAATATGGGCGGCATCGCGGGGCACGCCGGAGTTTTCTCCACGGCCGACGACCTGGCCCGGTTCGCGCAGATGATGCTGAACCAGGGGACGCTCGAGGGGGTGCGCATTGCGAGCCCGTTCACGATCGAGAAATTCACCGAGCCGCAGAGCCCGCCGGACCAGCCCATCCTGCGCGGGCTGGGGTGGGATCTGGATTCACCGTATTCGGGCAATCGCGGCGAGCTGTTTCCGATCGGATCGTTCGGGCACACGGGTTTCACGGGCACGTCGATCTGGATCGATCCATCGACCAGGACCTACGTGATTCTGCTGGCCAACAGCGTGCATCCTACGCTGCATGCGGCCATCACGCCGCTGCGCTCCAAGGTGGCGACGATCGTGGCGGCGGCGGTGGGCATCCGCACGCAAGCAGTGATTCTGACCGGCTACGACGAGACGGTCACCGGCTCGCTGCCTGGTATGCGTCGCGAGGTGGAACACTCGGGCACGGCCGAAACCGGGTTGGACTCATTGGTGGCGCGGCACTTCGCTCCTTTCGCCGGCAAGCGCGTCGGGCTGATCACCAACCAGACCGGGGTGGATTCGCGCGGGCGGCGCAACATCGATCTGATGCTCCAGGCGGGGGTGCGGATGGTGGCCTTGTTTTCCCCCGAGCACGGCCTGGCAGGCAGAGAGGACCGGGAAGGATTGGCGGATTCGGTGGACGCCGCGAGCGGATTGAAGGTGTACAGCCTCTACGGAGCCACGCGGCGGCCGACGCCCGAAATGTTGAAGGGCATCGACGCCCTGGTGTTCGATATCGCCGACGTGGGCGCGCGCTTTTACACCTACGAGACCACCATGGCCTATGCCATGGAGGCGGCCGCCAAGGCGGGTATTGCGTTCTACGTGCTGGACCGGCCGAACCCCATCACCGGAATGCACGTGGAGGGCCCGCTGCTCGACAGCGCGCACCGCTCTTTCGTAGGCTACTTCGCCGGCTTGCCGGTGCGGCACGGAATGACGATGGGTGAGCTGGCGAAGCTGTTCAATGGCGAAGGGAAGCTGGGGGCGGCGTTGACGGTGATCCCGATCGAAAACTGGCAGCGAGGGGATTGGTTCGACGCCACCAATCTGCCGTGGGTGAACCCGTCACCGAATCTGCGCAGCCTGAACGCGGCGATTCTCTATCCGGGGCTGTGCCTGCTGGAAGCCTCGAAAAATCTTTCGGTGGGCCGCGGCACGGATGCGCCGTTCGAACAGGTGGGGGCCGATTTCATCGGCGGGCGGGAGCTGGCGGCCTACCTGAACCAGCGCGGCATTCCGGGCGTGCGGGTTTATCCCACCAGTTTCAAGCCCAGCCAATCGAATTTTGCGGGCGTGCACTTGGAGGGGGTGCGGTTTCAGCTCGTCAACCGGGAGGTGTTCGACTCCACACGGTTGGGACTGGAACTGGCGGCGGCGTTGGAAAAGCTGTATCCCGGCAAGATCGACCTGCAGGTGAACGCGGGGCTGATCGGCAGCGACGACGCGATCCGGCGGCTGCAGGCGGGCGACGACCCACGCGCTATCCAGCAAGGATTCCAGGGAGCCGTCGAGGATTTTCTGGCCCTGCGGGCGCGTTACCTGATTTACCGGTAGGCCCGGGCTTCCTCCGGGGATTCCCCACGCGATATGGGAGCCGCAGACCAGCCCGCGGGGCCGGATTGCGCCTTCTGTCTCCCCCCTTTGTTTTCTCCCGCTTCGCTCTAATGCAAATCGCCTCCTCAACCGATAAGTCCAGTTGGAAGGAGTGGAATGGAAGCCGAAATCTTGGTGGTGGATGATTCCGCGGCTATTCGCAAGATCCTGCAACGGGTACTACGGCAAACCGGCATGGCTATCGGAAACATCATGGAGGCGGGGGACGGCGAAGAAGCCCTTGCCGTGTTGAACACTCGAAAAGTGGACTTGGTCCTTACCGACATCAACATGCCAAAAGTGGACGGCCTGCAGTTTTTGGGCAGAGTGAAGGCGAACGCCGATTGGGAGGGTATTCCAGTGGTCATGATTACCACCGAGGGCGGCGAGACCAAGGTTGCCGAAGCGGTGCGGCTGGGAGCGGCCGGCTACGTTCGGAAACCGTTCACGGCCGATCAAATCAAGGAGAAACTCGCGGGCCTACTCGAGCCGGCGTTGCCCCTATGAACGTCAAGGATCTGATCATCAATTGCATCCAGCAGTCGACCCTGCAGGTGTTTTCCACCATGCTCGGCGAAGAACTGCTCCCGGCGGGCGTCACCACGGAACGGGACACACCGGATGTGCGCGACGGCGTCGTGTCCTTTGTCGGTCTGGCGGGCAGTTGGGCGGGTACCGGCAGCATTACCTGTTCACCGGCGTTGGCCTGTAAGATTTGCGCGCAGATGCTCATGACCGAAGCGGCGGCCGTCAACGAAGAAGTCCTCGACGCGGTCGCCGAAATCACTAACATGATCATCGGTAATGTCAAGACAGACCTGGAACCGCACCTGGGCCTTCTGGGACTGAGCGTACCGACGGTTGTCTACGGCCACAACTTCAAAACTCGAAACGCGGGGCATGCCGAATGGGTAGTCACGCGCTTCGCGTGGGGAGAGGAAACCTTGACGGTCAAGCTCAACCTTACGCCCCAGGACGGCGCCAAGAGCGGTGTTCACGGGGTGTCAAAGTTGCTTAACGAGCCCTATTCGGTGGACGTGTGAGGCTCGCGCCGCCTAAGGGTTCCGCAGTAAGAATACGGTTCAGGAGATGAAAATGTCTGCAAGCGTTCTTTCCCAAAATCCGATAGCTGCCGGGCCGCCCGTGGACGTGCGTTCCGGCAAATACCTTACTTTTGCCCTGAGCAACGAAGAGTTCGGCATTCGAGTGCTCAAGGTGCGCGAAATCATGGGGCTGCAGGAAATCACCGCCGTGCCGCAAACGCCCGCCCACGTCAAGGGAGTGATCAACCTGCGTGGCAGAGTGGTGCCGGTGATCGATCTTCGTCTAAAGTTCGGACTCCCGCAGGCCGAATATTCGCAGAGAACCTGCATCATTGTGACCCAGGTTCAAGGCGAATCGGGACCTCTCATGATGGGAATCGTGGTGGACGGAGTATCGGAAGTGCTCAACCTCTCCGACCAGGAGATCGAGGATACCCCGGATTTTGGCGAAGACATTGGCAACCGTTATTTGCTCGGAATGGCCAAAGTCAAGGGTAAAGTGAAGATCCTCCTGGACATCGATAAGGTGCTGTCGACCCAGGATCTGAACGGGCTGAACTCCATTCTGCACTAACGTCTGCGCCATGACCTGCGACTTCACTCCGTCGGACGGCGGCCACTACCATGCTTAAGCTGGAAGAACTCGGGCACTTGATCGACGAACTGGCGGTGCAACTGGTGATGCGCCAGCCGGATTCACCGGTCCGCGGGCTGGCGGAGACGTGGGTTCCGCGACTCGCCGGAGTCGTCGAATCGGCGCGGGCCGAGGGAGCGTTCGAGGCGGCAGAGTCCGCCAGCTCTCTGATCGCGCTGCTCACCGCCACCCAAACGCCCGCCGAGGCAGACGGCCTTGCCGAACGACTGCAGGCCGGGCTAGCGCAACTCGAGCGCGCGGTTCGAGAGAGCGGAGCGCCGAAGACCGCCGAAAGCCAGCTATCGATTGCGCAGGATCCGGAGTTGCTGTCGGACTTCATCCTGGAAAGTGGCGAGCATCTGGCCAATATCGAAACCCAGGTGCTGATGCTTGAGCGGGATCCCTGCGACGCCGAGGCTCTCAACGCGGTGTTCCGCGGATTTCATACCATCAAAGGCCTGGCCGGCTTCCTGGAACTCTGGAATGTGCAGAAGGTGGCCCATGAGACGGAGACGGTTCTCGACCGTGCCCGCAACGGCGAACTGACTCTCACGCCGCCGGCCATCGACGCCATTCTGGCCAGCGCCGACTACCTGCGCCGTTGGCTCCGTCACCTGGAAGCGCCCGCGCCCAGCGGTCCGCCCGTCGACGGTGAAGAGGCGTTGCTCGCGCGCATTCGCGGGTTCTGCTCGGCGCCGCCGGAATCGGAGGGCGGCGATCCGGAGCCAGACCGCGTGGGAGAACCGGCGCCGGTGCCGCTTCCGGCCGAACGCCCGCAGGCGTCCGAGCCCGCCCCCGCCGGGGAGCCGGCCGAAGGGCGCCGCGGCAGCGCCGGCGCGGTCAGGGTGGATACCGCCAAGCTGGATTTACTGGTGGAGATGGCGGGCGAAATGGTCATCGCCGAATCGCTGGTGCGCCAGGACCCGGAACTGCCCACCCTGCGCAGTCAGCGTTTGCAGCGCAACATGGCCCAACTGACCCGCATCACGCAGGAGCTGCAGAGGACCGCCATGGCCATGCGGCTGGTGCCCGTCGGCCCCCTGTTCCGGCGCATGGCGCGCCTGGTGCGCGATCTGTCGCGGCAATTCGGAAAGCGGGTCGAGATGGTCACCGCCGGCGATGAAATCGAGCTCGACCGCACCATTGTCGAGGAACTGGCCGACCCGTTGATGCACATGGTCCGCAACGCTCTGGACCACGGCCTGGAGACCCCTCGGGAACGGCGCGAGGCCGGCAAGAAGGAAACCGGCCGCGTGACTCTTACGGCGCAGCACCGC
>JBKQVG010000393.1:0-4707 GCA_052325345.1 Bryobacteraceae bacterium
CCGGACTGGGAACCTGGCCCACCGTCTATCCCCGCTACGCCATCGTCGATCCTGGCGTCTTCGCCAACCAGGCGCATGACGACTGGCTCCAGTGGACCGCCGAAGGCGGCATACCCCTCGGCATCCTGTTGTTGCTGCATTGAATTGGCGAGTGCCTGGTGGCCACAGTGGTCGCGGTTGGCGCCACCAGTGCCGTCCGTGAAAGCGTCGATTCGAGGTAATAGAATACAACTGTCCCATGTCATCACGAACCATCGCCGCTGGCATGTTTCTGATGCTCCTGCCGGCCGCGTTTGCCGCCGGGATTCCGGAGCGCATCGCCGTTTCTCCCGGCGGACATTTCTTTCAACGCGACAACGGCGAGCCCTTCTTCTGGCTGGCCGACACTGCCTGGCTGCTTTTCAATAAGCTCGACCGTTCCGAAGTGGAGCGCTATCTCGACGACCGGCGAAGCAAAGGGTTCAACGTTATCCAGGTAATGGTCTTGCATGGCGCTTCCGTGGCCAGCCCATACGGCGTGCCCGCGCTGACCGAGGGCGATCTGGCCCGGCCCAATGTGACTTCCGGCAGCGACTTTTCCAAGCCCGGCGAGTACGACTACTGGGACCATGTCGATTGGGTCATCGACCGGGCTGCCGAGCGCGGCATCCTGGTTGCCATGGTGCCTGCCTGGGGATCGTTGGTGAAGGCGGGAGAGTTGAACGAATCCAACGCCGCCGCTTATGCCGCGTTTCTTGCCCGGCGCTACAAAGCTAAGCCAAACGTGGTCTGGATCGCCGGCGGCGACATCCAGGGCGACGTCCATCGCGAGGTCTGGTTGCTCATGGGCCGCACGCTCAAGGCCGACGACCCCGGACATCTGATCACGTTCCACCCGTTCGGCCGCACCCAATCCTCCACCTGGTTCCACTTTGAACCCTGGCTCGATTTCAATATGTTTCAATCCGGCCACCAGCGCTATGATCAGGACACGGCTTCGCCGCACCGCTATGGCGAGGACAATTGGCGATACGTAGAACAGGACTATGCGCGTTTGCCTGCCAAGCCAGTGGTGGACGGCGAACCCTCTTACGAAAACATCCCGCAAGGCCTTCACGATGTCGGCCAACCGTACTGGACTGCCGCTGATTGCCGGCGCTATGCCTGGTGGTCAGTTTTCGCCGGCGCCGCCGGCCATACGTACGGCGACAACGCCGTCATGCAGTTCTACAAACCCGGCGATAAAGGCGCCTACAGCCCTAGGAACTTCTGGTATGAAGCCATCAACGATCCCGGCGCCGGCCAGATGCTGTACCTGAAGCGGCTTATGCTCTCGCGTCCCTATTTCGCCCGCGTGCCCGATCAGAGCCTAATCGCCGGGGCAAACGGCTCCAGGTACGATTACGTGGCTGCCACCCGCGGCACCAGCTACGCCTTCGTGTATACCTATACGGGCCGTCCTTTCGAAGTAAAGATGGGCAGGATCAGCGGTGCCCGTCTGCGAGCGTGGTGGTACAACCCACGCGACGGCTACGCCCGTGAGATTGGACTGCGTCCTAACCGTGGAACCGCAAAATTTGTTCCTCCCGGCACATCCGCTCCGGGAAACGATAGGGTCCTCGTGCTCGATGACGAAGCTGCAAAGATGCTGCCGCCAGGCGCGTCGCAAACGGCAGATCCTTAGGATGTGCTTTCCAATCTGCAGGCATGCAAGGAGATGAGTATGGCGGATTTCTTAGAGGCCGCGCAGTGCTGCAAAGTCTGAGAGGCTCGCGGCGCACTGCGTTGGAGGACTGGAACCGTGGCGAGATCTACCATACAGTCCCAGGAGCATGATCATGAACTGGAGTGAGCAAACGGCTTTGGTAACGGGTGCTTCCCGCGGCCTGGGAAGAGCTATCGCACGCCGGTTGGCAGGTGAGGGCGCCGCGGTGTGCGTAAACTATCTGACGCGTGAGGCCGAGGCGGAGGCCTTGGTGAATGAGATCCGCACCGGCGGAGGACCTGCCATTGCTGTGCGTGCAGATGTGGGCGATGCAGCCCAGGTCGAGGAGATGATGAGGGTGATTCAGGCCGAACTGGGACCGCCTTCCATCCTGGTAAACAATGCCGGCGCCATCTACCGTGCCACGCTTGAGACCTTCGATGCCGCCGGCATGGAGACGATGCGCCGTACCAACGTCGATGGACTAATCCATGTCACGCGCGCGGCGATGTCCGGCATGAAAGAGCGCCGCTACGGGCGCATCGTGAATCTAGGGTCGGTTGCCGGACATGGCACCTCGTTACCGGGCAGCGCGTTTTATGCCGCCACCAAAGCGGCAGTTGCCATGCTGACGCGGAGGTTCGCTATGGAACTTGGTCCGTATGGTATCACTGTCAACGCCGTGGCCCCGGGCTTCGTCCAGACCGAGATGGTGAAGGAGGGGCGGACGCCGGACGAATATGCCCGGCTGGTCCGGACTATCCAGGAGCATTCTATGCTGGGCCGGGTGGGAAGCCCAGAGGATATAGCTCACGCAGTGGCGTTCCTGGCGGCACCGGAATCCGGCTTCATCACCGCGCAGGTGATCACGGTCGATGGTGGTCGTATGGATTACATCGGGCATCCCTAGCAGCGTATGGGCTGTACCGGGGACGTCGGTTGTGGCCGCTTGGCCGGCCCGCGGTGCAGGTTGCAGTGCTCGCGCTACGCTATGAAAAGCCACGCCGCACAACGATCTGCGCCTTGGATCGGAACACCGTGTTATGGAACTCCCGGCGCCGGATCAGTGCTCTTGGCCCGAAACGGGTGAAGGATCCGAAGTACAATTCAGGTCGTGGACCTGTTCGAGGTGATCAAGAAGCGCCGATCGGTGCGTGCGTTCGCACCCGAGGCGGTGGAGGCAGAGAAAGTGGCGCAGGTGCTCGCGGCGGCGAATGCGGCCCCGTCGGCAGGGAACCTGCAGGGGTACGAGATCTTCCAGATCACGCGGGAAAAGGAACGCGCGGCGCTGGCGCGGTCAGCGCTGGACCAATTCTTCGTCGCTCAGGCACCCGCGGTGTTGGTTTTCTGTGCCAATCCGGCGCGTTCGGCGGCGAAGTACCGGGAGCGGGGCGCGAGGCTCTACGCACTCCAAGACGCCACGATCGCGTGTACATTCGCGATGTTGGCGGCCACAGCTCTCGGGCTCGGCACCGTGTGGGTCGGCTTTCGACGACTCCGCGGTGCAACGGGTCTTGGGCCGGCGGGATCTGTTACCGGTTGCCATCCTGCCGATTGGGTATCCGGCTGGACAACCGGAGGCGACGCCGCGCCGCTCCCTCGACGATCTCGTGCATTATTAGAGCGGGCCGGGGAAGCCCGTGCCGTCGGCGATTATGGGACCGGGAGCGGCAATGACGTCAGAGCCATTACGCCTCGCGCATGGATGGACGCTGAGACGCGAGCCGGAGATCTCCCGAACGCTTGTGCACGACTTCATCCGGCCAGCCGTTCGCGCTGTACCTTCTTCTATGGTGCGCCGCCTGGGTGCATGCCATATCGCGATTCCGGGCGAAACGGACCCGGAAGAGGCCTCGCGATGGACGCTGACGAGAAATGCTCTGGAGGTGTCGGTCGCCATGGCGGGGATGGAAGACCATGACGTCGCGATGGAGTTACTGCTCTGCCTCGGCCAGGCGCTCTGGGAGAAGCTCTCGGATATGGAGTTGCGTGTGTACTGGGAGCTGTTGCATCAGGAGGTCAGTGCAGGGGTGGAGGGTGAGATCGACGAACGGGCCCTTGAGGAAAAGCGCGCCCTGTACGCAGAACGGTCCTACGGAAGATGCGTCCGCCAGCTCACACGGTATGGGCGTGCTTCCTTCGCGGGCACAGCGGCCGAGTACGTACACTGTCTCTGGCACCAGGTCACGGTTCGGGCCGGTCCGGACTACCTGCCAGCACCGGCATTGCGCCGCCGTTTGAAATTACTGGCGAGGTGGTTCCCGCCAGATCGCGGTCAGCTCTTGTTCCCCACCTCGCGGCGTCGAGGCCGGCCTTCTCCTTCAGCATCCAGCGCCTAAGAACGGTTAACCATGGCACATTGGCACTTCCCGTGTTCGAAGTCGCTGCGCCACCTTCACCGGGATGGCGAGCGCGGGGTTCTTCTTCGCCGTGTCCACGACGTGCGCGTATCGGGCCGTCATCCGTGGACCGGCGTGACCGAGCAATTCCTGTACCGCCCGCAGGTCACCGGTGTGCAGGTAGCCCAAAGTGGCGGCATAGTGCCGCAGCATATGCGGACTGACGCTCTTCTTGAGACCGGCAGGCCGCGCGGCCTCGGCGCAGGCATACCAGACGGACTTGTCGGTCAGGTACTCGCCTTCACCGCATGGTTCGCCTGGAAAGAGCCACCTCCTTGGCTTCTTCCAGCGCCAGTATTCACGCAGGGTCTCGAGGAACGCAGCGTCGGGTTCCGGCGGGGCGTATGCGATCGGTCTGGAGCTGTTGCTTGAAGACCAGGATGTGTGCACATAGTGTGATTGGGGACTGGTGGGCGTTTTCTTGGAGACGCCCCCAAGGCCGGGGAAGCAGTTTGTCGAGTCGCGCGCCTCGTCTATGAGGATGACCGCGCGCGTGTAAGGAGAGCGTCCGATGAAGAGCATTTCTCGCAGAGAAGCACTGGCAGCGATGGGTGGCGCGCTGGCGCCCGGACTCAGGGCAGCGGCGCGCCCCGCGGGTTACCTGGTGGAAAACGCGCTGCATAT
>JBKQVG010000394.1:0-35036 GCA_052325345.1 Bryobacteraceae bacterium
ATGAGCCCCGCGCGGAAACGGTTTCAAACTGCGTGGCCGGCCGGCGGCTGCCGAGGGCCTTCCGCTTACCACTCCGCCACCGAGCCGTCTCCGTGGGGCAGGCCATCGTTCTTGGTGGTCCGCCCCACACCCGGCACTCGACCGTTCCCACTCGTCCTCGTCTTTCGCTGTCGAAAAACAACCGGGCCCTCTCCCAACTGCCCGCGCGGTTCAAGTTACAATACGGCTCGGAATGCATCCTCGACGAGAATTTCTCAAAGTGGCCGGCGCGCTTTGCGCGGGCGCATCCTGGCGGACGGCACGGGCGGCCGAACCACCGCGCTCGGGCTCGTCCTTCGACGTTCGGGCGCACGGCGCCACCGGCTCCGGCAAGGCGCCCGATACGGCCGCCATTCAGAAAGCCATCGACGCCGCGGCCGCCGCCGGCGGGGGCACGGTAATCTTCCCGGCGGGCGAATACCTGTCCTATACGCTTCACCTCAAGAGCAACGTGGGCCTGTACCTGGACCCGGGCGCCAAGCTGATCGCCGCCGACGCGCCGGCTGCCGGACCCGGCTACGACCTCCCCGAACCGAATGCCTGGGCGCAATACCAGGACTTCGGCCACAGCCACTTTCGCAACAGCCTGCTCTACGGCGAAGACCTGGAAAACGTCTCCATTCTGGGCGCCGGCCTGATCTGGGGAAAGGGGCTGAGCAAGGGATATGGACCCGGGCCGCGCGCCGAAACCCCGGGCATCGGCAACAAGGCGATCGCCCTCAAGAACTGCCACAACGTGACCTTGCGCGACTTCGCCATTCTGCAGGGCGGCCACTTCGGCATCCTAGCCACGGGGGTGGACAATCTGACCGTGGACAACCTCAGGATCGACACCAACCGCGACGGCATCGACATCGACTGCTGCTACAACGTGCGCGTGTCGAACATGAGCGTGAATTCGCCGTGGGACGACGGCATCTGCCTCAAGAGCGATTACGCCTTGGGGTCGGCTCGGCAAACCGAGATGGTGACCATCGCCAACTGCTACGTGGCGGGCTGCTTTCAGTTGGGAACGCTGCTCGATGGCACGCGCAAGCCGTTTGCGCCGGGCACGCGCGTTCCGCATACCGGGCGAATCAAGTTCGGCACCGAATCGAACGGCGGCTTCCGTAACATCGCCATTTCCAATTGCCTGATGGAGGGCAGCCAGTCGCTCTCCCTGGAATCGGTGGACGGGGCGCTGCTGGAAGACGTCACCATTACCAATATTGCCATGCGCAACCTGGTGACCGGGCCGCTGTTTCTTCGCCTGGGGCGGCGCATGCGCGCTCCGGCGGGCGCCCCTATCGGCACCCTCAAGCGGGTGATCATCAGCAACCTGGTGTGTTCCGGCGCGCCGGCGCGGCAGGGTTCCATTATCACCGGCATTCCGGGCCACCCCATCGAGCACCTGAAGCTCGCCAACATCCAGGTGCTGGACGAAGGCGGCGGCACGCGCGAACAGGCCGCCATCGCGGCGCCGGAACAGGAAGAAGCTTACCCCGATCCAGGACGGTTCGGCGCCATACCGGCTCACGGTTTCTTTCTGCGCCACGTGAAGGACGTGCAGATGAACGGCGTCGAGGTGCTCTCCGCCAAACCGGACATGCGGCCGGCGTTTGTTTTCGACGACGTGGATGGCGCGGCGCTTTCGCACATCGAGGCTCCGCGGGTGGAGGATTTGCCGGTCTTCGATCTGCGCCAGGTGACGGATTTCGAACTGCGCGCCAGCCACCCGCTGCCCGATCAGCAAATCGACAAAACCGAGAAGAAAACTATCTGAATGGCGGGGGCCAGGAAACAAAAGCGAAAGCGGGAACCGGCTCCTCCCGCGGCGGCAAGGGCGGAAACGCAGCCGCCCGGCGGCCTGCCCCGGATCGGCTGGCGGCCCCATCTTTGGCGGTTGGCGGCCATCTGGCTGCTGGCCCTGGCGGCCTATTCGAATTCGTTTCGCGCCGGGCTGATTTTCGATAATCACGTCATCGTGCTCAAGGACACGCGAATCCGCGCGGTTACAGCCGACAATCTGCGCCTGATCTTTTCCACCGAATACTGGTCCACCAACAACTCCACCGGCTTGTATCGCCCCTTCACCACGCTCACCTACCTGTTCAATTGGGCCGTGCTGGGCGATGGCGGTTCGCCCGCCGGATATCACTGGGTCAACTTCGGGCTGCACGCGCTCAACATCGGGCTGGTCTATGCGCTCGGCCTCATGTTATTCGGCGGCATCGCCAGAGCCTGGGTGATGGCGATGCTATGGGCCGTACACCCGGTGTTGACCGAGTCGGTGACCAACGTGGTGGGGCGGGCCGACCTGCTGGCGGCTGGAAGCGTGCTCGCGGGCCTGCTCTGCTATGCCAGTGCCAGGAATCCTCGGCGCGGTTCCCGAGCCTTCTGGCTGGCGGCGCTGGGCATAATCGCCGCGCTCGGCATTTTTTCCAAGGAGAGCGCCATCGTGCTGGTGGCGGCAATGCTGCTCTGGGACTGGACGTCCACCGAAGCGGTTTCGTGGAAACAACGCTGGCCGGCCTACGCCGCGCTGGCGCCGGGCTACGTTCTGTTCTTCTGGCTGCGTGGCCGGATGCTGGCGGGAACCCGGGTCGCCCCGGTCACGGTCGTCGACAATCCGTTGATAGCCGCGGATTTCTGGACGGCCCGCGCGACCGCCGTCAAAACCCTCGGTCTGGGTCTATGGAAGATCTGCTGGCCGCAACATCTTTCGGCGGACTACTCCTATAACCAGATCCCCTTGTTCCAGTGGAAATTCAACGGCTGGCAGGACTGGCAGGCGATCCTCAGCCTGGCGGTTTGCCTGGCCGCGGCCGCGGTTGCGGTATGGGCGTTTCGGCGCGCCAAGCCGGTCTTTTTTCTGACCGGCCTGACATTCGCCGCGCTGGCGCCCACCTCCAAT
Organism: Bryobacteraceae bacterium; assembly: GCA_052325345.1. Classification (GTDB taxonomy): domain Bacteria; phylum Acidobacteriota; class Terriglobia; order Bryobacterales; family Bryobacteraceae; genus JBEKYD01. The sequence goes on from JBKQVG010000394.1 coordinate 2,933, forward strand.
CTGCTATTGCGCATCGGTACGATTTTTGCCGAGCGCTTTCTATATCTGCCGGCGGTGGGTCTGGCTGGGCTGGCGGCTCTCGCACTGGGCCGGATTTGCCGCGACCGCAACAGGTTGGTGGGCGTTGCGGCCGCGCTGGCGCTGCTCCTGGCGGCGCGCACCTGGCGGCGCAACGACGACTGGCTCGACGACCGGTCGCTGTTCACCGCCGTGACGGCCGATTCGCCCGACAGCGCCAAGGGCCACTACCTGCTTGGCTCCCTGCTGATCACCGGCGATCGCAAGCTGGTGGATCGGGCTCTGGCGCAAGGGCGGCGGGCTATCGAGATTCTGAAACCACTCCCCGGCCGGGAGAGCGAGGCGGGCGCTTACTACATCACCGGCATGTGCGAGCGCCTGAAGGGCGACGACGCGGCCAACCCCGCGGCCGGTGCCGGCTGGTACCGGAAATCGCTTGAAAGCCTGCTGCGGGCGCGCGCCATCGATGACGCCCAACGCGAACGGGAAGGCCGCGATGCCGTCATGGCCGACAACGTGCCGATTTACCTCGAACTTGGCAGGCTCTATGAACGGATCGGGCAGCCGGAAAACGCCATCTCTTCTCTGCGCTTCGGCCGCTCGCTCCACCCGATGCCGGAGTTCTCCGAGGAACTGTCGGCTATCTATGCCGGCAGGGGAGACATGCCGGCGGCCGCCAGGGCGTTGGTGGAAGGGGTCTTGCTCGATCCAACCGAGCAGCGCCTCACCGCCGAGCTGTCTTCGCTGTACCGTCAGGCGTTTCCGCAAAGCTGCGCTTTGCGGCAGACCCCAACCGGCACGTTCATCGACCAGGACTGTCCCCTGGTGCATGAACAAATCTGCGACGGCGCGCGCAGCCTGGCCGAAGCCTATCGCGCCGCCGGGCGGCCCAGCCAGGCCGGCGATGTCCTCCGCGCCGCCGCTTCCAACTTTCAATGCCCGATGTGAAAGCGTAGTGCCCCCAAGTCGCGGCGCAGACTGTCGAGCCAGGCTGAGCCGAGGTTCCGAACTCCTGACCTCGCCGGGCATTTTCCAGGTATTGAGAAAAATTGGCTGACCCAACTGACGGGGAATCGGCGCGGAAAACCAGGTGGGACAGACGATCGTTTTTTGTCGTCTGTCAGGCTGTTGTGACCTGGCGAGGGTCTGACAGACCACGAAAAAACGATGGTCTGTCCCACCTTGGATCGCCCGAATCCTGGCTCAACCCAAATTTCACGACATCAGGAGTTCGGAGGTTCATCTGGGCGTTTCCTGCCGCGCTACTCCGACAACGTGCACACGAGCCAAGTGATCCCGCCGGACCGCAGCTAATCTTGGCCGCGCCTCCGCACCATCAGCAAATTTGTGCCGTCCTGCAGCACTTCGCCTTTCTGGTTGCGCACTTCCACGGCTAGCGTCAGAATGCCGCGGCCGCCGCGCCGCGTGAGCCGTTTGTCCGCCAGCCGCAGATGTCCGTGGATCCGGTCGCCCGGATAGAGCGGTTTGCGGAAGTTCCACTGCCACGACAACGACGCCACCGCCTGAAAACGCTGCGACGCCCGGTTCTTCAGCCCATCCACCAGGATCAAGCCCAGCAGCCCGTGGGCGACACGGCCCTCGAACCCCAGCGAGCGTGCAAACTCATCGTCCATGTGCAGGGCGAAGAAGTCCCCCGACAAGCCCGCGAACTGCACTACGTGGCTCTCGGTGACGACGATGCCCTCGGTGTCGAACTCGAGGCCCACCGGCGCGTCTTCGTAGAACAGCGGTTCACTCATCGCGAGTCTCTCCTTTTCGGCCGCGCGAGAAGTTAAGATGATAATCCAACCGCTCGAGGAACACAAAGAATCATGCGTCCGGCCGCGCTCGTCGCCATCCCCCATCTCTAGGAACAGCACATGCCAACGGAACCCGAAATTCTCTACTCTAGAATCGAACGGAACGGCGCAGCCCGGGCCGAGATCACCCTGAACCGCCCGCAGAAGGGAAACGCCCTGACCATGCCGATGCTCGAGCAATTGGCGGGCATCGTGAGCGGCATCGAGGCCGACCGGTCGCTACGGGTTGTCGTCCTGCGCGCGCGCGGCCGCTTCTTTTCGACCGGCGGCGACATTGGCGCGTGGGGCGCGCTCTCGCCGCACGAGATGGCGCGCGATTGGATCCTCCCCGGCATCGAAGTACTCCACCGCATCGCTCTCCTTCCCCAACCGGTGATCGCCGTCCTCTCCGGCGACGCTCTCGGCGGCGGACTGGAGCTGGCCCTGGCGGCCGACTTGCGCATCGCCGTCCGCTCCGCCAAGCTGTGTGTGCCGGAAGTCGCCTTCGGCATGATCTCCGGCTGGGGAGGCGCGCGCCGGCTGGCCGAAATCGTCGGAGTCGCGCGCGCCCGCCACATGGCCCTCCTGGCCCTCCCCATCACCGCCGCGCAGGCGCTCGATTGGGGCCTGGTCACCGCCGTTGCCGAGGACCCCGCCGATCTGGATCGCCAGCTCGCCGTCTGGATCGAGAAGCTCTGCGCCAACCGCCCCGAAGCCATGGCTCTGACCAAGGGCATTCTGGCGACCATGCACCAGGACCTGCGCCACCACCATGCCAGCGCCGCCGCCGAGGCCGCCGGCATGGAGGATTGCAAGGAGGGCGTCCGCGCCTTCGTGGAAAAGCGAAAACCGGTTTATCGCAGCCGTTAAAGAGAGCACACATGCGCACCACCCGATTCGTGAATGCCGCCGGCGCCGCGGCCCTCCTCGAGGACGGGCAGACCGTCGCCATCAGCGGCAACGGCGCCGGGATGATTTCCGCCGAAGCGGTCTTTGGCGCCGTGGAGAAGCGCTTCCTCGATACCGGTCACCCGCGCGGCTTGACCCTGGTTCACTCGCTCGGTATCGGCGATCGCGGTGCGCTCGGCGCCAACCGCTTCGCGCATGAAGGAATGCTGCGCAAGATAATCGCCTCCCACTTCACCTGGTCGGCGAAGATGCAGCAACTCATCCGCGAAGAGAAGCTGGACGCCTACTGCTTCCCCGCCGGCGTCATCCAGCAACTGCTGCGCGAGATCGGCGCCGGCCGCCCCGGCCTGTTCACCCAGTCCGGCCTGGAGACGTTCATCGATCCCCGCCAGGACGGCGGCCGCTGCAATAGCCGCAGCCGGGAACGGCTCGTCGAACTGCTCGACATCGACGGCCGGGAAGTGCTGCGCTACAAGCCCTTCAAAGTCGATGTGGCCATCATCCGCGCCACCTACGCCGATACCCGCGGCAACCTCAGCCCGGAAGAGGAAGCCGTCGACCTGGACATCCATTCCATGGCGTTGGCCGCCCACAACAGCGGCGGCTTGGTGATTGCCCAGGTGCGGCAGGTGGTCGAGTCCGGCTCTCTCCACTCGCGCAGCGTGCGGGTGCCCGGCATCATGGTGGACGCCGTGGTGGAGGACCCAACACAGCAGCAGTTCTACGGCCTCGGCTACGATCCGGCCGTCAGCGGTTCGCGCCGCGCGGATTTAGGCGCGCTCGCGGCCGAAATCCCCGCCAGGCTGGAACGCCGCATCGTGGCTCGCCGGGCGGCCATGGAGCTGCGCGCGGGTGCTTCGCTGAACTTCGGTTTTGGCATGCCCGGCGGAATCTTCGGCGTCATCGCCGAACAGGGCAACGCCAGCCAATTGTGGATGAGCGTCGAGCAGGGAACGCACAACGGCCGCATGTTGGACGACAGCCTCTTCGGCGCCGCCCGCAACACCGACGCGATTCTGCCATCGATCGAGCAGTTCGACTATTACAGCGGCGGCGGAATCGATATCGCGTTTCTGGGCATGGGCGAGGCCGATCGCGCCGGCAACGTCAACGTGTCCCATCTCGGCGGCAACCTGATCGGCCCCGGCGGCTTTATCGAGATCGCCCAAAACGCCAAGAAAGTGGTCTTCTGCGGAACCTTCGATGCCCAGGGCGCCCGCCTCCAGTGGTCGGATGGCCGCCTGGTTGTCCTGCAGCCCGGAAAGGTGCGCAAGTTCGTCAACCATGTCGAGCGCATCACCTTCGCCGCCGCCTACGCGCGCCGCACCAGCCAGGAGGTTCTCTACATCACCGAACGGGCCGTGTTCCGGCTCGCCGCCGACGGGCTTGAATTGATCGAAGCCGCGCCGGGGATTGAGATCGACCGCGACATCCTGCCGTACATGGATTTCCGCCCGCGGATCTCTTCGGTCGCCACCATGCCGGCCTCGGTCTTTGCGTAGGACAGGCCTCCAGGCCTGTCCATCACTGATCCGCGCCTGGCAGCGTATAATGTAAGTGCATAGTTCCCAATACGTTACAACCTTTATTTTGGGACACGAATCTCGCCACCTTCCAGCCCGCGGCCTATCCCGACTACACGATTTTTCGCGTCCTCGAATACGGCGATGACGAGGCGCTCGCGTGGCTCCGGAAAACCTTCGCGGCATCCGAGATCATACGCGTCATCCGCGCCGAACAGCGGCTCTCCCCGAAATCGGCCACATTTTGGGCGCTGGTATACGGCATTCCTGAGGCGGAAGTCGCCGCGTTCGCTCGCTAACACCTGCGCACCCATGGCGAAGGACACACCCGACACCATTATTTGGCATCCTGAGACGATCACCACCGGCACGGCGGCGACGCTCCGCGCGCTCCGTGATCGATTCCTCATCGGCGACGCGTATCTTGCGGGTGGGACCGCGCTTGCCTTGCGGTTCGGCCATCGACTTTCCGTGGATCTCGATTTCTTCACGCGGGAGCTATTTGACGAGGATCGGCTCCTCACGCGCGTTCAAGCGATGCCTGACTTTTCGCTCGTCGCGAAAGGACCGCATGCAATACATGCAGCGATCCAGCCGAGAAAGACCCGATGCCGCACATGCTCATACCGCTTGTGTGGGAGGATGTGATGCGATTTTTCAGGAAAGAAGTGCCGCGGCTCCTATAGACAGCGGTTGTTGGTCCACTTCTGCGAGGCCTCGCGCCGCGCCATTATCTTCCTCCCAGCCCTTCCAGCCCCTGCCTCGCGGTTTGATTGTTGGGGTCCAGGGCCAGCGCTTGGCGAAACTCGGCGGCAGCCTCGGCGCCGTGGCTTTCTCGCAGCATCACCTGGGCCAGGTCGTTGTGCAACTCGGCGCTCCCGGGCACGCGCTCGACCAGCTCGCGGTAGCGGACTTCGGCCTGCGCCCACTGCCCCTGGGTGGCAAGTTGGCTGCCGCGCAGGGCTAACGCTTCCTCCAGCCGGGCGGTGGGCTGCGGATCGCTAGGGAACGCGGCCAACACCTGGTGCAGGTTGTCGATGGCGGCGTCTAAATCGCCGGCTTTGATCTGCGCATTAGCCAGGTTGAACCGCGCGCTGGCGCTATCGGGCTTGAGCTTGAGGGCCATTTGGTATTGCGCGACGGCCTCGCGCGTGCGGCCCACGCGGGCCAGCGCCAGGCCAAGCATATTGTGGGCTTCCAGGCTGGCGGGGTCGGCGTCAGCGGCGGTTTCGAGAGCGGTGATGGCGGCGGGCGCGTTGAGCCGCGACAGCAGCACCGCGCCCAGGTTCAAATTGGCGGTGAAGTCGCGGGGATTCCTGGCGAGGCGATGGCGGAGCAGCGCTTCCTCCAGCTCGCGCCGCCGGTCGCCCGCGCCGCGCGGCAGTACCCGCAGCCACAGATGGCCCATCTCGTCGGTGGACTGGTTGCCGGCCTCCACCAGCTTGGGCGGCTGGTTGGGATTGCGAATGTTGGCGGACGAATTGTCGTAGTGATAGCGCATTTCGATGCTCGAGCCCTGGGGCAGAAACACGGGCGCGGCGTATTCGAAGATGGATTGCCAGGCCGGGTCCCAGTTGGGAATGCGGATCAACCAGGTGCGGCTGCCGTTGGGCAACGTCGCCCAGGCTTCCAGCACGTGCCCCAGATAGTGGGCGTGCGGGTAGACGGCCAGAACATCCACGTCCATGGGAAGGGTAAAGGAATCGGACACGGTGAAATCGCGCGCCCCCGGCGGGATGCGCAGGGCTTCGTCGTTTTCGAGCTCCAGGATTAAAGGGAACCGCGTCTGCGGCTGATCGGTGAAGTAGAGCGCCAGAGATGGCCGCACGGCTTCAGCCTTGCCGATCGGGTGGAAATGGGTGTTGAGGACGAGCTCGTTGCCCGGATCGAGACGCCAGGCAAAACCGGGGGCTTCGACCCGCGGCGGGCCGCCGGGCTTCCAGAACAGGAAGTGGCCGTCGGGGTCGAAGGGGTTGCGAAAGAGAGCCAGGTCCATGCCGGGGAAGCCTTGGCCGGGCGCGACCTCGCGCTGGTGGGCCATGCCCATGCGGTCGATCAGCAGGTTGGCGTGATGCACGAGCTGCGCGCCGCCGGGGCGGATTTCGATGGCGCGCACGTAGTGGGTCGCGGTCACCTGGGGACGGAACACGAAATTCCAATAGACGTCGGGGCCGGAAGCCGGAGCGTGGAAGGGCGCGGGCGCTTCCACCACCAGGTCGGGCTTGCCAAGCTGCCAGCCGCCGGGGAATTCGGGTGGGGCGGGAGTTTCGGCGGGCGGTCCTTCCTTCGCGCCTTGCGCCACCCAATCGGCGATGGTTTGGATCTGTTCGCCGGTGAGGCGCTGCTCGTGAGCGAAGTTGCCATATCCCTGCTGCGGCAGCCAGGGAGGCATGTAGCGGCTGCGGGTAGTGCTTACCACCAGGCCCGCGCGCTTGCGGACCTCCTCATAGCTCAGCAGCGAAAACGGGCCGGGACCGCCGGGGTGGTGGCAACTGGCGCAGTGAGCGTAAACGATCGGCGCGACATCGTGAGCAAACGTGGGCCCGGCCGCAAACGCGCGGGCCGCGGCGAAAACCAACGTGGCGCAAACTCTTAATCCGCGGCGCCGAAATTCATCCCGGCGCTTTTCGCCAGCCGCTAGATACCGCGCCGCGCTGCCTTGACCCATATCCTACCGGGTCGCCGCGTGCGCCCGATTGATGGCGCAGCCGATGGAGTGGGTGCGGGGGTGGGCCACGGGCTTGCCGGCGAGTACCGCTTCCAGCGCGCCGGCCAGATCGTGGACGGTGGCTTGATAGCGCTGTTTGCCGAAATCCGCCACGCGATCGTCGATGCGGCCCAGGTACGCGAGCTTGCCTCCGGGGGCCAGGACGGCGGCCTGCGGCGTGATGCTGGCGCCGGTGAAATCGATCAGTTCCTGCCCCGGGTCGAGCAGCAGAGGGAACGAATAGCGGTAGTCGCGGGCATAGCGGGCTACGTCGCGATCGGGGATGGTGACGTCGGCTTGAACCGCGTAGAAGCGTACGCCGCGCGGGGCAAAGCGGTCGTGGAGGCGATTCATTTCCGGCACGTAACTGTTGGCCACCGGGCAATCGACGGTCACGAAGAACAGAACCGCGACGTGCGGCCCGGTCCATTCCGAGGGCTGGTGCGAAGTGCCGTCGGTGTCGCGCAAGGGCGAGGCAGGCGAAGACGCCGCGCTCAAGATCGATGCTATCGGCACCAGGACGCCCAGGAGCGGGATAGCGGGCCGAGCTACGGAAAAGCAACGCATGGGGAGCACCCACTCATTATGATCGCCGATCCGGGGGGCGCGAATGGAGACGCTCACGGGGCCCGCAGAGCGAGCACGGGATCCAGGCGCAAAATGCGGCGCGTGGCAATCCAAACCGCAAGCGCCGCCGATATCAGAAGCAGGGCGCCGGCGCCGGCGCAGGCAGCCGAACCGATGGGCTCGGCGCCTTCGATCAAGCTGGCCGCCACGCGCGCCAGGGCGGCCGAAGCGGCGATGCCGGCTATCGTGCCGGTGGCCACGGGCAGAAGCCCTTCCCGAAGCAGCATGGCTCGCACCCGGGCCGGCGGCGCCCCTATGGCCAGCCGCACGCCTATTTCAGTGCGGCGCTGCGCGATGGCGAAAGAGGCCACGCCATAAACTCCGATCACCGCCAGCAGCAGGGCGAAGGCGCCGAAGAAGATCACCGCCGTGGCGTAGAAGCGCGGCCGCGCCAGCGAATCCCGCAGGCGCTGGTCGAAGGTTTCCACGCTAAAGACGGGCGCCTTGGGTTCCACCGCGCGAATGGTATCGCGCAGCATGGGCAAAGCCGCTTCGGGGCGGCCCGTCACCCGGGCCACGAAAGTCATGTGAAAGTTCGGCCTGCCGCGCGGCAGGAAGAAAACCGCGGGAAGCCCGGCGTCGCCTGGACCGAGATAGCGTTCGGTTCGCGCCACTCCCACTACGGTCAGGGCTCCGACCTTGAAGTATTTTGGCGTAATCCTCTGCCCGACCACGCGCATACCAGGGTCGAGCTCGCGCGCGAAGGCCTCGTTGACGATCGCCACGGGGCTCTCTTGCCGCTCGTCCTGCTCGGCAAAATCACGGCCATCGACAATCGGCGTCCGCATGGTCCTGAGGTAATCGGCGGTAACCGAGACAATCATGCCGGTCCGGTCCGGCCCGCCGCTCTCCGGAGTGAAAAAGAACTCTGCAATGCTACTGCCGCCGAGCGGCAGGAATTCCGCGGCCGCAGCGGATTCCACGCCCGGCTGGGCGCGCAACCGGCCGAGCACCTCGCGGCAGTAAGCGCGCGAAGCGTTTTCCCTGGGAGTGCCGGCCAGAGCCACGTTGGCCGTCACCAGGTGATCGGTGCGAAATCCCATGTCCGTGCCCAGCAGATTCAGAAAACTCATTCCCAGCGTGATCGCGCCCGAAACCAGCACCAGGCTGAATGCCGCCTGTAGGGCGATGAGGGTGCCGCGCAGCCGCCGCAACCCGGTATCGCCGATGCTTTGAAGCGAGCCAAGCGATTGCGCCCGGCCCAGCAGCCCGGCGGGAAGGACTCCGAAGACGAGGCCGGTGGCGAGAGCCACCCCGGCGGCAAACGCCAAAACCGGCGCGTCGAGGACCGTATAGCTTTGCGTGGCCAGGGCCGGCGGCAAGACCGACGCAGCCAGGCGCGCCGTCCAATTCGCCACCAGCAGCCCGGCTGCCGCGGCGGCCAGGGTGAGCCCCGTGCTTTCCGTCACCAACTGGCGCACCAGGCGGGCACGGCTTGCCCCCAGGGCCGAGCGGATGGCCATTTCTTCCTGCCGCTCGCCGATGCGCGACAGCAGCAGATGGGCCACGTTGGCGCAGGCGGTCAGCAGCACGAAAACCACCACGCCGAACAGCGCCAACGACGCTTTGCGAATGCCGCCCGACAGAGTCTCGCTCAGGGGTTCCAGGCGGAGTTCCCGGAGATATTCGGCAGTGATGGGAAAATCCGCGCCGCTGGAAATGTCGGCGCGGTAGCGGCGATTGGCTTCCGCCAGGGTAAGGCCGGGGCGAAGGCGGCCAATGGCGTTGATGGCGATGGCGCGGTTGCGGGTGAGACGGCGAAAGTCGAACATCGTGGGCGTCCACGCGGCCGCTTTCCCGGGAAAATCCATTCCCGCGGGCGCCACTCCCGCCACCGTCACGGGCACCCCGTTCAGACGGATGGTCGAGCCGAGAATTCGCGGGTCGCCGCCGAACGCCTGTTGCCACAGCCCGTAGCTCAACACCGCCTCGCCATCGCGCCCCTCCACGTCTTCGCCGGCAGCGAAACCCCGGCCCACGGGAAGAACCGTTCCGAGCAGAGAAAAGAAGTTGGCGGAAGTCTGCGCCACCTGGATGCGCGCCGGGCCTTCAGCGCCGGCGCCGAGCGTCATTTCCTCGGTAGTGTATAGGGCGGCGCCGGTGAGGTAGGCGGCGCCGGCGCGCCAGGCTTCGACTTGGGCCCGATCGCAGCAACGGTCGAAATCGCGGAGGGCGACGATTTGCCCGGGGTCGCGGAAAGGCAGGGTCCGCAGCAGGCGGGCATTCAGTACGCTGAAGACGCCGGTGGTGGCGCCGATGGCGAGGGCGAGCGCGGCCAAAGCCAGCGCGCTCGAGACGGCTCGGCGGCGGTAGACGCGGGAGGCATGGGCGAGGTCGCGGTACAGTTCCGGGCAGGACTTTAGCAGGAACCGGTAAATGCGCGCGGGACCCTTCATCGCCACCTCAAGCCGATTGGCTGCGGCTCTGTCTCCAGCTTACAATGCCTGAGTCAGAGCCGCGACCGCCAGGGAGCGGTTGCCGGATACGTAGCCGTAATTCCGAATGGGAAAGCTTAGCCCATCGTGAAGGGGCAGCCGAAGGCATTGGCGGTCTCGTCGCCGTAAATCCGCCGCTGCGGGCCGGGGCCGGCGCCACGTTTAGTATTGCGGATGGACGGCGAAACTGTCGAAAGGGGCGATATCCCGCGGGAACAAGTTGAAGCCGGCGTGATTGGGATTTTCCGGCTGGCCGATGGTGACCGGAATGGGAGTCTCTTTTCGATTGCGCACTACCGTCACCGTGACCGCGTGCGTGCCGCGCGGACCGCGCAGCGCGCTGGTGATATTCTGCGTGGTCGCCACCGGCGTATCGCCGATTTTGACGATTACGTCGCCGGCCTTGATTCCGGCCTTCTCCGCCGCCGAGTCTCGGATCACCGATTTCACCAGCACGCCTTGCTTCACGCCGAAAAATTCGGCGAGCTGCTCCTGCTGGCCGAGCGGCTCCCCAATGACTCCGAGCATGCCGCTCTGCATGGCGGTGATGATGCGGGGAATATCCATGGGCGGAACCATCGGCAAATCGGGCATGGGGAAGGGCTGCAAGTTCCAGTCGCCGCCCGGACCGGCCAGGGCGTTCCTGTCCGCCTCGATTACCGGGGTGAGGGTGAGCGAAGCCCCGTTGCGCCACACCACGATCTTCACCTGCCGCCCGGCGGGGGTTTCCTGCACCAGGCGCTGCAGTTGCGCCGTGCCCTGAACCGGCGTTCCGTCGTACTCCAAAATGACGTCGCCGACTTTCATGCCGGCTCTTGCGGCCGGACCGCCGTCGGTGAGCCGGGTGACTTCCGCGCCGCGCTCTTCGGTGAGCTTGAGCGCCTTGGCGCGGTCGGCATCGATTTCCAGCACGCCGACGCCGAGGTAAGTGGACGGCTTCCCGAGCAGGAATGAGCCGGCCGAATGCGCGCGCGGGGCCGGCGTCTGCGCCGGGAGCCCTGGTTCGAGAATGGCGCCCGCGAGCAGGCAGGCGGGCCAGATTATAGTGCGGTACCTCATAGCAAGTCTCGTCTTGATAAAGCTTTCAGCTTTGGACCGCAACCGCTCCCTTCGGTCGCGGCTCGGTCACGGGCGTTTGATAAAAATCGTGCCTCCCGTATCGGAAATCTCGATCAACGGGCCGCCTCCGTTCAGAGCGCCCTCGGCCACGATTCGATTGCCCGTGCGCCGGGGTGGGAGGGTTGCATAATCGGAAACAATGCGCCGCAAGGTGTCGGCCATGGCGTTCACGGCGCGGATATTCACACCCAGGTTAGACGGAATTACTACGGTGATGTCACCACTGGCGGTGGCCAGAAACGAATCGGCCAGGCGCGCTCCGGCCAGATCCGCCAGGATGCTGCCCATCGAAGTGGAGACGCGCATGGGGCCGGTAATGCGCGCCAGGCGAATGCCGCCGGCGCCGGACTCGCAGTGTACGCCCGCCGCTCCACCCACCGCTACCGGGCCGGCCAGGTTGCGGGCGGTCACGGTACCCTTGGCCTGGTCCACCACAATCTGCCCGCCACCGGATGTGGCCGCCACCGAGCCGCCGGCCTTGCGCACGTGAATTCCGCCGCCGGCGGTATCGGCGCGCAACGCGCCCTCCACCTGGTCCACTTCGATATCGCCGCCATAGGTATTGAGGACGGCATCGAGGCGGACGAGCTTGACCTGGATTCGCCCCGCCGCGGTGGTACATTCGAGCGAGCCGTCGACGGTTCCGACCCGAATCTCGCCGCCGCCGCTCGCGAGCTTGCAGGAACCGCGCATGCGGTCGGCCGTGATCGCTCCGGCCCTGGTATCGACTACGGTGGCGCCGTCGACGCCGGTTACCGCGACGGCGCCATCGGTGGTGGCGATATCGAGGGCCGCCAGGCGCGGCGCTTTGATCCTGACCTGGGCCATCACGGGCCCGCCCGGCGCCGCCAGCACTACCCAGTCGCCCTGCGTTGCAACCCGCAACGGGGCCGCGTCCAGAATACGCCGGGCCTCGGCCTCGCTCCGCGCCGCCACGCTCACCCGCACGGTGTACTCCAACTTCCGCGAAGCGTCCGCATCCACGGTGACCGGCCCGTGGCCCAATACGCGGAGCTTGGGCGCGGCCGCCAGCGCCGCCGTATAGACGCGTGCCCAGCCGCCCGCTTCCCGCTCCAGCGGCGCCTGGCACAAGCCGGCCACGGGCAGCCAAAGCAGCCCCGCTACCGAACTAAAATGTACCCACCGACGCATTCATGTCCTTGAGCGCCTTGGCCACCTTCAGACGCACATAATTGTTATCTTCGTGCTGCACCAGGTTCTGTAGAACCCCCACCATGGAATCGTCCCGCTGGGCCACCAGCAGGTCCACGGCCTGCATGCGGATGACCGGGTTATCGTCTCTTATGAGAGCCTGGGCCAGCACCTGGCGCACTTGGGGGTCGCCGGCGAGCGGCTTCAGCCCCTCCAGCGCCTTCATCCTTACGGCCGGGTTGACGTCGTGCGCCAGCGCATTCACCAGCGCGTCGCGGATTTCGCCCGAGGCCGGGCGGTTCTTCAACAAATCCACCGATTCCACGCGCACGGCCGGATTGTCTTCGCGGGAGCCGGCCAACACCAGTTGCTGAATGGCCGGGTCGTCCAGACCGCCCGACACCACCCGCCGGGTGGTATCGTCCACGGCGATTTCGACCGCGCCGGAACCGGTTGTGGAGATGGAGCGCACGGTGGTGTAGGCCGGCTGCGCCGGATTGCCGGCGGTAGCGGCCGGCTTGGTTGCGGTGAGACGCGCGCCGAAGAAACCAAGCGTCACCAAAGCCGCCGCCGCCAGCGGCTGGCGCACGCGGCCCAAGCCGGCGAAGGTAGCGCCGAGCGCTTCCAGAAACAGCGTCCATGGCCCCTTGGAGAGGGCTTTCGCGCCCGTGGCGGCGCCGCCTTGAATGGCGGCCATCAGGTCGGCGCGGCAATCTTCCAGCAGCAGAGGGGGCGCCTGCAACTCCCGCCGGTCGAGCGCACGAGCCAGCGCCTGCTGCCGGTTCATGGCTTGCGCGCAGGAGCCGCACTCGTGGACGTGAGCCTCCAGCGCGTCCTCCTGTTCGGGCGTCAAGTCGCCGTAATGATAGAGCGGAATCAATGCCAGTGCCGATTCGCAAGTCATATAAAATCTCCCAACCCGCCGCGCATCTTTTGGGTGGCTCGAAATAGACAGTTTTTGGCCGCCTCTTCGGTGGTGCCCAGGATGTCGCCGATGGCGCGCAAACGAAGTCCCTGGTAATGGCGCAGTTCAAAAACCATGCGCTCGCGCGGTGTCAGGCCGCCCAGCGCCGATTCAATCCGTTCCCCCAGTTGCCGGTTCCAGGTGGCGCGTTCCGGATCCGCGGCGGGCTGCTCCTCCTCGAACAAATCCATGCGGTCCACCGGCCCGTCGGAGGTTTCCAGCACGGCAGCTTCTTCCTTGCGCACCTTCCGTTTCCGCAACTGGTCCAGACAGATATTGGTCACAATCCGGTACAGCCAGGTATGAAAGCTGCAATCGAAACGGAACGTGTGCAGGTTGCGATAAACGCGCAGGAACGCCTCCTGGTACACGTCGCGGGCGTCCTCCGGCGAGCGCAACAGGTTCATGGCGAGCCGAAGCACACTTTGGTCGTACACGCGGACCAGTTGCTCGAAAGCGTCCTGGTCGCCGCGTTGAGCGGCCCGAATCAACGAATCCACCTGCGGATTCGCCCGGGCCCCTACGGCTCCGGCGGCATCCTGCGACATAACCGGCTGCAACGTCAGCGCTCGATCCAACTCCTATTTTCTACTGCCTGCCTACGGAATTGGACGTGCTTGTGAAGCTTTTGTCACGGTGTGACGGAAGTGTGAATTCCAGGCTACAGAGCGCTCGATAAATCATCTCCCTAACCGCCAGGATACAACAGCGGCTTGACGCTGGCGACAGGAAGTGCTTTGTATTCAATGACGAAATGGTTTCTGACACGGGCTGGACAGCCTGTGGGGCAGTCAGTCCTGGCGGCGGTCATTCGAGGGAAGGGGTCGAGCGCCGCGCGACTCCGGCCGCGCAGTGTCATCGCCAGATCCTGGATATCACTTTTTCGCGTCGTTGGGAACGCTGCGAAAGGTGCGGGATTCGATAGACCACAGGGCGGGAACCGGCCGGAGGTTGACGCCGCGGGTCATGGAACTAGCGCTCGAAAGCAGGCTCGTCAGCGGATCGGATGTGTCGCGCGTTCCCGCTTCGGTGCGCACGCCCTCGAAGTGGAGGACTTCGGGATTGTCGATGGGATTGTCGCTGGTGAGCAGGAAATAGGTATCCACTCCGAATGGCGGGCCGATTTCGAAATCGGCGTCGCGCGATTCACCCGAGAGCGGTATCAGCGGCTGGAAATCGGGCTTGTCGCCCACCTGAGCATACGGCAAGCGGTTGCCTTCGTTGCCGCGTTCGGGGGGAGGAAAGACGCGTGTACCATCGCCGAAGTGATCGATGACGAAGACGTAGACCCAGCGCGGCGCGAGCGCACCGCCAGCGGCCAGGGCGGACGGGTCGGCGCGGAGGTAGAGCTTGTATTGCTCGCCTTCTTTGAAGTCGCCTGCATCCTTGAATTCGCCCAGCCGGCCGTCCTCCACATGGCGGAATGCCAGACGGTAAGGAAAGGTCTGCTGGGATGGCGGCGATTGCAAGGTGAGCCAGGTGCGAATGCGGGCCAGCAGCAGCGCCATCCTGGTAAGCTCGGCGCCGGCCGTCCGGGCGCCTTCCATGTCTTGCGGGAGCTTCACCCAATCGCTGCGAATTGGGAGCGGAAGATATCCCGAAGCGTGGTTGTTCTGGCCGGCAGCATCGCGCGCACTGGCTTCGCCGGAATCAAGGAGTAACCAGGCATAGACGGGACCGCTCGCGGAGATTCTTCCCCAGAGCCAATACTGCGCGCCGGCAGGGGTCGAGGTGGTTTCCACGGCCGAATGATCGGGATCGCCCAATGGAATCGCTGTCAAGAGGTTGGTGGTGGGCGGCAAACGCACCAGCAGGCGCGCTTGGGCGGGAAGCAGCCGTTTCAGGTCGGCGGCCGTGGGCTCGGCTCCCAGAATGGAGGGCTTGGTCGCGGGATTGGTTTCCAGAATCCACGCCGACCCGTTCCAACTGACGACGTGCGTGGGCGCGCCCGCAGTGGGGTCGTCGAGCCATTCGATGGCGGGGTCGCCGCGCAGTTTTCCGAACTCCGTGCCGGCCCGCTCCACGGCGGTCGCGGGCGCTGGTTTGGGAATCGAAACCACAAGGCCGGCTTTGGCGGGAACCACCCAACGCTCCAGCGCTAGGATGTCACCCGGTTTGACGCTGCCTTGGCCGACGACGTGGGCAATGGAAACGGCCAGACCCTCCGAGGAGGCGATCTCGACAGTCACGGCAGGGTGGCTGACAGTCTTGAGGCGGCACCGGGGGAAGAGACCGATGGCGGCGCCGCCGCGCAAACGGATGTCGGCGCCCTTGACCGAATCGACGACCACGGCCAGGCCACCGCCAACGCCTGGAGGTTGACCCAGGATGGTTTGAGAGAAACGCGACGGGCCACCCATGGCGGGCTGTTGGATGGCGCCGTTCGCGCCCAGCGCGGCCATGGTGCGGGCAAAAATCCGGTCCATCGGTTCGGAAGCGTACCGCAGCGCCTGCGCCAACGCCCAGGTGAAGGCGCCGTGCGGGCCATCCTCGGTCTGGACCTCGCGAGCCTCCTGGTTAGGCTGGGCGGCAGCCAGCGTGAGCACCCCGAGCCTTTCGGGATCGATGGGTTGGCGGGTAGCGGGATCGATGTCCGCGGGATCGTTGGCCACCGGCTCATGCAGCGTGACCCCGGGCGTGCCGGCTCGCGTGCCGCTGTTGGTACGCACTTTGCCGCTGGAATTCCACGCGCCGCGCGCTAGCGAACCACTGTGGCAGCTATCGGCGATCAAGGTGACGATGACGCCCTTACGAGCCGCCTGGAAGAGGAGGCGAGAGATTTCCTTATCGCGGATATCGGGGACATTGCGCCAGTTGTCGGCGGGCACCAGGGTCTGGTCCTCCTGCTGCTGCTCCGTGCTGGCGCGATTCTTGACGTGGTTGCCGTGGCCGGAATAATAGAACAGGCGCAGGTCGCCGGGCCGAGCGTCGTCGACCAGGTTTTTTTGCAGGGTCTGCAAGATGGCGTCGGCGGTGGCGTCCTGATCGGTGAGCACGACGAAATCCTGGAAGCCCAGGCTTTGGAGGACGGCCTTCATGAGGCGGACATCGTTGACGGCGCCATCCAGGTTGTCGAATCGCCAGTATTTGGCGTCGCCTTCCACCACAGGACGCTTGACCGTGGACGGCTTCAAGTCGCGCAGTATCTGGACCTGCGTGGAAGAGTCGGGATTGTAATTGTCGATGCCCACCAGGATGGCGAGGCGCGATTCTCCACATAGAACGAAACCGGGAGCTGCCAGCGTGAAAATGAAAAACGCGACGCGGCCCAAACCCGTATGAATTGGAAGGGACACGAATGTATGATAACAGGGGAGGTGAGTGATGAAGACGAACCGTCGGGGATTCCTGGTAAGAACTCCGCTGGCCGCTCTGGGCCTGGCGCAGTTCAGCGAAGAAGCCTTTTCGCAAGCTTCCAATTCCGGAGCGCCGCAAGACGTGGTGGATTTCTGGGTCAGAGACATGGGGGTGTCGGCCCACATGATTCTCGGCGGAGAAACCACCCGGGGACGCCGGCCGGCTGGACCGGAGACCTCCAACCTGGCGCGCGAGCCGCTCTTTCTGCTTTACGACCCGGATGAGGGCGCGCTGATTCCCGCTGACCAGATACCCAGCCAGAAGATGCATCCATTTACCGACGCCAAGATGGACTTTCAACTGGTGCGCATGCGGCTCAACCCGGCGGACCACAAGCAATTCGAGAACTTCACTTCCGGCGGGATCTATCTGGACTTTCAGCAGGGGGAACCGCAATCGGTTTTCGGCGAAGCTGTCTCGCTGGCGACGACCACTTTCAGCGCCATCTTTCCGGGCTCGAAGAGCGGGTCAAGCGGTTCGAAGAGCGGCGGCAAGAGCCGTTCCGGCAGTTCCGGCAGCGGAGGTTCCAGCGGCAAGGCGGCGTCTCCTGCGGGGGCTGCGCCTACCGCTGGGAGCGCCGCGCCATCGGCGGCTAACATACCCCTGCAGGCAGCCAAACAGGCGCAATCGATCACGCTGCCAGGCGGAATGGGCAAGCACTCGTTCGTCTGTTTCGCCAAAGACCCGCGAAAAACGCTGTTTGGTTCTTTTGTGGATGTCATGTCGAAGGTGGTCAATTCACCGCTGGTTTCCTACCTGCCGCTGATGAGCTTCCCGGTGGTGGGGAGCGCGGGATTGGCAGGCATCAAAGCCCTGGTGGGCAGCCTGCAGGGGCAGGGCGGACAGCAGCAGTGGATTCTACAGAGTCCGCCGACGGACGTGACGGCCACGGTGGATGGCGTCAAGAATTCCCCCAATGCATTGCGGCTGCGGAGCGGAAGCTACATCGTGATTCCGAAAGAACACTCAGCCGCCATGAAGGACCAGCTTGGCAAACTGAAAATCCTGGACGGCTTTCTGGTGCCGAAAGAAGCCACATCCCTGGACGTGTTCGATGCGGCGCCGCAAACCGCGCAGATGGTGAGCTACATTTCCCTGCAGGTGACGGTTACCAACACGAAAGCCACACCCGCCAAGCCGGCGCAGGGGTAGGACTGGTATTCGGACGGACCCACCCGATCGCTTCCAGCGGCGAGATCCCCAGCACGATGGGGCTTGCTTCGTCGCTCGCGCCGAAGACCGGATGCTGTTTCCACCCGTTAGCTTCGGCTTCCCGGGCCACCTGCGCCGCGACCCATTGATATATCTTGTCGAGCGGCGCTTCCTTTTGCTGTTTGAGAGCCGAGAGCAGATAGTAAGTGAAGAGGCCGTGAGAATACTTCGCCGACTCGTATGAACTCTCTTCCGTTCGGCTGGCCGCCAGAATCACCCGGCCGGTTCCTTCCCTGATATGATTCACTGTCTGCGAGGATACCGACTGCGGAATCGTCACGGTCTGCGCCAAGGCGCCTTGGCTGTGGCAGGTGTCCAGAATTACGGCCACTTTCAGCGCTTTGATCCGGGTGCGCACAACGGTTGTGATCTCGACCATGGGAATGGCGGTGGAATACAGTCCGTCGAGGGAGTCGACGTCGGTGTCGCAGGCCACCACGTAGCTGGCGCCGGCCGCGTCCTGTTCCCGCGCCGTGCCGTGTGTCGCGATATAGACCACCGCCAGATCGTCTTCGGTGGAGTTCCGCACCAGCCAGTTGAGACCGGCGCGGATGTTGACTGCGGTAGCTTCCGCGTCGGCAATGAGGCGCACGTGATCGGCGCGAAACCGGCCGTAGGTAGGATCGCGCAGCAGCTCGGCGACCGATTGAGCATCGTTGCGCGTGTATTTCAGATTGAGGCGCGGATTATGAAATTGGCCTACGCCCACCACCAGCGCCCACTTGTGCGAAACGGCGGGATCGTGGATGTCGCGGGTAGGGCGGGAGCCTGTACCGGGAGCCGGGCTGTCGTGCGCCACAACCGCGACACCGCGCGCCGGAGTGGCCAGCGTAAAGGGGTCTTCGGCGTCTCGGAGGGCTGGGGCATTGCGTTCCCTCGCCTTCCCGAGGGAGTATTGGGGGGCGCCCTGACCGAGCTTGCGTTCAAACAGCGCCCGGTAATACCAGGCGTCGCCATTCTCGTCGCAGGACTCTTCCGCCTGCTTGAGCAGCATCAAGCCGTTCGACAGCTCGTCTCTGGCAGGCGAGGCGGAGACCAGTTCCAGCGCCCGCACCACCAGGTCCTTCGACACTGCGCAACCCTGCTGCGCGTGGCCAGCCCCCGCCAGCACCAGCAGTGCCACCCAGAGTCTCACTTGCTTTTCCCTTTCTTGGCTGGCGTCTTGGCGGCTGCAGGGCCCGCTGAGACGGATAGTTGTTTGTAGTGCTCCAGCGCGATTTCGATGCGGTTTAGCGGCTCGATGAAATGCGTCTCGCGGGGGTTGGCTTCGCCCGCCTTGCGATATTGCATCACGGCCTGCTCGAAGTAACGCTTGGCGCTGGCCGGACTATCCGCTTTGTAACCCAGCGCTTCGTCTCCTACCCCGATGTTATACAAGCGGTAAGCATCGTCTTCCAAGTTGGCGAGCGGCGCCATGGTTTCCAATCCCTCCACGAACCTTGTCCATTGGCCGGCCTCGGCATACCGGTTGTTTTGCTCCAGCGCGCCGCGCGCCAGCATGATTTCGACACGCTCGTTGGTATTCACCAGGCGGGCGGCCACATGCTGCGCCGCGCGGTCGACGAGAATCTCGACCACATCCTCCATGGTGTGCGGTTCCTCTTCGCTCTCTGCCTCCCGATGTTTGGCGCCCGCAAGGGGGATTTTGCCGAGGATCTTCTTGGTTTCGGAAACCGCCCCGGTAACCTGGTTGAACTCGTGATCGTACTTGACGTCGATCGGCTCGGCATCCACGAACCTGCCCGCGCGCGCTCTAGCCTGATACGTCACCTGTAGGCGCCCGGCCACTTTCATGCCGGTAGGTTGCTGTCCCTTGCTTTTCCCGGAAAGGAGTGTATCGTGTTCCGGCGTAGCCGTCGCGTTGCAGATCAGCACCTTGAGGACGATCAGCGTATCCGGCTTGTCGGGATTGAGCTCAAGTTGACTGTTGAAGCGGATGAGGTCGGTTTCGACCATGGACTGCAATTTGTCGGCAGCCAGCTTCTGGCACGGGTCCTGCGCCTTTTCCGCCGAGACTTTGACGTCGAATGCGTTGCCCGGCAGTATGACGGCCGCGGGCAGCTTCCGCTCCAGTATCACGGTTTTCTTCAAAGTCCCGAAGCCTTGGCCGGAAAGCAAAACTGGCGCCAAGATGATCAAGCTGGTGAGCCGCAACTGGCGAATTTCGGACACTCTCTCCTCAATACAGTTTAACTCAGGCGGCCCAACTCGGATTTCGCTCAAAGGGACTCCAGGCGCGGCGAGAGAGGCCGAGAGAGCGGGTTTGGGAGCTTTGGAAGCCTGGGAAAGGGTCGGGATGTGGTGGTAGCAAGTCATACAGAACCCGGGCGTTGCGCAGACACAGGGCATTCAATTCGTGCGGCGATAAAGGTTACTGGCGTTCCGACTCCGCCAGCAGCTCCACCAGGTACTTCTGCCATACCACGGGGCGCGAATGGGTGCCGTGGCCGCGGGTTTCGTCGCTGGTGGGGATCAGAATATAGCGGCCGTGGGCTACGTGTTTGATCTCCCGTTCCAGGATGCCCAATTCCGGCGGGTTCACTACGTCGTCGGCCGAATTGACGGCGAAGAGCGGCGCGCGGATCTTTCCCAACCCGGGCTCCGGGTTGTAGCTCCCCGAGCTCGCGAACTGATAAACCATATCGTTGGCGTCCAGATTCAGAGCGCGCCGCTTGATCTGCTGGAAGGCTTCATCGGCGGCGGCCCTGGTGGGCGCGGATTTCTGCTGCTGCAAAGGGCTGCTGGTCATGATGTAGAGCGCGTACTCGGCCGCATAAAGCCCGCGGATGTGGGTGGTGTATTCGCCGTCATGGAAATCGGAATCCGTGCGGATGGAATCGATCACCATGTCCCGCAGGATGCGGTTTCGCCCGGCGATCTCGATCGGCGCGCTGGCGAGCGGCATCAGGGCGTCCATGAAATCGGGGTACAACTCGCCCCATAGCCAGGTGTGCATGGCGCCCATGGACGTTCCCATTACCAGGCGCAGGTGGTCGACCTTCAAGCCGTCGCGCACCAGCAGGTATTGCGCCCGCACCATGTCGTAGTAGTCGTAATGGGGGAATTTCTGGTGCAGGCCGTCGCTGGGCTTGCTGGATTTGCCATGGCCGATGGCATCCGGAAGAACGATGTAATAGCGGGCGATATCGAGCGGCTGGCCGGGGCCGAACAGCACGCCCGCAAACTGCTCGCCCAGAAAAGGACGGCCGCTGCCGCCGGTGCCGTGCATGATCAGCACCGCGTTGCGCACGTGCCCTTCGGCATCGCGGTGGGGAGTTCCCAGGGTGATGTAGTGGAGACGCAGATCGGCCAGCGTCTCGCCGCTGCGGAAGGCGAAATCGTGGACGGTGTAATCGTCCTCGGTCATCGGGCTCAGCGCGGGCGTCTGCGCGGCGGCGGCGCAGGCCAGGCTCAAGGCCAGGTTCAGGGTGAGGAAGGGTCGAATTGTCATTGGCGGGGCGTCTCAGTGCGTCATGGCGTAGACCACATAGTTTACGCCAATCCGGATGCCCAGGGCGGAGAACTCCGCCGGGTATTCGGGATTGTCGGCGTGCTCCCAGGAATCGCCCAGATCCATGTTGTGACAGATGGCGGCTACGATGCGGCCCTTGTCGTCGTAGATGGCGCGCCAGTGGGCGGGGCGGCCGTTTTCGTCCATTTCATAAGTGCGGCCGGAGCGGACGTATTGTTCGCCGGGCACCTGGTAGCGGTCGCTCAGATCGTAAATGATGTGGAAGATGGGATCGTCATTTTCGATATTGGCGACCGGATGATCGGGAAAGACCTTGCGCACGGCGGAAGCGATTGTAGGCGAAATGGGACGCGTTGGGGTACATGAGGCGTCCGAACGCCCACTCGGTTTTCTCCTGGTAGTCGGGGGGAATCGGATAGTTGTTGTATTCGAAAGCGGGATACTCGCGCCAGGGATGCTGGAAGGCGGACATCACCCCCAGAAACCCGAACCCGGCCAGCAGGAGCCAACCTGCCTTGGAAAAACGCATCGCGACGCGCCCCGGGGCGCCCTGACCGGCGCCTTGGATAGAGGATAGCAAAGAGCAGCGCGGGGTTATCTACCGCAGCAGGGCTTCGGCGCCGCGTTGCAGCAGCGCCGCGCCGGCGACTCCGGCCAGGGTCGCGCTGAGAGCGGGGACGGGTCCGCGGCGCTTCCATTCTTCATGCACGGCGTGGTGGCCCAGGTAAAACAGCCAGCCGGCGGTGATGCCCAGCGGGTAACCGGTCCACGCGACGCCGAGCCGCGGGGCCAGGGCAATTCCCAGGGCCGCTCCCGCCAGCGTGGCGCCTTCGGCCACCGCGCTCCACAGCAAGGCTTGGCCGCGGGAGGCCACGGCGGCGCGCAGAACCCCGCCCAGGGCGATGCCTTCCGGCAGTTTATGCAAGATGATGGCCAGCGGCACGGCGATGCGCAATCCCAGCGGAGCGGTCTGTTGCACGCTGACAAGGCTCCAGCCATCGAGGAAACTGTGAATGGCCGCGGCCGCCACCAACGGCGCCGCGAAACCGTGCAACTCGCTCGAACAGTGTTCGTGTTCGTGACTGTGGGCGCAGGTGGGGCACACCGGATATACGAACCGGTTGATGGCCAACAGCAGCCCGTAACCGGCGGAAAACAGCAACAGGCTGGCCGGCCATCCATCGGCTTCGGCCAATTCCGGCAGCAGCCCAAACGCGGCCACGCCCAGCAAGACTCCCGCGCTGAAGGCCAGCACCGGGCGCACACGCCGCCGCAAGCCCGTCAGCCACAGACCGATGACGGCCCCGGCACATGCTACCGCGGTGGCCAGCGCGGGAACCGACATTGGGGGAAAGGAGGCTGAGAGCAACCTTCAATGTAGCGCGAAAATCTGAAGGGACCGGCGACCGGGCCTTATCGCCGGATCTCTTCCAGCAACGAGACACCGGCGGCGCCGGCCCCTGGGATTACTTCTTGTGTACCGGCGCGCGCGTGGGCACGCAGGGCGTCGTCTTCAAGCCCTCCACCTTGGCCTTTTCGCCGTCCATGGTGAGCATGAAGGGATCCTTGATGAAGGCGCTGGGAACACCCTCGAACTGGAATTCGGAATTCAATTCCGGCTTGCCGGTCAGCGGCGCGTCCAGCTTGAGCGTGATTTCCGCCTGGAGCGGCTGCTGCGCATCGGGCAGGGGCACGGCGATCAGCAGTTCTTTGGAGTGGCAGGCCGGCTTGGCGTCCACCAGTGTGCCTTTCAATTGCGGCACCGCCGCGCCTTTGAGCTGATTGGTGAAATAGTCGTCGCCATTGGTATCGGCAAGAGCGGCTTTAATCTTCATCCACAGCGCCAGTTGCGGGTTGCTCTGTTCGAATTGGGCTTCCTTCTCGTTGGCGATTTCGGTGGCGGTCTTGATATGGAAACCGTCCGGCGGGAGGGCGCTGTTCTTCACGGCAGCCTTCAAATCCGCCAACCCTTCATCGCTGCCGTGAAGCCGGGCGTAGCTGCTGTCGGCGAAAGAGACGATCTTCTTGGCGTCGGTCTTGGGGTCCCCGAGGGTGGGATCGATGACCGCCGCACGCTCAAACTCGTAGATCGCCGGGCCGTATTTCTTTTCGCAGCTATAGGCCCGGCCAAGGTTATAAGCGATGGCGGCGCTATCGGGATTGTCTTTCAGGGCCGTGGCAAAAGCGGCTTCCGCGGCGGCGCAATCGGGAGGATTTTTGGCCATCGCCTGAGCTCCGGGCAGGGTGGCGATATACAGCAGAGCCGCCTTGGCGGGAGGCTCCAACTGTTGGGTACGCGCGGTGTTCCAATCCGCGTCACTGACCCCGCTCGGCTTGCGATTGAAATCGCGCAGCAGGGTGGCGGCTTTCTTGCCGATCTCCAACTGCTCCGGCGTGGGATTCTGTACCCGCACGATCGCCACCACGGTGTTGTAGAGCAGGGTGATAATTTGCCCCGGGCCCGCCTTCGGATCGTCGAAGACCGCGTTCAGGTCCTGATCCAGCATCGGCCCGGCGGTGTCCACCACCTTGCCAAACTGGTTCACGCCGGCGTAAGCCTGGATGTACATGATCTCCCGCTCGTTCTTGAAGTCCGAACCGGGATACTTCTGCTTCCAGGCGTCCAGATCCGTGATCGCCTTGGCGAAATTCTTGCTCCCGATGTCGTCCCCGGCGGCTTTGTACATGTTGTATTCGGCCGCGTCTTTATAATTTTTCGCGGGTTTCGCCGCCGGCTTGGCTGGCTGCGCGGCTTGTGCTTGAGCCGCCGGCGCGACGGCCGTCAGCGCGGCCCCCGACAGCAGGGCGAATGCCGCGATGCCGCCTATCGATCGATACAGACTTGCTTTCATTGTGCTCCTCGCTGTGAAGGTTGACTCCGGAGTATAGCGGGAACCCGCTCCGGCCCGCAACGTGCATTCGGTAAGCGCTTGGTGTGAGTTTTGTCAGATTTTTGTCACGCCGGTTTTTTGGCGGCGCCGCCGCCGGTTCTTCTCACGGCCCAATACAATGGTTACAAACATGACCTCAACTCCCCTAATCCACCTGGAAAACGTTACGGTCGAGCGCGGCGGCCGCCGCGTGCTGGACGGATTCTCGCTTTCCATCGCGCAAGGCGAGCACGTGGCCGTGCTGGGACCCAACGGGTCGGGCAAGTCCACCTTCATCAAGCTGATGGCGCGCGAACTGTACCCCAGGCAGAAGCCCGAGCCGTGGTGCCTGCACATTCTGGGCCGCGAGCGCTGGGACCTGTTCGAGCTGAGAAACCAGCTTGGCCTGGTATCGAACGACTGGATGCGGATGTGTACCCGCGATTATCCGGGCTACGAGATGGTGCTGTCGGGATTCTTCGGCAGCGTGGGGGTGTGGCCGCACCACACCGTCACGTCCGAAATGGAGCGTAAAACGAGGGACGTGATGCAGGTGCTCCAGATCGAGCACCTGGCCGATCGCCCCGCCACGGAAATGTCCTCCGGCGAGGCGCGGCGCATCCTGATCGGACGCGCCCTGGTTCACGACCCCAAGGCGCTGGTATTCGACGAGCCCACCACCAGCCTAGATCTCCGCGCCACCTACGAACTGCGGGAAATCCTGCGCGTGCTGGCCCGCCGCGGATTGAGCGTCGTGCTGGTGACCCACCACCTGCCCGACATCATTCCCGAAGTGGAGCGCGTGGTGCTCATCCAACGCGGCAAAGTGCTGCGCGACGGCCCCAAGCGGGAAGTCCTGCGGAGCGGCCCCTTGAGCGAGCTGTTCGAGATTCCGGTGGAAGTGCTGGAGCGGGCTGGCTACTATCACGTGCTTTGAGCCGGTCTGGATGGCGGGCCGGGTTTTCCGGATTTCACCGCCGGCCGACAGTCCAGTAGAGACCCTCCTGCACCCCGAATTCCACCACATCGGGAGTTCGGAGCCTTCCGCCGGAAAGGAGAAAACCGGCACTTTAGTGCCGGTTCTCTTACCGAGAATCAACAACTTACAGGTAAGAAACGGGTACTTTAGTTCCCGTTTGGCCTCAGAACAGGAAGATTGCGGCGTCTTCCATCGCGGAAGCCGATTCCGCCCGCGCCGTGGGGCGGCTCAATTATTCGGCGGCCTGTGCCGCGACTCGATCGACGGCGCGGCGGAGTTTTTCATCTACCTGGCGCGCCATTGCTTCCATCGCCGGGTTGCCAACCACGGAGAGCATCCTGGCCGCGTCCACAACGCCAACGTGGATGCGCCCACCCTGCTCGTATACAACGGCATTGCACGGCAGCAACAGGCCCAGGTTGATTTCCTGCTGTAACGCCTGGTAAGCGATCGGCGGGTTACAGGCGCCCAGGATGAGGTACCTCGGAAACTCGACCCCCAGTTTCTCCTTCAACTTGGCCTGAATGTCGATCTGGCACAGGACCCCGAACCCCTCAGTCTTGAGCGCGGCTTCGATTCCGGCGGCGGCTTCTTCAAACTTCAGCCCCACCTCCCGAACATAACCATATTCCATCGTTTTGCCAGTCTGCATGGCGCAACCATGCCCCTCTTCCGGAAAACCCAAACCATTCAGCGCACCCGCTCCTCCGGTATAGCTGGCAGTTCCTGATTCGTCTCTTTACGCCGCGCCGCGACGTCGCAGGAATTCGCCATTCAAGTAGGGACCCCAAGTTTCGGCAGCACCCACTTCATCACAATGAAATACGCCAGCAAAAAGCCTACGAAGCTAACCCATTCAGGCATTATCGAACCTCGTCTCCCTGCCGGATCGATCCAAGCAGCTTGGGCCGCGTCTTCATGCCCAATTTTCAATATAGCAGCCCGCTGCCAAAACCGGCTCTTGGCGGAAGCGTCCGAATCTGGCCTAACATCCCCAAAATCAGTGAATTGCCGAAATTTTCGAAACTTGTGAGCGAGAAAGAAAGCGGACGGCGCCGGCCGTCTCGTGATACAAATCGAAGTTCGCCCATGCATCCGCTGGAGACTTACCTTCAGGAGCTCCGCGCCGTCCGCTCGTCGGGCGGAGCGGTAAAAGAAACCGCCTACTATCCAGCTCTATCCAACCTGTTCAACGAGATCGGGAAGACGCTCAAGCCGAAAGTGCGATGCGTCATTCACCTGCAAGACGCCGGCGCCGGACTTCCGGACGGCGGCTTCTTCCCGGAGGACCAGATTCGCGAGAACGCTGCCGAAATTGTGAGCGGCGCGATCCCGGCAAGGGGCGCGATTGAGGCGAAGCCGGCGAGCGCGGATGCCTGGAGGGTCGCCGAATCGAAGCAAGTGAAGGATTGTTGGGGACGATACCGCCAGGTCCTGGTGACCAACTACCGCGATTTCCTGCTGGTGGGCGCCGATGCGGCGCTGGAGCGGGTGTTCGGCTTCGAAATCCTGCCGGCGCCCTTCGTCGTCGCCCATCTCCAGTTGGGCCTGCTGCTGCAATCGCTCGGAGCGCCGCTTTCGGAAAGCAAGCAGGAGCGCGCCCGCGTGTTCCTGACCAACGCTCTCACCGGCTGGGAGCCCGTCAAACACCCGAAGCAGCTCGTGTTCCGCGAAATGGAGGAGGAACGCGAGGCGGCAGCAGCTCCTCGGCCAGTCCCTCAGCGTAGAAGAGGCCCGGTACATTACGGATATGGCGCGGCGGATCGCGGCGATCCTGCTGCTCACGCCGGCGCTCGACGCCAACTACGCCGCCGCCAAACAGGACAGCTACAATCTGAGCCAAAGCGCCAGGGCATGAAGCAGCGCGTGAAAAAAGTACCGGCGCAAGAACGCAGCCGGCACGGCGAGATACAATTTTGGAGATCATAGGAGTGGGGAGCCATGCCGACCGCCGAATCCAGGCCGCGAGCGTTAGTAACGCCTGAAGTTCTGGTGTGGGCGCGCCGGGCAGCCGGTCTCGATCCCGAGGCCGCCGCGCGCAGGCTCACCGTGAAGCCGGATCGGCTGGCGCGTTGGGAAAGCGGCGAAGATCGCCCGACCATCCCGCAGCTACTCAAACTGTCCGAAGTCTACAAACGAGATCCTGCGGTCTTTTACCTCCCCGAGCCGCCACGCGAAGACCTCGCCATCCACGATTTCCGGTGTCTGCCCGGGGCTGGGGCGGCGGCGCTGTCACCCGGCCTCCGCTACGAGATCCGCCTTGCGGCGGCCCGCCGCGAGACTCTGCTCGATATCCTCGGTCCGGAGGCTGCGCAGACCCGGCTTCCTCAGGTCCGGATCGAGGACGGCAGCGCCGAGGATGCCGCCGCGGGGATTCGCGAACGTCTGGGCATTACCACTACGGGCCAGAAGCTCTGGCGGAGATCCGACGTGGGGTTCCGGCACTGGCGCGATGCACTCGAACGAATCGGCGTGCTGGTCTTCCACACGACGCGGGTGAATGTGAAGGAGATGCGCGGCTTCTCTCTAGTCGAGGGCTCCCTCCCCGTCATCCTTCTTAACGGGGGCGATGCGCCCGCCGGCCGCACTTTCAGCCTGCTCCACGAGCTGTGCCATCTGATTCTGCGCGACGGCGGCCTATGCCTGCCGGGTGAAGACCGGCACGTCGAAGGCGCCGCCCATGAGATCCTGTGCAACCGCGTCGCGGGAGCGGTTCTAGTGCCGGCAGAGAGCCTGCTGGCTGAACCGGTCGTCCGCCGCGCGGCTGGCCGCCGGGAATGGCCGGACGAGGATCTTGCCGCGTTGGCGCGTGAGTACGCGGTCAGCCGGGAAACGGTGCTCCGGCGTCTGCTGATCGTGGGGCGCACCACGGAACGCTTCTACCGCGAGAAGCGCCGGCAATTCATGGCTGAGGCCGCTGCGCGCAAAACCGACGACGAAGGCGGGTTTGTGCCACCATTTCGGTTGGCGCTCAATAGATTGGGCCGCCTCTACTCGAAAGGAGTGCTTGAGGGCTTTTATGAGGGACGCGTCTCCGCTTCCGATCTTCCCCGGTATCTCGGCCTGAAGCTGAGGCACCTGGCAGAGTTCGAAGCAGCCGTCTTTTCTTAGAGCCCGGCAACTGAGCTCCCTCGCGTGCCCTACAGCATTGATACGAGTTCGCTGATCACCGCGTGGCGGTTCACGTATCCGCCAGCACGGTTCCCTTCGTTGTGGTCGAAAATGGAAAACCTGATCCAAAGCGGCGATCTGCGAGCGAGCCGTTTCGTATTGGAGGAACTCAAGCGCGGCGAGGACGATCTCTATCGATGGGCGAACAGGCAACCCGGCCTGTTCGTCGATCCCGATGAAGCGGAACAACGGAAGAGCCGGGCGATCCTCGCGGAGTTCCCCGGTCTAGTCCACGAAGGGGAAGATAGGATCAACGCGGATCCTTTTGTGATTGCCCTCGCCGAGGTCCGAAGGATGGTCGTGATTAGCGAGGAAGTGCAGTCGGGGAATCCCAACAAGCCCAAGATTCCAAACGTCTGTGCCGCGCGGGGAGTCCGCTGCATGAAGCTGCTCGGACTGATGGACGACCTGGGCTGGACCTTCTGAGGCGCGACGCGCCTCAGCCCGCCAGAATGGCTTCAATCGCCGCCAGTTCCTCGGCGCTGAAATCGAGCTGCTCCAGGGCGGCGATATTCCGCTCCAATTGGTCCACGCGGCTGGCGCCGACCAGCGCGCTGGTGACGGCGGCGTGGCGCAACACCCAGGCCAGCGACATTTGCGCCAGCGATTGGCCGCGCTCGGCGGCCAGCAGGCTGAGGGCGCGCGCCTTGGCCACGCGCGTCTCATCCACGTCCTGGGGTTTCAAGTAAGCGTTGGGGCGGGCGGCGCGGGAATCGGCCGGAATGCCCTCCAGATAGCGATCCGTCAGCAAGCCTTGCGCCAGCGGCGAGAACGCGATGGCGCCCACGCCTTCGCTCGAAAGCGTATGCAGCAAGCCGCCCTCCGGAGCGCGGCGGAACATCGAGTAAGCGAACTGATGGATCAGGCAGGGAGTTCCCAGGCGGCGCAGAATGGCCACGGCCTGGGCGGTCTCGACCGGATTGTAATTGGAGATGCCGGCGTAAAGCGCCTTGCCCGATCGCACGGCCTGGTCCAGCGCGCCCATGGTTTCTTCCAGCGGCGTTTCCGGATCGGGCCGATGGTGATAGAAGATGTCGACGTATTCCAGGCCCATCCGCCGCAGGCTTTGATCCAGGCTGGCCAGCAGGTACTTGCGCGATCCCCAGTCGCCGTAGGGGCCGGGCCACATATCGTAGCCGGCCTTGGTGGAGATGACGAGCTCGTCGCGGTAAGGCGCCAGGTCCAGTTTCAGAAGCCGGCCGAAGGTCTGTTCCGCCGAGCCGTAGGGAGGGCCGTAATTGTTGGCCAGATCGAAGTGGGTTACACCCAGATCGAAGGCGCGGCAAAGGATGGCGCGGCCGTTTTCGAGGTTGTCCACGCCGCCGAAGTTGTGCCATAAGCCCAGCGAGATCGCCGGCAGGCGAATTCCGCTGGCGCCGCAGCGCCGGTAGGTCATCCGGTCGTAACGGTCCGATCGAGGGTTGTACATGGGATTCGTCTCGTTCCGCCAATGTAGCAGGTAGCCATAAATTGCGCATAAGTACTGGACTTCCTAAAGGACTTCTGAACTTGTTGCCGCCACTCGGTTACGTTACTGTTTAGTACGAGCCCACACCACCATGAATGCACAGGAACAGACGACATTAGCCGGACAACTGCGCCAGGGCCCCATGGCGCCGGAGACCGCCACCGCCATTGCCGCCGCGCTGGCACAAGCGCTTCGCCATTTGCACGCAGATGGCTCGGTGTTCGGCAATCTCACGCCCGATACCATCGAAATCGAAAATGGCGCTGTCACTCTTCTTCCGGGCGCGCGGCGGGATGGCTTGACGCCGTACAGTTCGCCGGAACAGGCGCACGGCGGCGCGGTCGACGCGCGCAGCGACATTTACTCGTTCGGCACGATTCTGTACGAGCTGCTGGGGGGGCAACCGCCGGCCGGGCCGGAAGAAGGATGGCACGACCAGGACGCGATGCGGAACGCCATTCTGGAGTGGGAGCCGCAGCCGCTCTCGAACGTCTCTCCATCCATCGAGCGCCTGGTGGGCCGTTGCCTGGCCAAGGACCCGACCCGCCGCTGGCAGCGCATCGGCGCCGTGCTCACCGAGCTGAAGCTGGCGGCCAGCGCGGCTCACTACGCCCAGCGGGAGCCGGAGTGGAAAGTCATGATAGCGTCGCTGCGTTCGCAGGTGGAAGCAGTGGGCGACCGCCTCGCGGCCCATCACGCGGCGCAGGAAACCGCCGCCACCGAGCTCCGCCAATCGGTGAGCGCGCTGGAGGCCAAGGCCGGCGATCTCGCCACCCATCACGCGGCGCATGAAACCGCCGCCACCGAGCTCCGTCAATCGGTGAGCGCGTTGGAGGCCAAGGCCGGCGAGCAACGGGCACACGCCGCTTCGGCCGCGGCATCCATCGAGGAGGTGCGGAGTTCGCTGTCGAAACTGGACAAAACCGTACAAGCCCAGGGCCGCGCCATTCAGGCGGCGGAGGCAGCGGTCTCGCAAACCGACGAAGTGATGGTGCACGTGGTGGAGGCTTTCGACCAGATCCACAAATCGATGGTGGAGCACGACGAAACGAAAGCCTACTCCGCTTCGACCGACCAGAACTGAAGGCGAGGCGCTGCGGTGTCCGGCCCTATCGAGACCCTGGATCTCCAACTCGGCCGCGGCGCGTTGCCCTTGGCGAAGACTCTGCGATACGGCATCGCTCTGGCGGAATCCTTGCGGGAGGCGCACGAACAGGGCCGGGTCTGCGTCTTCCTTCAGCCCGCCGGCGTAACCATTGCGCAAGGCCGGGCGGGTTTGACTCCCCTCAAGCCCACCAGCATTTCGGCTTACTCTTCTCCCGAGCAGGTGCGCGGCAAAGATCTCGATTCGCGCAGCGACCTGTTTTCCCTGGGCGCGATCCTTTACGAAATGCTGACCGGCCGCCGCGCTTTTCCGGGCATCAGCAAGGCGGCCCTGCGCGTGGAAATCCTGGAGCGGAATCCGGAGCCCCTGGAAAACGTTCCGCCGGCCCTGGGGCGATTAATCTCGCAGTGCCTGGAAAAGCGGCCGGAGCAGCGCCTGCAGCGAGTGGACGTCCTGCTGGCGGGACTGAAACTGCAGTACATTCTGATTTCCTCTGGAAAACCCCGTTCGCGCGCGCCCGCGGTTGCCGTCAAGCCCGATCGCACGGAGCTGGCACTGGGGCCCGTACCGCTGCCGCCCGGAGCGGTGGAGAGGTTCATGGGGCCGGCGTTTACGGGGGAGCCGGACACCGAAACCGCCGCCTTCCCCGGCGTGTTCTGTCCCCGCTGCGCCTCGAGCGATGTGCACGACTCCCGGCCGAAGGACCGGATCGAGCGCACGCTCATACGCTTCGGCGTCGGTATTCGCCGCTGCCACCGCTGCTTCTATCGCTACCTTTATAAGAACGGCGTCAGGATCGGCAGGCAGGGCATCCTGGACGATTGAGCCGGCCGGCTACTCTTCTTCTTCGTTCTGGCCCACTTTTAACACGGCCAGGAAGGCTTCCTGGGGGATCTCGACGCGGCCCACGCGCTTCATTCGCTTCTTGCCCTCTTTTTGTTTTTCCAAAAGCTTGCGCTTGCGCGAGATGTCGCCGCCGTAGCACTTGGCGAGCACATTCTTGCGCAGGGCCGAAATGGTCTCGCGGGCCACGATCTTATTGCCGATGGCGGCCTGCAGCGCCACTTCGAACATTTGCCGCGGGATGAGCCGGCGGAGGCGCGCGATCAGCTCCTTGCCGCGCTCGTAGGCGAAGTCGCGGTGCACGATCAGGGAAAGCGCATCCACCGGCTCGCCGGCCACCAGCACGTCCAGCCGGACCAGCGGGGAGACGCGGA
>JBKQVG010000395.1:0-2524 GCA_052325345.1 Bryobacteraceae bacterium
GAAGATCATCGACCTCGGCGGCGGCGATCAGCCGATGGCGAGCGACGACGGCGACACGGTAGTCGCCTTTAACGGCGAAATCTACAACCACCTGGAGATGCGGAGAGAACTGGAAGCGCGGGGGCACCGGTTTCGTTCGCACTGCGACACGGAGACGGTGTTGCGGGCGTTTCTGGAATGGGACACGGGGTGTTTCGATCGCATGCGCGGCATGTTCGCGGCGGCTTTGTGGACGGAGTCGCGGCGGCGGCTGGTGCTGGCGCGGGACCGGATGGGCATCAAGCCGCTGTATTATTGCCAACGCGGCGAGGAATTGTATTTCGGAAGCGAATTGAAAGCCATTCTGGAACATCCGGAGATCCCGCGGGAACTGGACCTGGAGGGTCTGGACGCATACCTGGGAGTGAACTATGTTCCCGGCGAGCGGACTCTGATCGCGGGAATTCGAAAGCTGCCGCCCGGAAACCTGCTGGAATGGCGGCGGGGCAAGGTAGAGCTTCGGGCGTGGTGGCATTTGCCGGAACTTCGGCCGCGACGCATCGGGATCGACCAGGCCAAAGAAGAACTGGATGGACTGCTGCGGGATGCGGTGCGGGAACACATGGTGTCGGACGTGCCGCTGGGAGTTTGGGCGTCCGGGGGGGTAGACTCATCGACGATACTGCATTATGCGGCGGAAGCCAGCAGCGGGCAACTGAAGACGTTCTCGGTTTCGTTTGCGGGGCGGAGTTTCGATGAGAGCCGTTATTTTCGGGAAGTAGCCGGGATCTATGGCACGGATCATCACGAATTCGACTTGAACCCGGAAACTGAACTGCGGGACGCCATTCAAGCTTTCGCATATTACTCGGACGAGCCGAGCGCGGACGCGGGGGCCTTGCCGGTCTGGTATCTTTCGCGGATGAGCCGGCGCTACGTGACGGTGGCGTTGAGCGGGGAAGGCGCCGACGAACTGTTTGCGGGATACGTGACATACCTGGCGGATCGGTTGGCGGGATGGGTTCGGCTGACGACTCCCGAGGCCGGCAGGCGGCTGGTGGGGCGGTTGCTGGAGCGATACATGCCGGTGACCGATGAAAAGATCGGACTGGACTACAAAGCCAAAAGGTTCGTGGAAGGAAGCCTCCTCGACCGGGACGAAGCGCACTTTTACTGGAACGGGACGTTTTCGGGGGAGGAGCGAAGGCGCATCTGCGCGGGGGTGGATGGCGGAGCGCTGCGCCGGCTGGTGGAGGGGACGCACTTACCGGCGACCGACCTGCTATCCAGATACTTGACGCTCGACCAGCGTTATTACCTGGCGGACGATATCCTCTATAAAACGGACCGGATGAGCATGGCGCATTCGCTCGAACTGCGGCCACCCTTTCTGGACCACCGGATCGTAGAATACGCGGCTTCCCTGCCCTCGAAACTGAAGATACGCGGTTTTCGGCAGAAATATATCCTGAAAGAATTACTGCGCGGAAAGCTGCCGGACCGCATTCTGGACCGCAAGAAGACTGGGTTCGACATTCCGGCGCACGAGTGGTTTCGGGGTCCGCTGCGCGATTTGTTGCAAGATGCGCTGAGCGGCGACGCCATGCGGTCGGCGCCAGTGTTTCGCGAGGCGGCGATCCGCGAGACGATACGCGACCACATGGAGAGAAGGATCAACGCCGGATATCATTTGTGGGGCTTGCTGACGCTGTTTCTGTGGATGAAGCGATGGAAGGTAACGGTTCCCTGCCCGGCGGACGCGGACCGAAGACTGGCGGCCCTGGCCGCGCAGTAGATGTCGGGGGGTGCGAGCAGCCTCGAACGCAGTCACAGCACTTGAAGAAATATTCGCCCAATCTCTCTAACCACTTACCGCCACTCCGGCCCGGCAGCCCCGACCTCCCGTGTTAGAGATCGACTTGGAGAAGACTTCCATGATCGACCAAACGACTGCATCCAAACCCCGCGACCCACGCGCCCTCAACGCCTATCGCCACGGCCTGACCGGCCAGATCCATCTCATTACCCCAGCCGACAAGCTGGCCTATGACAAGCACTGCCATGGCATCCTCGAATCTCTGGCCCCTGCCGGCGCCCTCGAAACCGACCTCGCCCAGTCCATTGCCGACGACCGCTGGCGCCTCAAACGCGCCGTCGCCATCGAACAGACCATCTTCGCCATAGGCCTCGGCCGCGACGGAGTAAACCCCAACGGCAATCCCGAAATCGAAGCCTCCTTCGCCCAGGCCCGCACCTGGCTCGACGACGGCAAGGACATCCAGCTCCTCAATCTCTACGAGCACCGCATCCAGAGCCGCGTGCACAAGAACATGCAAATGCTCCGCCAACTGCAGCAGGACCGCAAAGCCGCCCTCGAACAGGCTGCCGAAGAGGCCGCGCTTCTCGCCGAACTTGCCGAGAGCAAAGGAGAAACCTTCAACGTCGAGCGCGACTTTCCCGCCGAATCCCTGCCTCCGCAATTTGTTTTTTCAAAACCGGAAATCGCCCGCCTCGCAGCCCACCGCCGCCGCCTCGCGGAGGCCAA
>JBKQVG010000396.1:0-6617 GCA_052325345.1 Bryobacteraceae bacterium
GGTGGCAGGGCCGCCCGCGGCGAGAGATGGGAAAAGCCGAAAAGGAGGCAGAGCCGATTGCTCCCTTTTCAGCTCCATGAAAAGGTGCAAGTTTAGGCTGACCCGTTTTTTTCGTAGCGGAAATGGAGCGGCGATTCGGTCGCCAATAGAGGTGGCAGGGCCGCCCGCGGCGAGAGATGGGAAAAGCCGAAAAGGAGGCAGAGCCGATTGCTCCCTTTTCAGCTCCATGAAAAGGTGCAAGTTCAGGCTGACCCGTTTTTTTCGTTTCGCTTTTGGCACTATACTCTTATCGTACCCTTGGCTCGGCTTTATCGCCGCAGTTGATCCCGCTTGAATACCCTACGCGTTCAGAAGTACGGCGCGAACGTCGCTGATCAGGAACGGGAAGTCGGCATCGCGCCTTCCAAGCTCGGGTTGGCGCGCCATTCGGAGAACACGAGCTGTCTGCAACGGTCTGGTCTTCTGCCCGCACCCACCGGCTCCTTTGGCGCGCGGCGCCGCTAGTCCATCTGGATCACGATCTTGCCCTGCCCCCTGCCCGTTTCCAGGTGACGCATCGCCTCGACGGCTTCGCTCAGCTTGTAAGTCTTGTCGATCACCGGCATCACTTTGTCTTGCTGCATCAGCTCGGCCAGCAAGGCGAGGTCGTCTTGGCTGGCTCGCGCCATCATCATGCCCATTTCCTGATGAACGAACTTGGAATAAATCATTGCCGCGATCGCGCGGCCCATCGGCTTGATCCATTTGCCCTTCGGTCCGCCGACCATCACGTAGCGGCCGTTCGGCTTTAGCGCGCGCCGGTTCGCCGAGAGCGAGTGGTTCCCGATGTTGTCGATGATCAGGTCGTACTGCGCGCCACCCTGGGTGTAGTCCTGCTGGGTGTAGTCGATGACGTGGCCGGCGCCCAGCGAACGCACCAGCTCGGTGTTGCGGCCGCTGCTCACGCCGGTGACCTCCCCGCCCAGGTGCCTGGCGATCTGCACCGCGAAGGTGCCCACGCCGCCCGACGCCCCGTTGATCAGCACCTTCTGGCCGGGCCGGAGCTTGCCCGCATCGCGCAGCGCCTGCAGCGCGGTCTTTGCCGCGATGTTCACCCCGCCCGCCTGCTCGAAGCTGATGTTGTCCGGCTTCTTCAGCAGCCCCTGTCCGGCGATCACTAGGTACTCGGCGAGCGCGCCGTGGCAACCGCCGAAGACCGCGTCGCCGGGCTTGAATCCAGTGACGTTGTTGCCCACGCTCTCCACCACGCCGGAGAAATCCACGCCAATGCCGGTAAACTTCGGCCCGCGCAACCCGGCGATCAGGCGCAGGAAGTAGGGCGTGCCGCGCATGAGGTGCATGTCGTAGGGATTCAGCGCCGCGGCCCGCACTCGCACCAGCACCTGGTCGTCTTTGGGAGCGGGCTTTGCGCACTCTTCCAGATGCAACACCTCGGGCCCGCCGTACTCGCGGTACGTGATGGCTTTCAAAGGGTTCTTCGGCGCGGTGGCGTCGCTCCTGGCAGTCATTGTCCGACATCCAGTAGGCGATGACCAGCGCCGCCGCGCGGATCAGTACCGACAAGTCGGCTTGTGACAGCGGATTCTGTGGGATCGCGCTACGCGGAGGTCGGGCGGCCGCGGCTGCGCGGTCAAGTTGCCGGGAAACGCACTACTCGTCGAACTGCCCCGCTCAAAGACCTTGGCGGGATCATTCCCTGTAGCCGCGGACTTCGTCGAGCCACCGCTGGCGCCGAGGCGGCGCGGTCAACGCGAGGTGCTGGTCACGGGCAGGCGGGAGCGCCTGCCCCACATAGCGGCTGGCCTGTAATTACTTCTTGACAGTCGTCGCCGCCGGTTTGTCTTCCACCACGCCGCCGAACTTGATGGTGGACTTGCCCTCGTAGCGCTTGTAGTCCTGGTATTTCACGATCATGCGGATGCGCTGCGATTCGCCGTTCTTGAAATGCAGGGTATCGTCGGCGCGGGTATAGGTGGGGAACCAGTATTTGCCGTCGATCTGCTCGCGATAGGTTTCGAACTTGGGGAACTGGTTGTCGCTGCTGTGCCTGATGACGCCCACGCCCTTGCCATAGGTCTTGACGATCTGCAGGTCGCGGTCGTCGACCCAGATTTCGCCCTCGAAGTAGCGTTTACCCTGCACCATTTTCTTGGGCTTTACGGAGAATGTGTAGCAGCCGATTTCGTCGACCTTTTCGCGGCCCAGGTAGTTAATGTCGTACTCGGGGATTTCCGCGGTGGTCAGCACGAAGGGCTGCACGTTGC
Source organism: Bryobacteraceae bacterium (assembly GCA_052325345.1). GTDB lineage: Bacteria > Acidobacteriota > Terriglobia > Bryobacterales > Bryobacteraceae > JBEKYD01. Next base: position 2,265 of record JBKQVG010000396.1, read on the forward strand.
GCAGGTCCTGCTCATCTTCGGGAGTGAGCAGGATATTGCGCAAGGTCTGTACCGGCGCGTACACCACCTTTTCAATGCGCTTGCCTTCCAGGCTGAAAAGGATATCCTCCACCAGTTCCCACTGCCCGCCGGTGGGATTGCCGCCGGGGTCGAGCTCCTGCAGTTTCACGCTCTGGCGATAGGTATAGTTGTTGCGCGCCTGGGCGAATTCGGCTTCCTTGGCGGCAAATTTGCGAATGATCTCGTCGGGGTTGACGTTATCGGCGGCCGCCAAAGGCAGGCACGCGGCCGCCACGAAAGCGAAAGCAAGGATGAAGCGCATACTGTCCCTCAACCCTATTATGACGGACTGGGCGCGATGACGGACTCAGGCCAGCAGTTTCTTGGCGATGGTGGCCAGTTGGATGTTGCTGGTGCCTTCGTAGATGCGGCCGATCTTGGCGTCGCGGTATAGCTTTTCGACCGGATAGTCTTTGGTGACGCCCACGCCGCCGTGCACTTCGACGGCTTGGGAGGCGACCCGCTCGGCGATCTCGGAGCTGAAGTACTTGGCCATGGCGGCTTCGCCGAGGAAGGGGAGGCCGGCGTCGCGCAGGCGGGCGGCGTTGTAGACCAGCAGGCGCGCGGCTTCCACCTCGACGGCCATTTTGGCCAGCTCGAACTGGACGCCCTGAAATTCGGCGATCGGTTTGCCGAACTGCTTGCGCTGCCGGGCATAAGCCGTAGCGTATTCCAGAGCACCCCGCGCCAGGCCGATCATCTGGGCGCCGATGGCGATGCGGCCCTCGTTGAGGGTGTCCATGGCGATGTTGTAACCCTGGCCGACTTCGCCGAGCAGGTTTTCGCGGGGCACGACGCACTCATCCAGAATCAGCTCGCAGGTGGAGGAAGCGCGCAACCCCAGCTTGTCCTCTTTCTTGCCCACGCGAAAGCCGGGGAAGCCGCGCTCCACCAGAAAGGCGGTGATGCCCTTGTAGCCGGCCTCGGGGCGGGCGTTGGCGAAGAGCAGAAACAGGCCGGCCTCGGCGGCGTTGGTGATCCACAGCTTGCCGCCGTTGAGAACGAACGTATCGCCGCGGTCTACGGCGCGGGTAGCCAGGGCGAACGCGTCGGAGCCGGAGCCGGCTTCGGAAAGAGCGTAAGAGGCCACCGTATCGGACGCCAGGCGGGGCAGGTACCTGGCCTTTTGCGCGGGCGAGGCCCAATGGAGAAGCGCATTGTTGCAGATGGTGTTCTGCACATCGACGATGACGCCGGCCGAGGGGTCGACGGCGGACAGTTCTTCCACGGCCAGGACGGCCTGAAAGAAGCTGCCGCCCTGGCCGCCGAATTCCTCCGGGATCTCGATACCCATCAATCCCAGGGCGAAGAACTGGGCGATGAGGTCTTTGCGAAAGACCCCGGCTTCGTCCATCTGGCGGACGTGGGGGAGCACCTGTTCGCGGGCGAACCGGCGCACGCTCGCCTGGAACAGCTTTTCGTCGTCGGTGAGCGCGGTGAGCGGGCGCGGCGCTTCGGAGGACAAGTTATTGGGCGGCATGTTCCTGGTGGGCGGCGCTGAGCGGGCGCCACTCGCGCCCCTGCGATTCCGCTACGCCGCGGTGCGTGACGTAGCCGTTGTAAGTATTGACGCCATAGCGAATCGCGGAGTGGCGCTCGCAGGCGGCTTCCAGGCCATGGTTGGCCAGTTCCAGCAGGTAAGGGAAGGTGGCATTGGTAAGGGCGAAGGTGGAGGTGTGAGGCACGGCGGCGGGCATGTTGGAGACGCAATAGTGGAGCACGCCGTCGACGAAGTAGACGGGCTCGGTGTGGGTGGTGGCGTGAGAGGTTTCGAAGCACCCGCCCTGATCGATGGCCACATCCACCACCACGGCGCCGCGCTTCATGGCGCGGACCGTTTCGCGGCGCACCAGCTTGGGAGCGGAGGCGCCGGGAATGAGGACGGCGCCCACCACCAGGTCGGCGGTCTTGAGGTTCTCGCCGATGGTCCAGGCGTTGGAGGCGAGGGTGACCACCTGGCCGTTGAAGATGTCGTCGAGCTCGCGCAGGCGGTTGAGATTGCGGTCGATGAGGGTGACGTGGGCGCCGAGACCGAGAGCCATTTTGGTGGCATTGGTGCCCACGATGCCGCCGCCCAGAATCACCACGTTGGCGGGCGCCACGCCGGGAACGCCGCCGAGCAGAATGCCTCTTCCGCCGTTGGGCCGCTCCAGGTACTGCGCGCCCACCTGGACCGACATGCGGCCAGCCACTTCGCTCATGGGAGTGAGCAACGGGAGCGATCCATCGGTTTCGCGGATGGTTTCATAGGCCACGCCGTTGACCTTGGCCGCCAGCAGGCGATCGGTGAGTTCCGGCAGCGGAGCCAGGTGCAGGTACGTGAACAGAATCAAACCGGGGCGAAAAAAGCCGTATTCGGCGGGCTGAGGTTCCTTGACCTTGATCACCAGGTCGGCCTTCCGCCAGACTTCGGCTGCTCCGGAGGCAATCTGCGCGCCGGCCTGAAGGTATTCGTGGTCGGGCAGGGAACTACCGTCGCCGGCGTGGGCTTCCACCAGCACCTCATGCCCCGCTTCCCGCAGCGCCATGACCACGGATGGCACCAGGCCGACGCGGGTCTCGTGGTCCTTGACTTCTTTTGGTACGCCGACGATCATTTAAGCCTCCGGCCACAAGATTACCACTGGGAGGGTTGCCGCGGCGGGTTGGCTTTGAGGAGGCTCGGCTGGCTTAGGCTTGTTCGTGTAAGTAATTTTTTATCAAATGGATACGGGAAGTCTTTGGTTCGTTCGGGAAAGACCCTCGAAGCGCGGCTTTGGGACGCAGCGGGCAGCTTTGACCGCTGCAAGCCGCCGCATGCGCGGCTTTTGGAGCGACTTCGGTTGTTACACTGGGTCGGACGGGACGGTTACGGCGGGGGCGTTCCCTTGTGGCTGAATCCAATCCTGCCCGCGGTCGAACTACTAAGTTCGGCCCTCCTCGCAGTGGCCGGGCTCGAGCGGCGGAGCGGGGCGGGGCATCGTCAAGTGGCACCTGACTCTTCACGCCTGGAGATGATACATTCGCCCTGCAGTTAGAAGCAGGGGTCGATGGACAACCGCGAGGTGTTCGAGGGGCGAGCAGCAAAGCCCGGACCATTGCCTGATGGTACGATGGAGTCGCCGGACGTCGAGGCTCGGCCGGCTTGAGTAAATGAGGGGAGCGGCTTATGTCCCAAACGACGCGACGGGATTTCTTGAAGTCCACCGTCACCGCCACCGCGCTGGCGGGGACTGGAAGCGTGGTCACCGCGCAAACCGCGCGGAGATCGGCGACCGACATGGTCAATGTCGGCAATTCGGGCGTCCGCGTGACCCGGCTGGCGTTCGGCACGGGAACGCATGGCGGCCACCTGCTCGGCGAGATGGGCCAGCAGAATCTCACACGCTTGATCCGCTATGCCTATGACCGCGGCGTCCGGTTCTTCGAGACCTCCGAGGATTACGGCGGCGGCCTGATGCCGCAGATGCTCGGCACGGCGCTGAAAGGACTCCCGCGCGATTCCTACCGGCTCATGACCAAGTACAACGTGCGGCGGACTGGCGAACCAGCGGCCAAGATCGACCGGTTCCGCAAGGACCTCAATTCGGACCAGATCGATATTCTGCTCCTCCATGGCCAGCGGAGTCCCACGTGGGCCCAGGACACCAGGCGCATTCAGGACGGGTTTTCGGAAGCCAAAAGCAAGAAGATCATTTCCGCGCACGGCGCATCGATTCACGGATTGCAGGCCCTGGCCGGCTGCCCCGGCAACCCGTGGCTGGACGTGGCGCTGCTGCGCCTGAATCATGCCGGCGTCCGCATGGACACTCCCGATTTGCGCGAAACGGACGCGCGCGGCGACGTAAACCAGGTGGTGGCGCAGGCGAAAAAGATCCATGGCCAGGGAACCGGTGTTCTGGGAATGAAGCTGATCGGCGAGGGCCAATTCACCAAACCGGAGGATCGCGAGGCATCGATCAGGTTCGTCATGGGCCTCGGCGTGGTGGACGCGGTTACCATCGGCTTCCTGACGACCGGAGAAATCGACGAAGCTGTCGAGCGTATCACCCGCGCGCTGAATGCCTGACGGGTCACACCTTGGAGCGCGTTACGTAATAACCGCGCCAACCGGTCCCTTACGGTCGCGGCTCTGACTCGCGGCATGACGCACCGTATCGTTGAGTCAGAGGCGCGACCGTAAGGGAGCGGTTGCTCGTGATTGGAATGGTTATTTCGTGGCAGTCCGTTAGTTCCTCATCTCTCTTTCTTCGTTGTCTGACGGGCAATCATCTGCCAGCCCTCGGGAGTTTTCGGAAAGACATGTTGCAGAAT
>JBKQVG010000397.1:0-23462 GCA_052325345.1 Bryobacteraceae bacterium
CCCAATCCGAATTTCATCCCGCTGCTGGGCTGCTACGATTTGACCCGTCTGTCGCCGCTGCCGGCTTCGGATGGATGCCCGGCATCCACGGCGGGGCTTTACGATTTTTACGGGCATGCGAACATTCGCGAAGTCGCGCTGTTCATCCAGGACAACATCAGCAAGGGTCCCTGGAACTTCAACCTGGGGCTGCGCTTCGACATCTATCGCGGCCTCACCAGCGCCAGCCAGGCGGAGCCGCGGCTGGGCATCGCTTACAATTTCAAGCCCACCAACTCGGTGCTGCGCATTTCCTATGCCCGCAGCCTGGAAACGCCGTTCAACGAAAACCTGGTGCTTTCGAGCCTGGGGTGCGGCAACGCGGTGGTGAACGCGATCATGTCGGCGATTACCCCCTGTACGACCAACACGCCGCTGGCGCCGGGCTGGCGCAACGAATTTCACGCCGGCCTGCAGCAGGCTGTCGGCAAGCACCTGGTGGTGGATGCCGAATACATCTGGAAGTATACGCACCGGGCCTACGACTTCAGCGTATTCGGAAACTCGCCGCTGACTTTCCCCATCGAATGGGAGCGCTCGAAGATCCCCGGTTTTACCGGCCGCATCACCATGCCGGACTTCCACGGTCTTTCGGCCTTTGTAGTGATGTCGCACGTAGCGGCGCGTTTCTTCGAGCCCCAGGTGAGCGGCATTGGCTCGACGCCGACCGGGAGCGAGGTTTTCCGCATCGACCACGACGAAGCTTTCAACGAGACCACGCACCTGCAATACCAGCCGTTCAAGAAAGGCCCGTGGTTCGGTTTCAACTGGCGCTACGACAGCGGCCAGGTGGCGGGGGCGGTGCCGTGCGCCGGTGGCAACTGCGCCAATGGGCCGGACGGCTCGGATTCGGTGGTGGACGTTTCGGGCCTGACGCCCGACCAGCAATTCCAAGCGGGACTCTACTGCGGCGGCATACACGCCACGCTGACTATGGGCATCAGTTCCAACGGGCTCTGCCCGGCTGCGGCATACGGCTCGACACTGTTGAATATCCCGGCCGCCGGCACCGAGAACGACGACCACAATCCGCCCCGCGTTGCGCCACGGAATTTGTTCGACATGGCGATAGGCATGGATAATCTCTTCGGCGGCGAGCGCTATAAGTGGAGCGCCAGAATTTCGGTGGTCAACCTGACGAACGAGTACGCCCTGTATAACTTCCTTTCGACCTTCAGCGGCACGCACTACGTAACGCCGCGCACGGTGACGGCGACAATCGGGTTCCACTTCTAGAAGAAGACACTTCTAGAAGGAGACAGAAGTCAGAAGATAGAAGACAGAATGAAAACCGCAGCCTTCGGCTTCTGACTTCCCACTTCTGCCTTCTCCCTTCTCCCTTCTGCCTTCTGCCTTCTCCCTTTTCCCTTTTCCCTTCCTCCCATTCACCAGCGCAGAATGCGGCGAATGCCGTGGGCCTGACGTTTGCTGACGATCAATTCGAGTGAATTGCTGAGGGTGACGAGCCAGCGTTGGCTGCTTAGGGCGCTCATTTTGCGAATGTGATTCAGGTTGACGACGGCGTTGCGGTGGACGCGCTGGAACTGGGGTCCGGGCAGGTGTTGGCAGATAGTGCGGAGGTTGTGCGTGGCCAGCAGGCGCTGGCGGGCGGTGACGATCCAGACCAATTCGCGTTCGGCCTGGAAGGCCAGTACCTCGTCGGCATCGAGCAGGACATAGTCGGAACCGCTGCGGCCCACCACTTTGCGGCTGCTGGCCGGCAGCGCGGTATCGGCCACGGCCGCGATACGGGCCAGATTCTGCGCGGCCTCCGCCGGGTTGCCTATCAGGCCGCGGGCACGCTCGACCGCCTTGCCGAGACGCGCCTCGCTTACCGGTTTCAGGAGGTAATCGATGGCGCCGGCTTCAAACGCCTGAATGGCGTGCTGGTCGAAAGCGGTGACAATGATCAATACCGGAAGGCGCGAGCCTTCCAGGTTGCGGACCACTTCAAATCCGCCCATCACGGGCATCTGGAGATCGAGGAAGACCAGGTTCGGGCGGAGGCGCGCAATTCCCAGCAGGGCCTGGCCGCCATCGGCGGCTTCGCCCACGACCTCGACGTCGAGCATAGTCTCCAGTTGCTCGCGCAGGATCCGCCGCGCAATGGGCTCGTCATCGACGATGAACGCCGTCAGCATCGTCCAACTTCAATTAGAGCGAAAAACCGCTCCCTTTGGCCGCGGCTCGATGGTGCGCTGGGTCGGGCATGCTTCAACTCTGCAGTTCGGCCACGATTTCGGCGGCGATGGCACGGGCTTGAGCGAGGGCGCCGGGGGGCAGGCTGATGGCTCCCACGCGGGCATGGCCGCCGCCGCCGTAGCGCTCGCAAATGGTGGCGAGGTTATGTTTCAGCTCGACTTTGGCCCAAGGGTTGGATCCAACCGAGATTTTCGTGCGGAAACTGGAAGGGCTCACCGAGACGGTATACACGGAATCCGGGAACAAATAGTAGGGGATGAACTTGTTGTAGCCTTCCACGTCGTAGCCGTCGAGGTCGAAGAACACGACCCCGCGGTGCTCGCGGGCGCGCTCGCGAATCAGTTGCTGGTTTTCGAGGTGCCGCCGGTAGAGGGGGGCATAGAGGCGGTTCACTTCGGGTTCGGCCACGATCTCATCCAGCTTGCGCCGTTGCATCCAGCCGATGATTTTCTGTACGATGCCGGAACCTTTGGCGGCCTCGATCACGAGAGTGAGTTTCATGGCGGGAGCGCCCAATTCCACGGCGGTTTTGGCATCGGGATACTGAGCGCCATCGATGATGAGCGACCAGTAGACCAGGTCGTCCAAATCGGGCGCGGAAAATCCGAAACGCTCGCGCGCGGCGGCGGCGATGAAGGACGCGCAGGATTTGAAGCTGGGGTCGTAGAGCTTGCGGCCGCTGGTGTCGCGGTGGAAGTGCTCGGCGTCGCGGGCGTTGAGAAAAGCGCTCTGGTGATGATCGAACCACCATGTCAGGCGGGGATCGCTCGAATATTTGAAATCGACAATGGCATTCTCGTCGCCGTCGAAGAGGGCGGGATCGAAGGTTTGATCGGCCTGGTGGGCCATTCCGGTATAGCGAAATTCGGCATCCGGGTGAATTGCGCCCGCGATGAAGTGGCTGAAGAAGGCGGCGGAGGCAGCGCCGTCGAAGCAATGGTCGTGATAGAGCACGCGTACCAACATGAAAGATTCCGGGGAAAACCTTTCAGGTTGCCTGAACCGGCGGCGAAAAGCAAGTAGCACGCGCCTTGGAATCCGAAACCGCCGCGAAAGGGGGGAAAAACATATTTAGCGACCTGGCAAGTCGCCTCCGGCAGCGGGCTGCTAAAATAACGGGATAAGCACAGGCGGCGCGTGCTCCGCGCGCAGTCTTGCCTTGGCGGCTCTGGCCATCTGACCGGACTAATATGGGTCAGTCCCTTATCGCGGAACGGCACGGCCGCATTCTGCGCCTCACCCTCAATCGCCCCCACAAACGCAATGCGCTCGATGCGGAATTATGCACCAGCCTGGCGGACGCGGTCGAATCGGCCGCCGCCGATCCCAAAATCGGCGCCATCCTGCTGGCGGCGGCAGGTCCCGCGTTTTCCGCCGGAATGGACCTGACGGAGGCCCAATCCGCCCCGCCGGACGGGCTGGCCGGCGCGCACGAGCGCTTGTTCACCCTGGGCTCGCGCATCTCGACGCCCCTGGTGGGGCTGGTGACCGGCGCGGTTTTGGGCGGCGGAGTGGGGTTGGTCGCCAACTGTCATATCGTGGTCGCGAGCGAAGCGGCTCGCTTCGGGCTGACCGAGATTGGCCTCGGGCTGTGGCCGTTTTTGATTTTTCGCTCGGTAGCGGACGCGGTTGGCGAACGGCACGCGCGAGAACTCTCGCTCACCGGCCGGATTTTCGACGCGCAGGAGGCCTTGGAACTGGGTTTAGTGCACAAAGTTGTACAAAAGCCCGAAGAAACGGCCATGCACCTGGCCGGGCAACTTGCCGATTCCAGCCCTGCGGCCATCCGCCTGGGACTGCAGTTTGTAAACCAGTCGCGCGGAACCAAGCTGGCGGAGGGGCTGGCCATCGGCCGCCGGTTTCGCGCGCAAGTGATGGCAGGTGAAGACTTTGCGGAGGGACTGGCGGCATTTCGGGACAAACGGACGCCGCGCTGGCCCTCCACCCGGGAATGACCCAGGTACGACTATGGGGGGCGGATGCTTACAGCAGGCTACCACCCCTGGGGGCCAATTGCGATCGGGCACAAAATACGGGGTGCCAGCTACTTTACTTTTGCCGCTGGCGCGGTTAGTATAGTGACAACCCCCGAGGCAAGCGAGGTTGATGTTTTGCTCAAACTGAAACGCGTAGAACTCCAGGGATTCAAGTCCTTTTGTGATCGCACCGAATTGCGGTTCCAGGGCGATGGCGTAGCCGCTATTGTAGGACCGAACGGGTGCGGCAAGTCGAACATCAGCGACGCCATCAGTTGGGTTTTGGGCGAACAGTCGGCCAAGAGCCTGCGCGGCACCCGCATGGAAGACGTGATCTTCGCCGGTACAAGCGAGCGCAAGCCGCTGGGCATGGCATACGTAACCATGATGTTGGTGGATCCCGAAATTTACCAGGAGGAGGCGGCGCACAAACTGCAAGCCGTGGAAGGCGCTCCGCCGCAGCGCCCCGCCGAGGTGACGATCACCCGCCGGCTCTACCGTTCCGGCGAGAGCGAGTACCTGGTGGATGGCCGCCTGGCGCGCCTGCGCGATATTCAGGAGCTGTTCATGGGCACCGGCCTGGGGCCGGAGAGCTACGCCATCATCGAGCAGGGGCGCATCGGACAGATTCTGAGTTCCAAGCCGCAAGACCGCCGCGGGATCATCGAAGAGGCCGCCGGCATCACCAAGTTCAAGACTCGCAAGCGGCTGGCGGAAGCCAAGCTGGAGAGCGCCAAGCAAAACCTGGCGCGGGTCTACGACATTCTGGAAGAAGTCAACCGGCAGGTGAATTCGCTCAAGCGGCAGGCAGCCAAAGCCAGGCGGTTCAGCGAGCTCAAGGCGGAACTCGAAGCCCGCCTTCGCGTGGTCCTGGCCGGCAAGTTCCGGTGGCTGGAGCGGGACGCCGCGCAAACCGCGATCGAGCTGAACCTGGCTGCGGCCGAGTGCAAAACGCTGGGCGAACAGGTGGCCGAAAAGGAGCGGGCCCACGAGCTCGCCCGCAAGGCCTGCGATGAAATCGAAGAACAGTTAACCAGCGAGCGGCAGACGCTGGCAGAGGCTAGCGTGGAAGCCGAGCGCACCCGCGGCAAGCTGGACGCCCAGGTGAAGGAATCGGGCGCCATCGAGCAGCGCATCGCCCAGCAGGAAAAGGAATCGCAAGAGCTGGGCCTTCGCCTGGAGGCTCTCGAAGCCGAAATCGCCGGTCACCGCGCCAACCTGGAGGCTCTCGAAGCCGAGATCTCGAAAACGCGCGATCGCATGCTCGAAATCAACCAGCAGCGCGAAGCCCTGCAGGCCAGGGTGCGCGAGCGCGAAAAGAACATCGAAGCCGGGCGGCAGGTGATTCTGCGCCTGCTGGGCGAAGCTTCGACGCTCAAAAACCAACTGGCGCAGATCGACGAATACCTGGCCTCGATCGACCGCGAAACCGCGCGCTCCACCCGCGAGGACCAAACCGCCTCGGCCGAAATCGAGCGCCTGGACGGGCTCAAGAAACAGATTTCCGAGACCCTGGCTCAACGCCAGTTGGAGCTGGAAACCGTGACCGGAGAGCGCCGGCGCACGGAGCAGGACCTGGGAGAGAAGCGGTCGCTGGCAGCCGAGCTGCGTCTCGAAATCGACGGTTTGAAGAATGAAATTGCCGCCATCCGCGCGCGCAAAGAATCGCTGGAACAAGTGCTGGCGCACCGCTCCTATACCACCGAATCGGTCAAGCGCCTGTTCGCCTCGCTCGAAAAAGGCAAGGCCGCCGACCTGAAACCGCTGGGCGTGTTGGCGGATTTCGTGGAAGTGGACCCGCAGTACGAAAAACCGGCCGAAGAGTTTCTTCACGAAGAGCTGGAATACGTGGTGGTGGAAAACTGGCCGCAGGCCGAGCGTGGTCTGGATTTTCTGCGCGCCGAGCTGGAAGGCCGGGCCACTTTCCTGGTGCATCCGGAACCAAACGGCCACGGCCACGGCCATCTTCCCGAGCCCGCCATCGGCCCGGAAACCGGCATCGCCTCGCGGCTCAGCGATTCGTTGCGCCTCACCAACGGATTCAAGGACCGGGCGACGGACCTGTTGCCGCGCGTTTCGCTGTGCTTCCTGGCCGAGGATCGCTCCTCGGCGCAACGGCTTTCGGTGGCCTACCCGCACCTTTATTTCCTATTGACGGACGGTCTCTGCTATCACGGCCACACCGTAACCGGGGGACGCAAGACGGGCGCCGGTCCGCTGGCCATGAAGCGCGAGGCACGCGAGCTGGCCGCTACATTGAAAGGCCGCGAGGCCCATCTCGAAGGCCGCCTGGAACAGCTTGCCGGATTCGACCAGGAAATTCTGGCTCTCGAAACGGAACTCGAGCGGCTGCGCTCCCTACAGCAGGCGCGCGAAAAAGACCGGGTGGCGCTGGATCACGAAATGCGCAAACTGGGAGACGACCTGGCCCGCGCCGGCTCGCGCCTTTCGGTAGCGCGGCTGGAGCTGGAGAGACTGCGCCGCGACGCCGAAAAATCGCTCGAGCAGCGCGAACGCAACCGCGACGCCGTGGAGGAAAAGGAACGGCGGCGGACGGAAAGCGAGGCGGCGCTCGAAACCGAGCGGCAGGAACTCGAGAAGCTGGAAGGGCAGGGCGCCACCATCGGCGAAGATCACGCCGCCACGCGCGCGGCCCTGGCCGCGATCGAAGAGCGGCGGCGGGGCGAAGCCAACGCCATGGCGCGGCTGGAGCAACAGTCGCGCGAAACCATGCAGCGCCGCGCCTCCATCGCGCCCGAAATCGAGCGTCTCGGCGTGGAGCGTGCCCGCCTGTTGGCCGATAACATCGAGCTCGACAAGAAAGGCCAGGAATTGGCCGGCCAAATCACCGCCCTGGAAGTGCGGGTCAGCGAGATGGCGCAGCAGGATGCCGGCATGCGCGAGGCTTTGCGCAATGGCGAAGAAGAGCTTAAGACCTTGCGCCTGGCGGTGCAACTCGGCCAGGAAAAGCGCTCCCAGGTGGAAGTCGAGCTGGTGCGCAAACAAGCCGAATTGAAGTTCCTTGACGAGACCAGCCGCAAGGAACTGGGAACTCCCGTGGAGGAGCTGGGTACGGACCGAGAAACCGTGCCCGATATAGAAGCCATCGCCGCGGCCGAACAGGAGGCCGCCGAAGTCCGGCAGCGCATCGAAGGGCTCGGCGCGGTGAACGCCGCGGCGATGGAAGAATTTGAGGAAGCGCAGCAACGGCAGGAATTCCTGAGCGTGCAGCGGCAGGACCTAATCGATTCCATTCGCGATACCGAAAAGGCGATTCAGGAGATCGACACGGTGTCGCGCCAGAAATTCGCGGAAGCGTTCGAGGCCATCAATGCGCACTTCCGCGTGGTCTTCCAATCGCTGTTCGGCGGCGGCACGGGTGAAATGCGCCTGACCGATCAGGAGAACCTGGCCGAATCGGGCATCGATATCGTGTGCTCGCCCCCGGGGAAACGCCTGCAGAACGTGCTGCTGCTTTCGGGCGGCGAAAAGGCCCTGGCCGCGGTGGCGCTGCTGATGGCCATCTTCAAATACCAGCCCAGCACGTTCTGCGTGATGGATGAAGTGGACGCGCCGCTCGATGAAGCCAACGTGACGCGCCTCGCCAGGTTGCTGCACGAAATGTCGGACCAGACCCAATTCATCCTGATCACCCATTCCAAGCGCACCATGGAGAGCGCCCAGGCGCTCTACGGCGTGACCATGCAGGAACCGGGCGTCTCGCGCCTGGTATCGGTGCGATTAAACGCAGCCGAAGCGGCGGCGTAGGCAGGATCAGTTCACAAAAAATGCCGCACCCGAGCCGAAACGCATCAACCCTCAACTGCGGGGTTTCTCTGGAGGCGCCGCCGGCTGCAGAAGGAACGGCGCCACGCGCCGGCAGACGCGGCAATACGCCACCTCAGCGATAAGCTTCACCGCGATTCTCGACGGCAAGGATGCGAAGGACCTTGCCGCTGGAGGTGAAGAAAATCCGATAGTTGCCGAGGCGCAACCGTAGCTTGCCGGCGTGCTTGCCCTGCAGCGCCTTCACGTCGCCCACTCCGGTGACCGCGTAATGATACAGGCCGTCGAAGATGTGCATGGCCGTGGTCCGATCGAGAGCGCGAATATCTGCGCGCGCCTCATCGGTCCACTCAAAGCTAAGCGCCATTCTCTTTGAGCGGGAAATCCTGCTGGGTGAGCCCGAACTCGGCCAGGACCTCTTTGTGTGGAATCCCGCGGCCGCCTCTCTGTTCGAGCCAGGCGTCCGCGCGGACAAGCGCCTGGTCCTCTTCATCGGTGAGCGGCTCGTCATCAACGGGCGCCGTGGCGATGGACCGGGAAACGGGGTCCAGCAGCATAAACTCCAAGAAGCGGACCGCTGTGTCAATCTGCGACGCGGGCAGCCGTTCGATCAGTTCGTGCGCATGGTGTTTATCCGCTTCCATACATCCTCCTAATCCAGTCGGCGAACGCTCGCTTTGAGGAGAGTGTCGATGGCGCGGAGCAGCACGGTTTACCGGCGATAGAGCTTCGATCTGCTCCGGGCGCTACAGACCTATATCCACTACATCATAATAGTATTCTCTTGGCCAGGCGATGCGTCAGGATGCCCGTGATGGCGTCCACCTTTTCCGAATCCGGGTTTACGGCAAGCGGCGTCTGCGCCAGCCGTTCGGTTATGGCGCCGAGTACGCGGCCATCCACGATCGCCACGTGCTCCACGATTTCGGCGATCGACCAGCCATACTCGAGAAGTTTGCGGATCGCTCCGTAAAGGTTCAAGCGCCGGACGCGATACGGCCGTCCGGCCAGTGGGTGCGTTGCGACGCGGGGCAAGTGGAATGATGGGAGGACTGGGCGGTCAGCCCTATAACACCTCTGTCCAGGTTGGCGAGGCGGCGAAGGCCGCATGGATCAATCCGACGTGTGAGTAGGTTTGCGGAAAATTACCCCACATGCGCGGCTCGGCCGGGTCGTAGTCTTCCGAAAGAAGTCCTAACGGTGACAGCGCTCCGCGGATCCGATCGAATGCGGCGCGCGCTTCGTCGCCCCGTCCCGCGGCGGCCAGGGCCTCGATCAGCCAGAAGGTACAGATGACAAAAGCGACGGAGGGCTTGCCGAATCCGTCGTTCAGGCTATAGCGTTGCAGCCAGCCGCCCCACGCCAGATCTTTGTGAATGGCGTCAATCGTGCGAATCAGCATCGGATCTCCGGCGGGAAGAAAACGCAAGCGGACCATCTGAAGCAGCGAAGCGTCCAGGTCTTCGCCGCCATAATGGCCCACGAAGCTGGTCTTGCCCGGGTTCCAGGACTGGGCGACGACTTCGGCATGAATCCGGCTGGCCGCGGACTGAAACTCGGCCGCGAGCGCCGGCTCGTGCCGTTTGGCGATCCCCACCATGCGGTCCGCGGCGGCCCAGCACATCAGGCTCGAAAACGTCTGAGGTTTCCATTCCGTCCGGTATTCCCAGATGCCCGCGTCCGGAACGCCCGCCAGCGAGATCGCCTTGCGCGCCAACTCTTCAATCAGCCGGAACGCCGCCGGAGACCGTTCCGCGCTCATGCGTTCATCGAGAAAGATCGGGGTCAGCGCCAGCACCATTTCTCCATAGATATCGTTCTGAGAGTGCAGCGCGGCGGCGTTGCCGATCCGTACGGGCCGCTCGCCGTTATAGCCAGGCCAGTTTTCAAGAACCGATTCGTCCAGGTTCTGCGATCCGTCCACGCGGTACAGGGGCGCCAGGTTCAGCCCCGGGGCACCACCCGCCACATTGAGCAGGTACTGCACAAACTGCTCGCGCTCTTCAAATTGCCCCAGCAGCCCGAAGGCGTTCAGCACGTAGTAGGAGTCGCGCAACCAGCAGAAGCGGTAGTCCCAGGTGCGCCCGCTGCCGGGCGACTCTGGGATCGAGGTGGTCATCGCCGCGATGATGGCCCCCGTGTCTTCAAAGCAGTGCAGCTTCAGAGCCAGTGCGGAGCGGATCACTTCCTGCTGGAATAGCGGTGGAATATCGCACCGTTTCACCCAGTGCCGCCAGTAGCGGGCGGTCTCGTTCCAGAAGCGCTCGCACAAGGGCGCCAGGGGCTCTTCCACCGGCGCACCCCAAGTCAGGATCAGGTGATGGCGGCCCGTAAGAGTAAACGGCTGGCCGCCCAGGTAGGACAGCGGCAGGTCGGCGGTGAGCCGCAGTTGGCTGGCGAATCCCTCAAACCGGACATGATGCGAACCTTGCACCACCGAAGGCCGCTCCTTGGACCAGCCCAGCCTGGGCTCGCAGGCCACGGCGATCCGAGGCGTGCCTTCGATCGGCTCGACGATTCGGATGAGTTGGGTCGGTCGAAACGCGCGGCCGAACTGCAGGAACCGCGGTGCGAAGTCGATCACTCGGAAAGAACCCGTCGAGGTCCGAAAGGTGGTTTCGAGGATGTTGGTATTGGGGAGGTAGCGCTGGGTGCCGGTTCCTCCGCCTGCCGGACCGGTGCGGAAGCGCCCGCCTTCCTGGCTGTCTAAAAGGGTGGAACACACCGGTTCGGAATCAAACCGGGGGAGACAGCACCAAACGATCTCTCCGCTATTGTGTATCAGCGCGGAAAATTGGCAGTTCCCGATCAACCCCAGGTCTTCAAGGCGCATGTTTGGTACCTTAACACGAGGTGAAAATGCTGTAATGAAAGTATGCCACGCAGATCCGATCATCCTGGTGCAGGACCATCACTTCGCCCTGGCGCCGGCGATGATTCGCAAGCGGCCGCCGCCCCGGCGATCTGACGATGAAGTACCTGCTTTCCCTGGCTTCCCGCCCGGTTGTGACCCGTCTGGCCCAAGAGCGGACTCTGTGCGCGTTCGATTTCGATGGAACGCTTTCGCCCATTGCCGACCGTCCGGACCGGGCCGGCATGCGTGTCCGAACTCGAAATCTGCTGCGCCGCCTGGCGGCGTTGTACCCATGTGTCATTATCTCCGGGCGCGCCCGAGCGGATGTTCTGGGCAAACTGAGCGGCGTCAATGTGGCCCGCGTGATTGGCAATCATGGCGCGGAAGCCGAAGCGACGCGAAAGTCGCACCGCCGGGTCGAGCGTTGGAAAGCCGTCCTGGAGCTTGAGCTTGGGCCCATGCCGGGGCTGTGGGTGGAAGACAAGGGTTACTCTCTCGCCGTGCATTACCGCCAATCCACCCAAAAAGCGGAGGCCCGCCGGCGAATCCTCGCAGCCACCCGGAGTCTGAAGCGCGTTCGTGTGTTTGGAGGTAAGCAGGTAGTGAACCTGGTAGCGGACGAAGCTCCCCATAAAGGAGACGCTTTGGCCGCTGAACGGGATCGCCTGGGGTGTAACTGGGTCTTGTACGTGGGCGATGACGAGAATGACGAGAATGCCTTCGCCTTGGGAGGTAATATCGTTCCCGTTCGAATCGGCCGGAAGCAGCGATCCCACGCCCGCTACTACCTGCGCACGCAGGCGGAAATCGACGAACTCCTCGATCTGTTGGTACGGCTGAGGAAGCCGAAACCCGTTGCTCCCGTGTAAAGCGCCGGAAGTCCGCCGCCCGGCCCTCCGACTTTGTCGGCACCGGCCGTGATTTGGATACAGGCCGCTTCCGTTTCTCATTTGCGAGGCTTTCTTACCGCATGGGTGGGCCGGACTCTTGTCGCCTTCAAAGTGAGATCCGGCATATTGAGCTTGGTTCGCAAGCTATCCTGACTTTCGCACCGCTCCGCCCATGATTTCCAAGTTGAGACCGCTGCCTAAACCGAAACCCACCGCGCAGAGCGGAGGCATCAGCGCCACGGCAATCGCCACTCCGGGGAGCGCGGTCACGCCATCCCCTCCTCCCCGGCAGACCACGGCCGAGCCCGCTAGACCAAACAACAATGCGATCCCCAAGTCGAGCAGATTGGGATTCGTCCGTGCCATGATTTCGGGCGTAGCGGAATGAAACGGCAACAGCCAAACCAGGAAACCCGAAAACCCGACTGAGACCGCGACGCTAACGAGAAGGTTGAGTACGGCCTTGATTCCCAGGTAGAGATCGCCCACGGCGAGCGCCAGTCCCGTCCCCATAATCGGTCCCATGAACGGCGCAATGAGCATGGCGCCGATAATCACGGCCGGGCTGTTCTGGACCAATCCGAACGTCGCGATGCCGCCGGGGAAAAAGATCTCCAGCCAATAGCTCAGGCTGTCGATCGCGGCGGGGGTTGGCCAATGTCTCCATTAGGCGCGAGCCCGGCGGACACGCAAGGTATTCTCATGGAGTGAGGATGCCGCCGCGGAGTTACGATGGATCTTTATTGAAAACCCCGGATCGACGCGGCCAAGGGTGAGCGCGGGAACGCATGGAACTCCATTTTCAAACCGGAGCGCTGCTGCTCTTGATCGCCGCCGTCGTCGCGATGCTGACGCGCCGGCTTCGCCTCCCTTACAGCGTCGGCCTGGTAGCGGCGGGAATCATTCTCGCGATCCTGCCGTTCGCACCGAAGGTCAGTCTTACCAAAGACCTCATCTTCACCGGGCTGCTGCCGCCGCTCCTTTTTGAAGCCGCGTTTTACATTCATTGGGAACAGTTGCGCCGCGACTTTTCCGTCATCGCCGTCCTGGCGACACTCGGCGTCCTGCTCTCCGCGTGCGTGACCGCGACCGGGATGCACTTTCTGGCGCACTGGCAATGGCTCGGCGCGCTGGTGTTCGGCGCTCTCATCGCCGCGACCGACCCGGTTTCAGTCATCGCAACTTTCAAGGAAGCCAAAGCCCACGGCCGTTTGCTGGTGCTCATCGAGGCGGAGAGTCTTCTCAACGACGGCACGGCCGCGGTTGCCTTCGGCGTGGTTGTCGCCATGGCTTCGGGCCAGCAGTTCACGTCGCTTGAAATCGTCGCAACGCTCTTGAAAGCGATCGGCGGCGGCATTCTTTGCGGCGGGACGGTGGCTCTTGGCGCGCTTCTGCTCGCCGGGCGAACGGACGATCATCTCGTTGAGATCACTTTCACCACCGTTGGCGCCTATGGCTCGTTCCTGCTGGCGGACCACTTCGGCTGGTCCGGCGTGCTGGCGACCATCACGGCGGGCCTTTGCATGGGCAGGTTCAACTCGCGCAACGCGGTCTCGGAGCGAGGGAAGGAAGCCGTCCAGGCGTTCTGGGAATACGCCGCCTTCGTGGCGAACTCGCTGGTGTTCCTGCTGATCGGAATGCACGAAGCCCATCAAAATTTCGCGGCGATTTGGATTCCGGCGGTGCTTGCGATTGCGCTGGTGACGATGGGCCGGGCGGCGGCGATCTACTTCTGTTGCTTCATCTTTTCACGCTCCTCGCTTCGCGTCACGATGAAACATCAACTGGTCCTGTTCTGGGGCGGCCTAAGAGGAGCATTGGCGCTGGCTCTCGCCCTTGGACTTCCCCCTGAAGTCCCGCGGCGCGAAGACATCATTATCGTCAGCTTCGCTGTCGTTGCCTTTTCCGTCTTCGTGCAAGGTCTGACCATGGCGCCGTTTCTTCGCAGGATGGGAGAGATCCCGGGTTAACCTTCGCGCAAGAGGCGCTCGCGCCTGCCTGAGAAATGCCCGACAGCTCCCCTGCCGGGTTATCCTGTTATGGATTGAAGCGGGCAGCGCATTCCTGGCATATTCCATGGGTGAATTCCACCTGCGAGTGTCAATTGCTTGCGACCGCCCACGCCCATTTTCCAGTAGACTCCCGCTAGCGCAAAGATCAACCGGACTGCCCCGCGCAAAGAGAGAGCTCGCGGGTTGGGATGCGGAATTGGAGAGGACTCTCCATGATCCGGAACTCACGGCGTGAGAACGCCACGGCGAAACCGTACTGGCCGCGGCGCACGGCTCTCCCGGTCGCCACCAGGTTAAGTGGAGCGGTCTCATGGAACGGGCAGGCCCACTCAATCCCGATCTCCACTCTGGCGCCCGCACGGACATGATGTTCGTCGGGAGTGGCGACGAGAACGCCGCCGCTACTTAGATTTGTAGCTTGCCCGGTCCCGCATATGCACCGCTTGTTCTCGAAGCCGCGGTAACTCACATTAACCTCAACCGGATAGCGCACTCTTGATCGGCGTTCCATCTTGATTGTATCCTCCTGTTAGCGTCTTTCTGCGATGTCTCTTGCCAAAGCGAAGCCCGCCCTGGCGCCGCCGCAACTTGGCGAGCTCGCTTGACGGCCGGAGTTACTCAGCCGGTCGAATATTCTGATTCACCCGGAAAAAGTTGTTGGGGTCGTACTTCTCCTTAATTGCGGCCAGGTGCGGATAGTTGTCCCGATAGGTGGATTGCACGCGCGCCTGACCCTCTTCCATCATGAAGTTTACGTACGCGCCACCCGCCGAATAAGGATGCAGGGCCTCCCAATAGTCTCTGCACCAGGTTGTAATCGCTGCGCTGTTGGCGGGGTCGGGGTCCACCCCCACGATTACTTCGGCGAACAGCGCTTCGCGGAAGCTGTACGCAGTGTCCTTTTTGCCGACGCGCTGTGCCGCTCCATTGACGGGATAGAGGTGCATCGTAGAGAGGGTCGTCGGGATCTTCGACCCGTGTTCGACGTGCCGGGCAATCGCATCGTCGCTCAACTCCGTGAAATTGTCCGCCCGCCAATACCAATGCAAACCCGGAACGAACAGTGCGTCGAAAAGGCTCTGCACGGCCGGAAATGGCGCGGGCCCGACATGGTCAAGCAATGGGTGTCCTACCGCTCGCATCGGTTTGAGCGCGAGTTCCGTCTTTTCAGCGGACGCTGTGCAACACCACACCACTCCACATACTTTCTTGAGGTGGAGATGGCCGGGAAACAGGGGAACGGGCGGGATGACAAGGAAGGCAAAAAAACCGCTTACATCCTCCGGAGCGCTCTGGATGAAGTCCCGATACGCGCTGAGGACGGCCCCAGCCTCTTCGAGCGGCCAGAACGTCGGACCGAACTGGACCGTCTTTACCGGATGCAGCTTGAATTCGAACGAAGTTACTACTCCGAAATTGCCGCCACCGCCGCGCACTGCCCAAAAGAGGTCCGGATTCTCGTCTTTACTCGCCGTAACGAAGGTCCCGTCGGCCAGGACCATGTCCACGGAGAGCAGATTGTCGATCGTCAACCCATACTGGCGGGTCAGATAACCGATACCTCCTCCCAGCGTAAGACCGGCAACTCCAGTGGTGCTGATGAAGCCGCCCGGCACGGCCATGCCGAAGGCGTGCGTTGCGTGATCCAGATCGCCCCAAACGCAACCCGCCTCAACGCGGACCTTTTTGGCCGCGGGGTCCACGCGGATGCCCTTCATTGGCGAAAGATCGATCACCAGGCCTCCGTCACAGGTTCCGAGGCCGGCCCCGCTATGGCCGCCACCGCGAATCGCGGTCAACAGGTTATTCTCCCTTCCAAATGCGACCGCCGCCATGACGTCCGCGGCGTCCCTGCAACGCGCAATCAGAAGCGGGCGCTTATCGATCATCGCGTTGTAGACTTTGCGCGCGGACTCATACCCGGCATCCGCGGGCTGGATAAGCTGCCCGCGCAAGGAACTCTTCAACCCCTCGATAGATTGTTCCGTCATAGATTTCTCCCCATGTGATGTTTGGTCCCCTTCAAACGAGCCCGGCATCATACAAGACTCCAATGCGGGCAATGGTCAGAAAGGCTGTAGTTGACCGGGGAAGCCGGCGTGAGCCGTTCCCCATCAGCCGGGGCCTGCTGGGCCCAAGCCTGGGAGTTTCCTCCCGGTTCCAGCCTTACAGACTCAAGTCTACGCCCCGAGCGGCTCCTGGGAAACCTCGTATTATCCCGAGGGGCGGAAGCCGCAAACCGGAAGGTTTCCGCGCGGGATGGCGTCGTATATCATGAGGATTGCAGGGCGCATACGGTTGAATCGGGCAGAAACGACCATGGCGGCTTCCTCGTCATCTCGTAAGCATTCGCCAGTGGAACCCGAGCGATCTGGAACATTACCGCCCGCGGCGTTCCACTCTCCGCGAGCCAGGGGCAGGAAGCTGCCACTGCTGGTCTTGCGCCTCGCGATGTCGGCCAGCTCGATCGTGGCGATTTTGGCGGTCTGTCTGAAGCTGCCCAGCGTGGATCACGCGACGGTGGCGCTGCTGATGGTGGCGGCCATCGTTGGCATTGCGAGCCTGTGGGGCGAGCCGGAGGCCCTAACCGGAGCGCTTATCGGGGGCATGGGCTTCTTGTATTATTTCTTGCCTCCTCGCGGATTTGGCGTCGCAAATCCCGAACACGTGGTTGCCTTGGCGGTATTCCTGCTCGTGGCCATCGTCATCGCTCAACATGCCGCGCGCTCCAAGCGGCTCATGGCTCAGAGGAACAAGTTGCTGAATCTCTCTCTGGACCCGCTGTGTATCTGCGACCTCAATGGAAACTTCCAAAGCGCTAACGAGGCGATGGTGGAGTTGCTGGGATGGTCGGAGCGGGAATTGCGCTCCCGGCCACTCCGCGAGCTTGTACACCGGGACGATCGAGATCGAACCGAAGCGGCGTACAAGGAGCTGTCCGAAGACCGTTCGGTCGTCGACTTCGAAAATCGTTACCGAACCAAAGCCGGCGGCTGGCGTTGGCTGCACTGGAGAATCGCGCTGGACGCCGCCGGCAAACCCTCCGTGTCCGCCGCGGCGCGCGATGTCACCGAAGAGAAATTGGTCCAGGAACAGCTTCGCCATCTTGCCGCCCAACTGATGACGGCGCAGGAGGAGGAGCGTCGGCGGATTGCCAGGGAGTTGCATGACGACGTTACCCAGCGGCTCGCCACTTTCGGAATCGAGCTGGGCTTGCTGAAGCGGACTCACAGTGGTGTCGAGGTGTTGGATCGCCTACAAGCGGGAATTCTCAAACTTTCCGAGGATCTTCGATTACTCTCCCATTCGCTTCACCCCAGCATTCTGGAACACTCGGACTTGGCCGCCACGCTGGAGATGCACTGCCGCGAGTTCACGAAACAGCACGGTATCGCGGCGAGTTTTACGGCGCGTGAAGTACCCGATGAAATTCCGCGCCCGGTTGCGGTGACCCTATACCGCATCGCGCAAGAATCCCTCCGGAACGTTGCCCAGCACTCGGGCGCGACCGCGGCCAGTGTCGCGCTGGCGGGAGAGGGTGGAACCCGGTTGTCTCTGTTTATCATCGACAATGGCAAGGGGTTTGATGCCAAAACGGCGAAGACCAGCTCGGGCCTGGGGCTTTTAAGTATCGAGGAACGGGCGCGCGCCATCGGGGCCTCGGTTGCCATCGATTCGATGCCGGGCGCGGGAACCCGTCTCAGCGTTCAAGTACCCTTGACGATGACGAAGGCAAAGGCGAATGAAGCATAGAATCGTACTTGCCGACGATCATGAGATCGTGCTGGACGGGTTATGCCGGATACTGGAGCCGGAGTTCGAAATTGTGGCCACCGCCGCGGATGGCAGGGAGCTTGTCGCGGAAATTGAGAGACTCCAGCCTGAGGCGGCGGTAGCGGACATTTCGATGCCGCTGCTGAACGGACTTGAGGCGCTCCGCCAGTGCAAGAGCGCACACTTCCGCACACGGTTCGTTTTCCTGACCGCCAGCCTGGACGTGGCATTGGCCACGCAGGCCTTCCGGCTGGGAGCTTCGGGCTACGTGCTGAAGCATGCCGCCGCCGAGGAATTGGTCGTGGCGATCCGCGAGGCCCTCGCGGGCCGCACCTACATCACACCCCGCATCGCAAGCGAGGTGCTGCAGAACCTGATGAGTCACTCCGCCGACAGCGCCAAAGAGGGGAGTGGATTGACGGGCCGCGAGCGGCAGGTTCTGCAACTGCTGGCCGAGGGCAAGATCGTTAAGGAGATTGCGGCGATCCTGGGTGTTTCTCCTCGAACCGTGGAGTTCCACAAGAACAACATCGTGGCAAAGACCGGGTTTCGTACCACGGCGGAGTTGGCCCGCTTCGCCGTTCGCAGCGGCCTAGTATCCGATGCAGGTTAAAAACACTTCCAAAACCTCGTGAATCTACGAGGGCCCCTCCAAACCGCCTGTTGATACGCTTGGATCGGGAGGCGATAGGGTGACAGCGGAAGAAAAGAAGCCGACCGCCATTATCGCCGACGACCACGCAACTGTACATGCTTTGCTTCGCCGGGTACTGGAGCCCGAGTTCGAGGTTGTGAAAAGCGTACTTGACGGAGAGGCGTTGTGCGACGCGACGCTGCGTCTGGGCCCGGACCTGATTGTAGTGGACGTGGTAATGCCGGTGTTGGATGGCATCGAAGCGGTTAAGCGGCTCAAGGCGCGGTCGTCAACAGTCGTGGTCGTCTTCGTCAGTACGGACGCAGCGGAGGAAAACGTGCAACGAGCCCTCAAGACTGGCGCCCTCGCGTTTGTCCGGAAAGCATCCGCCGCCGAGGACTTGCTACCGGCGGCGCGCGCCGCTCTACAAGGGCGGCGATTCGTCTCCGGCAGTCCGGGCTGACCCGGCCCGGCGGCGAAGACACAGTAGCAGTAGACGATATATTTTGACTGAGGTGATTCGATGAATAGAAAACTGTTTGTTCCAAGTTTGATTGTCCTGGCGGCAACAACTCTTGTCGCCCAAGCGCCCCCGGCCGGCGCGGAGCACATCTCGAAGGAAGTCCGTCACGAGTTGGTCATGTTGCCGTACTATAACGTCTTCGACAACCTAGCCTACCGGGTGGAGGGATCGAAGGTGACGTTGTTGGGGCAGGTGACGCGGCCGACGCTCAAGAGCGACGCCGAGAATGTGGTCAAGAGGATCGAGGGCGTGGAAAGCGTGGATAACCAGATCGAGGTGCTGCCGCTTTCGTCCAACGACGACCGCATCCGCATGGACACCTATCGCGCCATCTTTTCGAAGGCGCCGCTGCAACGCTATCAGTTGAGCGCCGTGCCGCCGGTCCATATCATCGTCAAGAACGGGAACATCACGCTGGAAGGCGTGGTGGCCAACGAGGGCGACAAAAACCTGACGGGGCTCGCCGCCAATGGCGTGCACGGGGCGTTCAGCGTGCAAAACAATCTGCGCGTTGAAAAATGATTCGATTCACGACGCGAAGCCCGGCCCCTGGAGTGGGAAAACGCCTGCTCCGCAGGATTTCCGCGAGCACGTCCGCGACTACGGCGTTCGCTAATTTAGTGGGCGAAGGCAATACCGAGTCCGGTGGTATAGAGCAGATCGTCGGTCTTGCGGCCCGGCACCGGATCGCTCAGGTAATTGTCGCTGAATGCCAGGTTCCAGGTCAGCCATTTCTTGAGCTTGGTATTGAGGGCCAAATTGAAGGTGAAGCGGCTATGCGAGGCGCTCAGATCGTCAAACATGCGAAAGCTCTCGGTCAGGCTGCTGGCTGCGCTCAACTTGTAAAGAAAGTCGTCTCCCCAAAAAGCGTTGGGCAGCGAGCGGGTGGTAGCGGCCAGGGTGGGAGTGGCGGAGAAGCTGTCGTGCTCGTAAGAAATGCCGCCCACCAGGTCCAGGCGGCCGCGCTCCTTCTTCCACACGCTGTATCCCAAGCCTCCACCGGCTGAAAACCGCAGGTCCAGATCCTGGAACTTGTCGTACTGGTAATCGTTATTCACGAGCACGAACGCCCGCGACGTGAAGTTCCGGTTATAAGCCCAACCGCCGCTGACCGCCTGGGCGGTATTCGAATTGGCGCCGTTTACCGTGGCGGAAGCCTTCACGGCGTTGAAGTACACCGAGGTTTTGTCGTTATTGGTGGTGCGCGCGGCGGCGACGGCGGTGGTGAAAGTGGAGGTGTCGGAGTTGCCGCTGGTTCCGGCCAGGCCGACGGTGGCGGTTCCGGACCACAATTGGCCAAAGCCGGGGTGCAGCATCTTTTCGTAAGCGGCTTCCTCGTCGCCGTTGCGGATGGTAACGATATCGGCGAAAGCGACGCTCCGGTTCTGGTCCTTCAGTTCCACTTTGCCGCCGCTGGTGGCGAGGGTCGACTGCACGGTCTTATCCTTTAATACGACGTTGAGCTTGGCATCGGACTGGATGGAGACGACCTGGTCCCAGGGAACCGTGATCACGCCGGTTATGGCGCCTTTGATGGTAAGGTTGTTTTTGTCTTTTTTGACAATGCTACCGGTGACGCGGTCGCCGTTCTTAAACGTAATCTGATCGGCCCAGATTAATGAAAACGGAATCAAGAGCAAGCTAAAAAACTTCATTCGCTGAAAATCCTTTCTCTACATAAATGGTCTGTGCGGCGGCAAAAGAACGCAATTTGTTATTATGCAGCCTGCGCGGCCGATATCCAATAGCGAAGATCGCGGCGAACCGGGGGCGTGTATGGTAGAGTGGCGGAAACCATGAGTCGGATCATTCCGGGTTGGGACCAATACTATCTGGACATCTGCAAGGTGGTTGCGCAACGCAGCAAGGACCCCAATACGCAGATCGGGAGCATCATCGTGGGGCCGAATCACGAGATCCGCTCTACGGGGTACAACTCATTTCCGCGCGGCATTCGCGACGACGTACCGGAACGGCTGGTGCGGCCCACGAAGTACCTATGGATCGAACACGCGGAGCGCAACGCCATCTGCAACGCCGCGCGGGCCGGCACGGCTACCGAGGGCTGCACCATCTACGTGGAGATCATGCCCTGCATGGATTGCGCCCGCGCCGTGGTGCAGGCGGGGATTGTGCAGGTGGTGGTTTCGGCCGAACGGATGTCGCAGTATTCGAGCCAGTATTACGACGAACATTTCAGCATGGTGGAAACCCTGTTTGCGGAAGCGGGAGTGGTAGTGCGGCGGGTGTAGCGGGCCGGGGTCTTCGCCCTGGAAATCCGTGCGGGATCCGGGAGTCGAGGAAGTCGGGGGGCGAGGACGACGAAATTGAGGGCGCCGCGGGCGTTGTTGCGCGGGAGGCTCAACCTTCCAAACCGGTGCGGGAAGGAATCTCGCAGTGGTCCGGCATATAGCAATGAAACCGGCGGCCGCAGGCCCGGCAGCGGTACGGTTTTTTACGGAAGCCCGCCAGCAGGCGGTCGAAGACCCCCTTGCGGTGAGACGGCCGGACATCGCGTCCGCCGCAGCTCGGGCATCGCAGTACGTTGTCAAGTTCCGGTATCACGGCGCCACGTCCAGGGTAACAGGGAATCCACTCGGGCTGGGGGCCGGTCAAAGTACATCGAAGTCCGCCGCTTCACCGGCTTTTGAGACGGCAATGGCAGGCGAGATGGCCCGTACCAATCCGGAGAGCACATTGCCGGCTCCGACTTCGAACGCCCGGCCTACGCCTTGTTCGGTAAGGTAGCGCACGGTTTCCACCCAGCGCACGGGGTTGGGCACCTGGTGAAAGAGTCCTTCGCGCGCTTCGGCGCCGGTACGGATTTCGCAGGCCTGCCAGTTGTTCACCAGCGGAAGCGCGAGGTCGGCAAAAGGGGTGGCGTCCAGATTGACGCGCAGCCGCTGCTGGGCAGGCTGCATGAGGGCGCAATGAAACGGCGCGCTGACGGGGAGGAGCACGGCGCGGCGCGCCCCGGCGGCTTTCGCCAGGGCGATGGCGCGGTTGACGGCGCCGGCGTGCCCGGCAATCACCACCTGCTCGGGCGAATTCAAATTGGCGGCGGAGACCACTTCTCCCTGGGCGGCTTCGGCCAGAATGGCATCCAGCTTTCCGTCCGGCAGCCGGAGCAAGGCGGCCATGGCGCCCACGCCGGGCGCAACGGCTTCCTGCATGTAGCGGCCGCGGTCGCGCACCAGGCGCAGCGCATCGGCAAAGCCCAGGCTGCCGGCGGCCACCAGGGCGGAGTATTCGCCCAGGCTGTGACCGGCCACGTAGTCCGCCGTCACGCCCCGCTCCCGCAACACGGCCAGCGCCGCGATGGAAGTGGCCAACAGCGCAGGCTGGGTATTTTCGGTCAGCTTGAGCTGATCATCGGGGCCTTCGAAGCACAGCCGTGAAATCGAAAAGCCGAGAGCCTGGTCGGCCTCTTCAAAAGCCTGGCGGGCTACGGCGAACCGCTCGGCGAGCGATTTACCCATGCCGCTGTACTGGGACCCCTGGCCAGGGAACAAGAACGCTGTTTTAGTGCTCAAGCTGAGGATTATAACCGGATTGAAACCACGTGTGAGGGTTTGGGGTCGCGCTCAGAGGAGTTCGCGGAATTGCTGCGCCGTAAGGCCGGCATCTCGCACGATCCCACCCATGGTGACCGCATCGACCGGATCGTGCCTTGGGATGGTCACGATTCGCCTGCCGTCGGTCATGACGATGTGCTTGCCCTGCCTGGCGACGTACAGCCCCGCCTTTTCTAGAGCTTTGACGGCCCGAAGGTGAGGGATTCCAGGAATCTTCGGCATCGACTACGCCGGGACTTCGACTTCCCTCAGGTTATCCTCACCGGCTAGTTGTCTTGCAACGTCGAGGTATTCGCGGATGGCGTCCCGAATATTCTCGAGAGCCTCCTCTTCGGTGGCGCCTTGCGACCAGCATCCCGGGAGCCCCGGACAGGAAACACTGTAGCCTTCTTCGGTTACCAGAAGGGAAACGGGGTACTTCATAACTTCCACTGTACACCCGGCAGCCCGGCTAACCTCATTCGCCCTAATGCTTCGAGGGCGAAGCCCTTGGCTAGAAATTCGGAACCGGGCCTGGCGAGGACTTTCATGGGAGAATTGGGGCGTGCGGAACTACGCCGTTGTCATCCATGAAGACCCGGAAGGCGGCTTTTGGGGAGAGGTCCCAGCCCTGCCGGGCTGCTACTCCCAGGGCGAAACGGTAGATGAGCTCAAGCACAACATCCGCGAGGCCATCGCCGGGGTGCTGGAAGTCCTGAAGGAGCAGGGGCAGGAACCGGATTTGAACATTCAGATTCTGGATGTGGCTGTTTGAAATCGATCACCGGTCCAGAAATGTGCCGGTCGATTGAGGCGAACGGCTGGTTACTTCGACGCATCAATGGGAGCCACCACATCTATTCCAAGCCCGGTGAGCGCAAAGTAATTTCGGCTCCCGTGCACGGGACCAAGAATCTCAAGCCAGGCCTTGCGCTTCGGATCGCGCCCGACGCAGGCGTAAGCACGTAGGGCGTCAGCAGAGCCGTTCCCGCCGGGCACGGTCAAGGTTACAGTAGGGGACTACACAGCTACGTGGTCGACGCCCGCGGCTCGCAACAACGATAAGCTTGGGATAGGAGTGAATATATTGAATCACTAGTGTCCGGTAAAGTACTTTGCGAAATTCAATAAGTCTCATCCTTGCTAGCGGGTAGCGGGAATTCTGGCCGGGAACGATTTGAACGCTGAGCCGATGAGAATGCCGTCCGCGCCTCTCTC
>JBKQVG010000398.1:0-20692 GCA_052325345.1 Bryobacteraceae bacterium
GTGCTCACCAATGTTGCCGGCGTCATCGGCATAGACGATGTTCTCGGAAGGAACTTTCCAGCGAGGGATTGCCGCTTCGAACTGCTCCCAATTCCGGGCGCGGTCGAGGGCCAGTGATGCCAGGTAACCGGCCGCCCCTGGCTCAGTTCCGACCCACCGTAAGGCGAGGGCACGTTTGCCATCCTCCCATAACACAGGGCCGTGGCGCGTGAATTTCAGATTCACCTCAACGGGCGCCGCGCCTTTCACAAAAAATACACAACCTGTCCAACGCCAATACCGCCGGCTACAAAGCGCGGCGGACCCAGTTTCAGGACCTGTTGTACCAGAACATGGTGCAGCCGGGCTCGGCCTCCAGCCAGCAATCCACCATGCCGACGGGGTTGCAACTGGGCCTGGGAACGCGCGCGGCTTCGAACGAAATCATTTTCACCCAAGGCAACTCCACCGAGACGGATAACCCGCTGGACGTGGTAATCCAGGGGAACGGCTTCTTCCAGATCCGCCAGGCCTCCACCGGGCAGCTCGCTTACACCCGCAACGGCCAGTTCCAGCTCGACCGCAACGGCAACTTTGTGACTGCCAATGGAGACACGCTGGAACCGCAGATCACCATCCCTTCCGCCGCGCAATCCATCACCATCGCTCAAGATGGGACGGTAAGCTACATGCTGCCCGGGCAGACCTCGGCGCAAAAGGCCGGCCAGATTCAGCTTGCCGGATTTCAGAATCCGGCGGGACTGAACAGCATCGGCAACAGTCTCTACCAGCCCACCGACGCCACCGGCGATCCGGTGGTGGCGAACCCGGGCGGGCAGGAGGGGATGGGCACTTTGCTGCAGGGCTACACCGAACAATCCAACGTCAGCATCGTCGAGGAGTTCGTTAACCTGATCCAGGCGCAGCGCGCCTATGAGGCCAACTCCAAAGTGGTCAAAGCGGCCGACGATATGTACCAGCAGGTAAATAATCTCAAGCAATGACGAGCGTGGCAACAATTCTGGTTTTGGCGCTTGGGCTGGCGGCCGGCGCGGTGAGCGCCACGGCGCAAACTCCGGGCTGCGCAACCCTCGCCGGCGACCACATTCTGGCCAAGGACCTGGCCGCTGTGGCGCCCGAATTTGCGGCCATACCTCCCCAGACCGAACTTGCTACGGCTCCGCTGCCCGGCTCGAGACGGACGTTTCATGTGGCGGAGTTGGCCTCGCTCGCCGAACGCTATTCTTTGCCGCCGGCGGGCCTTCGCGAAATCTGTTTCGAGTGGCCGATGGAACATCTCGATCCCGCCCGCATCGTCCAAGCGATGCAATCCGCGCTGGGGATTGCGGATGCGAAGATCGAGATCGCCGAAACCAGCCTCTACCCGGTGCCGCGCGGGCGGCTGGAGTTTTCACGCGAGCGGTTGGGGGTGCCGGCTTCTCCCGAACAGCGCTCCCCGGTGCTCTGGCCGGGCGACGTCGTCTACGGGTCCGGCCGCCGCTTCGCCATATGGGCTCGGGTGCGGATTGCCGCATCCTGTACGCGGCTGGTGGCTATCGAGAATCTGCGCTCGGACCAGCCCATCGAAGCGCGGGCCGTCGCGCTCAAGACGGAGACGTGTTTTCCACGCGGCGATGGCGCCGCGGATCCGAAGCAGGTTGAAGGCATGCAGCCGGTTCGCCCGATCGCCGCCGGCCAGGAAGTGCGCCTGGACGAACTGGAGCCCGCTGACGACATCGTTCGGGGCGAACTGGTTTCGGTCGAGGTCCGGATCGGGGCGGCTCATCTTACGTTCACCGGCCGTGCCGAATCGGCGGGCCGGTCTGGCGACCAGATCGATATTCGCAATCTGCAAAGCAACCGCGTATTTCAGGCGCGGGTCAGCGGGAAGGGCAAAGCGCAAGTGCTGGCCGCTTCCTCTACGGTGCCATGATGACGTCTCATCCGGATCGATTCTGTTTGTCTGTCTTGCTGCTGCTCGTCATGGGTAGCGCAGCGCTGGGCAGCGCCTGGGCATCCAACACCAAGAAAAAGAAGGCCGCGGAGCCGAGCGCGCTCGACCGCTACCTGCAGGAGGCACTGAAGGATCAGCCCGCGCCGGTGCAGCCCTCGCCCGGCTCGCTGTGGTCTCCGGGCGCGCGCCTGATGGATATCGCGAGCGACGTACGCGCGGCCAGAGTGGACGATATGGTTACCGTTGTGGTGAGCGAAAACGCCACCGCGGTCGCCACCGGCGTCACCCAAACCGCGCGAACCTCCGCCGCCCAATCGAATATCACCGCGCTGGGCGGGGTGAAGAGCCCGAGCAATGCTTTGTCGAACCTGTTGAACACCAGCTCTTCCACCTCGCTGAATGGGCAGGGGACGACCAGCCGCGGCGCCACCATCACCGCAACGCTTAGCGCACGCGTGACGCACGTGCTCCCCAACGGCTACCTGGTGGTGGAAGGCACCAAGGACGTAGTGGTCAATTCCGAGCACCAACTGGTGACGGTGCGGGGCGTGATCCGGCCTGCCGATCTCACCAGCGCCAACATGATCAGCTCCAACCAGATCGCGCAGATGGAAATCAAGATCGACGGCAAAGGTGTGATAAACGACGCGGTGCGGCGTCCCAACTTTCTGTATCGTCTGATCCTCGGCTTACTGCCGTTTTAGGAAACTCAGGATGAGAAGAGCGACGGCGGCATTGTTGGTGGCATCGATGGCGGCGGGAGCGGCCACGCGCCTCAAAGAACTGGTGTCGCTCGAAGGAGTGCGCGACAACCAACTCTTGGGGTACGGTCTGGTGGTGGGTCTGGCAGGCACGGGAGACCGGCAGCAGACCCTCTTCCCCACCCAGAGCCTGGCCAACATGCTGGAGCGCATGGGCCTCACCATCAACCCCACTACCATCCAGGTGAAAAATACCGCGGCGGTAATGGTCACCGCTACTTTGCCGCCATTCGCGCAGCCCGGCTCGCGCATCGACGCCACCATCGCGGCCATCGGCGATGCGCCCAGTTTGCAGGGGGGCATCCTGCTGATGACGGGTCTGAAGGGCCCGGATAACCAGGTGTTCGCGGTGGCTCAAGGCCCGTTGATTCTCGGCGGCTTCGTCGCCGGCGGCGGCGCCAATGCCAAAACCGTCAACCACCCGACCGTGGGACGCATTCCCAATGGCGCCATCGTGGAGCGCGCCGCCCCATCCATACCGCTGGGTAATATCGTCAAGCTGCAACTGGAAAGGGCGGACTTCACCAACGCCACGCGCGTGGCTGAAGCGCTCAACAAGCGCTTCGGCAAAGTGGCGCACGCCGATAGCGCGGCTTTGGTGACGGTTACCCTGCCCGCCGAGTTTCGAAACGATTCCACCGGCTTTGTCGCCGAGCTTGAGCGGCTCACCGTGGAGGTGGACCGTACCGCCGAAATCGTGGTCAACGAGCGCACCGGGACCATTATCATGGGCAAGGATGTGCGCATCGCACCGGTCGCCATCCTGCAAGGGAGCCTTACCGTGGAAATTGAAACCACCATGCAGGTGAGCCAGCCGACTTCTTTTGGCGCCGGAAGCACCACGCAGGTGGTTCCCAAGGTTGCCGTGGGCGCCTCTCAGCAGCCGGTGCGCAACGTCATGCTGAAGCAGGGAGCCACCGTGGAGGAACTGGTGCAGGCATTGACATCGATCGGCTCCAGCCCGCGGGATATCATCTCGATTCTGCAGAATCTGAAAGACGCCGGCGCCATTGAAGCCGAACTGAAAGTGATTTGAGCCATGACAGATCCCATCGGGCCGTCGGCATCGGACAAGGCCGCTTCGGCCACCATCAACGCGCTGGGGAAGACGCGGCCCAAGGACGACCCCGCCAAGATTGTTTCCGCCGCCAAGCAGTTCGAAGCTTTGCTGATCGGCCAGATGATGAAATCGATGCACGATTCCGACGGCGGATGGCTGGGCACCGGCGATGACGAATCGGCATCCTCCGCCATGGAATACGGCCAGGAGATCTTCGCCCAGTCAATGGCGCAAAACGGCGGCCTGGGCTTGGCGAACCTCATCGCCAAGGGCTTGCAGGATGCGTCGAAAGGCAGCTAGTAGGGACCAGGAGTTGTGAAGAATCAAAACGCAGGCCGAAGGCCTACTCCACGTGGAGTAGGCGTTTACGCCTGCGCTTTTTCCGTGAATCGAGATCGATCTCGCGCCCCATCAGGCGCACCAGGATTGCGGGGTGTATTCCGCTTCCGCGGTATCGGACGAAGGCAGCAGGGTATGTGCCTCGGCTCGGTACGGATTAGAGGCGGAGGCCGGCGCGGCGGTCTTATGCTGGATGGCGGACCAGCCTTCGTTGAGCGTCTCCAGCAGCGATTCAACCTCGTCCAGCGGCGCGGTCTGCCGGGTCACGCTGGCTTCGAGCAACTTCCTGCGCATGTATTGATAGAGCCTGGAGAGGTTCTGGCTGATGGAGCCACCGACTTTATGATTCAGCGAGGCTTCGAGTTCGCCCAGGATCGCCAACAGTTTAGTGACCGACTTGGCCCTTCCGGCGATATCGCCCTCCCGCTGGCAGGCGCGCGCGTTCCGCACCTCGATGAGCGCGTGCTCATACAAAATCTGAATCAGTTCCACCGGGTCCGCCGTCAGGATTCGGCTCTCCAGATAACTCTTTCTGCGCATATTCTCCGCTGTTTGCATTACCGCTCTTTCTCCAGTTCCGCCGCCATCCGTAAGACTTCTTCGGGGGGGAGCAGATCGATGACATCGCCGTCCTCCTGCTCCACCAATTCCACCAACAGGGGCTTGCCGGGGGTCCCCCGGCGCAGTTTCCATACCCGGCCGCGAGCATCCAACTCGCCTCGGTTCAGGGCCCGAATGGCTGCCACGAGCTGCTGCATCAGGGCCATGTTGTCTTGCCCGGAGACGCCACCGCCGATCCCAGTGCTCATGGATATGCCATTGAGAGGTCCAATGCCCATATCGGAATTACCTTTCCGCTCTCACACTATATATCGGCGCTCTCACACCGATTTTCTACGGATACTCACATGCCCAAACTAAGTCTTCCCCGCGCGTTGCGGGACCTCGCAGCCATCATTTTCTTGCTTCAGCCGCTCTACGCCCAGCCGGCTACGCCATCCACCGGGCAAGCAAGCGGACCGCCAGCCGGCCGGCCAGCGGTTCCTCCTCCGGCGGATGCTCGTGCGGACATGGATGCCGCCGTTGCCCGCCAGCGTACGGCGGCCGCGGCCATCGAGGCCTCGCTCGATCGGCAGCGGGCGTCCGTACAGCAACAGATCGCCCAGACATCTACCGGCAGCTTCTTTGTTTTACCGCCTCCCATGACGCTTGGGGCCACCGTTGCCGCGCCGGCGTTGTTCGGCGCGTTCGCCGACTGCGACCCCTTGCCCTCCGCCCAGGTAGACACGTTGGTCGGTGACGCCGCCAAACACCAGCAACTGGAAGAGGATGTGCTCCGCGGCGTGATGCGGCAGGAATCCGCCTTTCGGCCCTGCGCGGTTTCCTCGCAAGGCGCCATGGGCTTGATGCAACTCATGCCCGCCACCGCCGACCAGTATGGCGTCAAACATCCCTTCGATCCGGTCGAAAACGTGGAAGCTGGCGCCAAGTTGTTGAAAGAGCTGCTTTCCCGCTACGGTGGCGATCTCACCATGGCGCTGGGCGCATATAATGCAGGCGCCGCCAAGGTGGATGCCGCCTCAGGCGTGCCAAAAATCCCGGAAACCCAGGACTACGTGCAGAAGATCATGTCCAATCTGCCCGCCAAACAGCAGTAGATCCGGGTTTTTCCCAAGATTTCCACGAAAGAACCGGTTCGCTCGCCGATAAGCGGTATGTGAGCGAGTTCTTCCGGCGGGCCGAAGAGATTCTGCAGATTGCGACTACGGGGAATACCGGGGCCGGCGACACTGCTCTGGTTCTGGATCGCCAGGGCGGGCTCCGCATGTTAGACCCAACCGGATGGTCGCTCCCGGCTTTGGCTGCGGAATACGGGGCAGCGGCCGTTTATCGCGTCATCCGCCGCGGGAACTCGGTCCGGGTGGAAGGCTGGAATGGCTCCCAGCGATGCCTGTTGGAAGGACAATCCGCAGCCGCTTGCCTGTCCAACATGCTGGCTCGTGGATCCGCCAGCTTCCAAATGTCCCTCGCCAGTGCGGTCTGAACGGTGGCAGCGATCAGCGATCAGCGATTAGCAATCACCGGTCAGCAGCTTACGCGCACTTACCCGAGAGCAGTCAGCTCTGCCCTCAAGACGATGCGCGTTGGGTAAAGCTGACCGCTGAGTGCTGAACGCTTATCACGCCACGTAGTCGCAAGTGGCTGTTCTGGCGGCAGCTTGGTCGAAGGACCTCGCGCCCCGCGTTCGAAATTCGTAGCCGCTCATTCTTGCCACTGTCCGTTGCGCATCGCTCCGCAGCACTTTGCCCCACACCAGCAGTTCGAGAGGGCAGACATTTTGCAAGAGAAACGGCCACTCAAGACGCAGCTCGATCTCTACGCCCACAGGCGGTGGATTATCCGTCACGAAACGGATTCCGCCGCTGCTCAGGTCCTCGGTGGTACCGCTCCCGGCCACCGCAACGCCGCATTTCCGATAGCTGAAGTGGAGGGGCAGTTGGAACGTGTAGCGCCGGTCAATGCGCCGGTCGCCGTAGATGAGTTCTTGGTCCTTCATACTTCCCTATTGACATCATCGGCCAGGACGACCCAAGCCGATAGTCCTGAAGGTACCTCGTTCTGTAATGACGGTAACAGGTACCTGCTTGAAGAGGTGGGGAAAGAGATCGCCCGGTTTTGAGGACGATGATAGGGATAACGCTAACGTCCGGCACTACGCGGACGACCAGCATCCCTACTCCGCCGGCCCCATCGATCTCGCCGCCTCGGCCACGGTGATCATCACGGTCAGTGGATCGACCGGCGACGCGACAAAGCCGTACTTTTCATAGAATCGTTTCGCCGATTCTGAGATAGCGTGAACCAGAATGGCACGGATACCGGCGATCTCAGCGGCCCGAACAATCCGTAAAACGGCGTCCCGAAGCAGTCCGGTTCCCACCCCCTGGCCATGAAACGCTTTGTCGACCGCCAAGCGCCCTAACACCATCACCGGAACGGGGTCTGGCATATTGCGTCTGATTCGTCCAGGTGCCTTAGTGTGGGTAATGGCGCCCGCGGCCAGAGTGCAATACCCCACGACCCTCCGCCCAACCGAGACTACGTAAGTCCGGGAGGCGCCACTCGCCTCATTCTGTGCAGCGCGGCGGCGTAGCCAGTCGTCCAGGGCAGGCTCACCGGAATCGAATCCGGACAGATCGTGTTCGGGGGTTAGCTTCTCAGGCGAGCCGATCTTGCCGGCGCCACTCATCGCTCCCAAGGCGCTTTCGACTGAAGCAGGCGCCGCAGTCGCGGATTGTCCTTGGGCGGGCTGTCGAGAAAGCTCGTGAATCGCCGGAACGCCTCGTCGGACAATGCGAAATAGCGCCGGTCCAGCAGCACCGATTCGGCTTCCCGGCAGGCCGCGTCCAGCATGAACTCGGATCGGCTCCTGCCAAGTGCTTCCGCCGCACGGTCAATCAGCACCTTTTGGTTCCTGTTGGCGCGCAAGTTAATCGTCTCGCCGCGCGCCGTTCTTTCCTTCGCTTCCGTATCCGCCATAGCGCCTCAATGCCTACACAACGAGTATACATGGAGGTGATGACATTGTAAATACACGGTGGGCAGGGTGCCGACCGGCGGACCGATCGTATGTTCGAGTCAGAGCCGCGACTGTCAAGGAGCGGTTGTTGGATCCCTATCGGACACTCCTAAACGCGCTCTCTGGTGTTTCGCTCCCTGCAACCGCTCCTTGACAGTCGCGGCTCCGACTGGAGACTACCGCACCACCAGGCTGGCGCGCGGGAATGCGAACTTGCGCCCGACTTCGTCGACGATGTTGAGCTGGCAGGTGTAGCGGCCGGGGGCCACGTCCTGCAACGGGACCTCGAGCGCGACCGGCACCGCTTCCGGCCTTGTGGCGGCGATCTGCGTCAACAGCAACGGCTTGGCTTCGAAAGTCTTCACGCCTTTCTGGTTGTACAGGCTCATGCCGACTCTCACGCGGCGGGCCTTATAATCTGCCGGGTCCGGATGTGCATCGTACACGTCGAAGGTGACGTACATCTTCCGGGCACGGCGGAAGACCTTGCTGATATTGGGGACGATCTTTTCGTCGCCCACGATCAGGGGGTCGGCCTCGTTGCTCTTGCGCGAAGTGCGCTCGGCGGCGCCCACGGCGGCCTTGAGGGGCTCGCGCTGGCTGCTCCATACGACCGAGCTGATTTTGAGCAGAGTGGAATCCGCGGCCAGGTCGGGCACGAGGAAGTGCCCGTCAAAAGTGCCCATCTTGCCGGTCTGGTTTTCCCGCACCAGAAATTTCACGCGGTACTTGCCGGGGGCGAGGGTGAAGCCGGCGTCGTAGTGCAGGTTGCGGCGGGCAAGCTGGGCCGCGTCCTGGGCGCCGAGTTTGACGGTGATGAAGTCGCGCACCTTGGCGACGATGGTCTTGCGCTCGTCGATGACTTCGCCGATGAAATCGAAACGGGTCTCGCCTGCGCCGCCGCTCTTTTGCGCCAAGGCGATGACGGACCCCGGCACGCGGATGGAAAGCGGCACGAAATACGCGGTGGGCGTGATGCGGAAGTAATCGGCTTCAAGAACGATCGGGATATCGGTCACCGGATTTCCAGCCGACAGCGCGTCCTGCAACTGCTGCTCTTTTTCCTGGCCGTTGAACTTGCGCCACACTTTGTCGGCGTAGTAGCCCTGCCGGTGCTCGATCCTGGCCGCAATATTGGAGTTCAGCTTGACGGTGATGCGGCGGTAGCGGCCGTCCTCTTTGGCGTTGGTGGTGTAGTAGCCCACGATGTAATAGCTACGGAACTGCTGTTGCGCGGCCACGATTCCCATGGAAAGATCGTTGTTATCGACGAACAGTTTGCCGCCGGTCTCCGACGCGAGGCTGGAAAGCGTTTCCTGGGAATCGTTGATGGATGCGCGCTGCGAATTGTAGTTCGCGCCATTGAAGATTCCCGTGCCGCGCGAGGCGCCCGCGCTGGCCGCGCCGCCCGGAGGGTCGGCCATCAGGCCGCGCGCATCGATGGGATAAATGGCCACGTTGGCCTTGACCGAAGCGTTGATGGAAGCTTCCAGTTGCGCCTGGTTATCCATGCCGTTCTTTTTGATGCCGCTCGAAATATATAGCAGCACTTTCTTTTCGGGCAGCGTCGCCAGCATATGTACGGCATCTTCGATGGCCTGCAGCTTGCGATCGGTATTGAAGATGTTGAACTCGGTCTCGTCGGCCACAAAAGCCGCGCCGGTGTCTTCCTCGGTGTCGGCGCCCTCGTCGGCCAGCGCGGAGAGATCGCTCATGTCGCCGATGGGCAGGTTTTCGACGATGCTCTTGAGCTGGTCGCGGTCGGCGGTGAAGTCGGTCTTCACCTGCACCACGCCGGTGTTGAGCAGAATGGCCACCATGTCGGAAGCCGTGATCCGCTTATCCAGAAAGTTGAGGGCGGCATCCTGCGCCCGCAACTGCTCGGGCACGCCCATGGTGGTGAAATCGAAAAACAGCACCAGCAGGCGCTTGTCATGATACTGAATGTGGCCCGGGCTTTCGGTGGTGATGACGGTCTTGGGATCTTCCGGCAGTTCCTTTTGGTCGGCCAAAGTGGGCGGCGGAGGCGGCGGCTCCGGCTCCATCGCGAGGCGCTGGAATTCGAAGACCGAAATCTTCTGCGGCTTGCCGTCTTCGAGCACGGTAAAGTCGGAGGACTTAAGGCCTTCGATGGGCTTGCCGTTTTTGGGGTCCCTGACCGTGACATCCACAATCACCAGGTGGGCATTGGCCGTGAAGATGGGAGCCGGGGTGGGGGGAACCGGCCGTTGCTGACCGGAGGCGGCCAGGCCGAGCAAGACGATCACGAGGAAATGTGGCGCGCGCACTCGTGCGTGGCGCGTCGAAGCCGGTGGGAGAGACGATCGTTTTTTGTCGTCTGTCAAGCTGCTGGCTTGGCAAAGGCATGACAGACCACAAAAAACGATGGTCTGTCCCACCCTCGACCACCTCAAAACCTTAGAGACTCCGCGCGCCGCCCGCGGTGGCGTGCGCCACGGCGGCAAGTGCGAAGTCGATTCTGCCCTGCTCCTCATACTAAAAATTGAACCGCAGCAGCAATGTCACCGTGCGGGTGGAAGAAGCCCCGGTGGCCAAGCCGTAGTTGCTGGAGTTGACCGTGGTGCCGAAACCGGTGATCTGCACGTGGTTCAACATATTGTTGGCGGAAATCCGCAATTGCAACTGGCGGCGGCCGACGTCGCCGAAGCGCCAGGCGCGATTCAAAGCGCCGTTGAGAGAGATTACCGGCAGGCCGGGGATGGTGTCGCGGGCCGCGTTCCCGAAAGTGGCCGAGGCCGGTGTGGTGAACGCCGCCAGATTGAAGTAGGGCGAGCCGGACGCGTTGACGGACGCGCCCGTCGCTTCGGCGCGCAATTGTTCCAGCGCCGCGATGCCGGAGGTGGAAGCCAGGTTCCCCGAAATCAACGCCGTGTGCGGCGTGCCGCTGCTGAAAGTGAACCCGCCATTATAGGTCCAGCCCGCAAACGCCTTGGTTTTCCAATCGCCGTTGCGCCAAAGACCGTGAATGCCGACCGGCGAAGACAGCAGATAGTTCAGGGTCAAATGGTTGCGCTGGTCGAAGCTGGAAAGACCGCGCTCGACGCTTAAGTCGTCGAAATTCTGGACCACCGTTCCGCTGCCGCCGCCGCTGAAGGTGGACGTGTCGTCGATCGACTTGGCACGCGTGTAGAGCGCCATGGCGGACATACCGCGGCTGAAACGGCGCGTGAGGCGGATCTGTCCGGCGTGATAGATGGAATTCCCGTTGTCGGTCTCGTAAATGAATGCGCCGGCGCCCGGGATGCGCAACTGCTCGGCGACGAGCGACGCGGGCGTTCCCGGCGCGGCCTCGTTGGGCGCAAACTGCTCGTCCAGCCGGGTGCCCTTGGTCCCCAGATATTCGAATTCGATCAGCGTGTTCGAGGGCAAGGTCTGCTGCAGCGCGACCACCCAGGTCTGCGCGTACGCCAGCTTATAATTCTTGTCGATGGCGTAGGTATTGCTCACACCGGTAGGCGAAAGATTGAAGCCGTTTTCGAGAGTCAGCGGATCGGCGAGGCTGGTGCTGAGGGTTCCGGTCGTCGCCCAGGGAGGCTGTGCCGCCATCTTAGCGGCGATACTGCCGTAGGCCGAACCGCTATAGAAAATGCTGTACCCCAACCGCACCACCCGGCTGTGCTTGGTGGAAGGACGCCAGGCCAGACCGAGGCGCGGCGAGAAAAGGTCCGGATCGCCGTTCACCAGGCTGGCCGGGAACGCGCCGGTGTAAGGGCCGCGCACACCAGGCGTCACCACAGCCACCTGGGTGACGCCGCCGTTCACGTCCAGGTTGGCCAGATGACCGCGCAATTCGGTGTACGGCGCGAAGTACTCGTAGCGCAGACCGATGTTGATGGAGAGGTTGGGGCGCACGCGCCAATCGTCCTGCGCATAAGCGTTGGTGGCCCAGCCGCGATAGTAGTTGCTGGAGTTGCCGATGCGCAGCGAACTGGTTTGCGGATAGCCCAGCAGGAAATCGGCGAAATCGAAACCGCTATTGGGCAGGATGGCGCCGCCCGCGTCGTAGCCGCTGGTGAGCGCGCCCGAAAACGAAAACGAGCCGCGGGAATTGGCGTAGGAAATCGGGTCCTGATCGAGCTTCCGATAGCCAAACCCGAATTGCAGGTTGTGCCTGCGCTGCACGGTATAGGTAAGCGAATCGGTGGCGTTGAGGGTCTGGCTGCGGCTCTGCGACGCCGAGCTATCGCTAAGGGAGCCGAAGTTCGTGAACGACAAGCTGGGCGGGCCCCAATCGAGCGGCGTTTCGTCCGGCCCCGCGATCCCCAG
Source organism: Bryobacteraceae bacterium (assembly GCA_052325345.1). Lineage (GTDB taxonomy): Bacteria > Acidobacteriota > Terriglobia > Bryobacterales > Bryobacteraceae > JBEKYD01. The sequence continues at coordinate 11,961 of JBKQVG010000398.1, forward strand.
TTCGCCGGCCACGTTGGTCTTATAAGCGAAATAGGGCGTGAGGTCGCTGACGCTCCGGCTGAAGGCGACGTTGACGGTATTATTAAGCCGCGGGCGGAAGCTGTGCGCCCATTGCGCCGTGGAGCTCATACCGTAGCCGGCGGTGGTGTCCTTGAAACCGAACAACTGCTGGGAGGTGGAACTGTTCCCGCTGTATTGTTCGTTGAAGCTGATCCGGTCCTTGGTGGTGATGGGGCCGCCAAGGCGCAGGCCCACCGAATTGGTGGCGCTGGGGGTGGAAGGATCGATGGCGTAATTCTGCACGATGCCGCTATAGAGAGGGAGCGGGAAGTACTGGAGCAAACCGGCCGCGGCGGGGTTGATGCGGCTGGCGGGCATGACGTTGTTCGGGAACGGCGCGGAGCTCAACGGATCGTAAATGGTGATGGGCTGATTGCGCAAGGTCAGGCCGGAGAAATCGCCTCCACGCTCGGCCGCGGTAGGTACCGTGGAGACGTTACTCTGCGCCGAGCGGGCGCGCGTCCCCTGTACGGTGAGATAAACCGTCCACGTCTTGCCGCTATAGATTTTGGGGATGCGCAGCGGGCCGCCGACGTTGAACGCCACGGACTCGCGGGCCGAAGACGGCTTGGGCTGGCTCTGGCCGTTGAGTGAGAACGGAGCGGCGTTCAGCGCGGAGTTGGTCACCGTGACCGCGATCGAACCGGTATAAGCCGGTTGGGCACGGCGCCGGTTGCCGAAGCCGGCGAACTGGCCGTTAAATGGAGCGCGATTGCCGCGCCCGCCGCCGCGGCCACCAAACCCGCCGCCACCGCCGCCTCTGCCGCCGCGGCCGCCACCCCCTCCGAATCCGCCTCGTCCACCACCTCCGCCGCCGGGGCCAAAACCGCCTCCCGGGCCCGCGCCGGGGCCGAACCCGCCATTGATTCCCGCCGCGCCGAATCCGCCCAGTCCCAGGCTGTCGGCACCCTGTACCGGCAAACCGTTAAACGCCACGTCGCTCTGCGCACTTAGAGATGGTCCACCGCGACCGCCCGGACCGCCGCGGCCCGCCATGCGGTTGGCGCGCGCCTGTTCATCGGAAGCAGCCGCCAAACCGCCACTGTTGCTGCCCACCACCAGAAACGAATCGTTGGCATCGGCGTCGGCGGCGTCGCCGCTCATCTCACCAGCCGATGCGGCTGCTGCCATGTCCTGCTGGCCTTGCTCGGTGGCATTCATCGCCAGGCTCTGGAAATTGGGGCGCTGCGCGGTCTGGCCGGGTTGGCCCCGGCCGCCGCGCCCGTAACCGCCCTGGCCATAGCTGCGCTGGCGATTCGCATTGTTGTTGGAAGCCGTGACCCGCGTCGAGGCGGCGGGCTTGGAGGGTTGGCCCGGTTGGGTTCCCGCGTACCAGGGCATGCTCAGAGTCCAATCGCGGAAAGTGGGTTGGGAGCCGACCTGAATCTGGCCGTGTACAGGGCTGAACCCGAACATGCTGATTTCGATGTCCCACGTACCCGGCGCCAGATCGAGGCGGTACTGCCCGGACTCGTCGGTGTAGGCGACCACTTTCGTGCCGCCCTGCCGCGCCGTCACGGTCGCGCCGGGAATCCATTGGTCGGCCGCACGCACCGTACCCCGGTGCTCGACCGCGGCTAACCAGCCGGGCGCGAGCAGGGAAAGAGAAAGTGCGAGGAGGCGGATCACGGGGTTATTCAGCGCTATTCTACTGTGATTCGCCTCCCCGGCGGGTTTGGTTCGGTTTTCTTGGTGCGGGGCGGGCACGGGCCAGGACACGGATTGCCGGCGGTGCACGGAGATGAGCCGGCCGATGGCATGACTCGTGCGGGGCTTACTCGTCGGTAATCTTCTCCCTGCTGAAGGCGCCGCAGTCCACCGCCCGAAAGGAACCCGGGGTAGCATTTTCGACGGCGGCGGCGATCTGCTCCAGGTGGTCCTTAATGATGCGCCATTCAACGGAAGACAGGGCAACAATTGCCAGCCGGCGGTCAGGTTCTGCTCATAGGAAAGAGTTTGGTCGCCGGTAACCAGCACTTCAAAGCCGCCGTCTTCGGCTGCCTCCAAGAGTTCGCCGTTTTTGAGACCACCCCAGCCCTTGTAGCTGGCGGTGTAAACCTCATGCGATCCGAGGTTCTTGCGGAGCCGGTGGTCAAGGTTTTCGTCAAGCAACACCTTCACGGGGCGTGGCGCCGCCGTTGGGTGCGGGCAAAGTCGATCAGCCGGTTGATCTGGGCGAGCGAGAGGGTGGGAAAGCCCTCGTGAATTTCGTCGATGCTGTCGCCGAGATCGTAGCTGTTGACAATGGGGTCCGGCATAATGCGCGTTCCGCGCACGACTGGCCGGCCCGACATCTTGCCGGGAATTTGTTCGATCAGCTCACACGCCGTCCAATCGATTTGGGAAGCGGCTTCAATCTTCGCCATTTTCAATGCCCTCCCTGTATCGTAACCGTTTACGACGGAATGGCGAAACCGTCACGCGGCTTTTTCATCCGGGCTCTGCCGGCATAAGGCAGATGAATACCGGGGAAGCCGAAGGCCTCTAGCCTTCAGCTTCACCCAGTGCTCCGCGTACGCGCCGGCAGGCTGCCCGCCCTTACAGGCCCTTGGCAACCAGGAAAGCGATCAAATCCACGACCCGCGTGGAATAGCCCCACTCGTTGTCGTACCAGGCTACTACCTTCACCAGGTTGCCATCCAACACCTTGGTCAAGAGGGAGTCGACGATCGAGCTGTTGGGGTTGTGCAGCATGTCCGTCGACACGACCGGGTCCGCGGTGTATCCCAAAATGCCTTTGAGAGGACCTTCGGAGGCCGCTTTCAGAGCGGCGTTGACCCCTTCGGTGGTCGTGGGCTTCTCCAGAATTGCGACAAAATCGACGACCGAGACGTCCGGAGTGGGCACGCGCATGGAGTACCCGTCCAGTTTCCCCTTCAACTCCGGTAGCACCAGACCGATAGCCTTGGCGGCGCCGGTGGTGGTAGGAATCATATTGAGGGCGGCGGCACGGGCGCGGCGCAGGTCTTTGTGCGGGAAATCCAGCACGTTCTGGTCGTTGGTGTAACTGTGGATGGTGGTCATCGAGCCCTTTTGCACGCCAAAGGCTTCATGTAAGACCTTCACCACCGGAGCCAAACAGTTGGTTGTGCAGGAGGCATTGGAGATGATCTTGTGCTTGGCCGGATCGTAGGCCGCATCGTTCACACCCAACACGATGGTGACGTCTTCGTTCTTGGCCGGCGCGGAGATGATCACCTTCTTCACCGGACCGCGGAGGTGCTTGGAGGCCTCATGGGCGTCGGTGAATCTGCCGGTCGATTCCACCACCACTTGCGCGCCCACGCTGGCCCAATCGAGCTGGGCCGGGTCCTTGATGGCGAACACCTTGATTTTCTTGCCGCCCACCGAGATGGAATCGGCATCGCATGTCACTTCGGCATGTATTGTTCCGAGCACCGAGTCGTACTTGAGCAAGTGCGCCAGCGTTTTCGTATCGGTCAGATCGTTTACCGCGACAAATTCCACGTCACTCCGGTGCAAAGCCGCCCGGACGATGTTCCGGCCAATGCGGCCAAAGCCGTTGATACCCACTTTTACTGCCATTTTGTCTCCTGTATTTACTGAGGATGGAATTAACTCAAAGGATATCAAGCTGCGCTTCCGGCGGCAACCGGCAAGGGGGATTCATCGGTCTGAAATAGAAGGTCGAATAACCTCACGTTGTGGTGTTTCGGCCGTCTGATCCGGAAGGTTCTGTCCGGCGAAATGCGGTAGAGTTACCACAAGGGAGGATCGGAGTGCGACTGACAATTTTGGCGTGCGGCCTTGCGGCTCAGTCCTATCTGACTGTTTTCGGACAGAGTGCGGCCGGCCATCCGGCGTTTGATGTGGCCTCGATTAAGCCGGCGGCGGCGCAAACGCCGGGCCGCATGATGATGGGATGCGGCGGCGGCCCCGGCACTCCCGACCCCGGCCGCCTGACCTGCACCAATGCCAATCTGAGCATGCTAATGACGCGCGCTTACGGAGTGCAAGGGTACCAGATCACCAGCCCCGATTGGTTCAATTCCGAGCATTTCGACATCACCGCCAAAATCCCGGCCGGCGCCACCAAGGAACAGTTCAACCTGATGCTGCAGAATCTGCTGGCGGAGCGGTTCCAGGTGAAGCTGCATCGGGAAACCAAGGAGCTGCCGATTTACGCACTGGTGGTGGGAAAAGGCGGGCCGAAGTTGAAGCCATCCGAGGAAGCTCCTCCGGCCGATGCGCCTAAAGAGGGACCGCCTGCGGACGGCGGACCTATGGGACCACCAAAACGCGGCCCCGACGGTTTCCCGCAGCTTCCCAGAGGAGGGCGGGGCATGATGATGATGATGCAGCCGGGGCGCCTCCGGCTGGCGGGCAGCCAGCAGACCACTTCCGACCTGGCGAATATTCTGAGCGGCCAATTGGGACGTCCGGTTCGCGATGAAACCGGCCTGAAGGGCAAGTATGATTTCACTCTCGACTTTGCCCCGGAACCCGGGCAAGGACCGATGGGGGGAATGATGATGCCAATGCCTCCGCCGGGTGGCGGCACAATGTCTGGGGGCGGCCCGGCCAGCGATAGCCAGGAAGGGGGCCCGCCACTGATCACCGCCGTGCAGGAGCAGCTTGGCTTGAAGTTGGAATCGAAAAAAGGACCGGTGCAGATTCTGGTGATCGACCACGCGGAAAAGGCGCCGACGGAGAATTGACGGGCAAATTGAATCCCGCTCATCGGCGTCGATCGGCCGCGAATCAACGGTTCTGACAAGGTCACTTCCGCCGTCCCGGCGCGTTCAGGAAGGCGACCAGGTCGCCGATGTCGGTTGCCTCCAGAGTGGGCCAAGAAATGCCCATCTCTTCGACGCGGTCGATCATCCGGGGGCCATGCTTCCACAACGCGGCGGTAAACGAAACAGCCGTGTACGCGTCGCCGCCGGCCCTTAGCGGCGGCCCGAGTCGCGTGCCATCCGCCTCCGGCCCATGGCACTGCGCACAGCCGCGCACGCTGAATACGCGCTCGCCGATGAGGGAAGACCCGGTCGGCTCGACGTATCGCAGACTGGCGAGAAATGCCGTCAGGTCGGCCATTTCGTCGCGCTGAAGCGTGGGCATCGCAGTGCCGTGCTCGCGGCCCTGCCGCAACATGGCGGGCGCGTGATTCCACAGATCGCTCGCGAATGCGGCCGTGGAGAGCGGCAGATCGTGTTCCGGACCCAGCTCCGGACCCAGCTTGCCGCCGTTTCCCCGGACGGAATGGCACTGGATGCATCGGGCCTGGAACACCTTCCAGCCGGATTCGGCGCTGCCGGCGTTCTCGGATGCGCGTGCCTTTTGGCTCCCTTCGCCCACGTAGGCGACCAGATCGTTCATCTCGCCGCCCGTGAACTGCGGCCAATGCCCGAGCGCTTTCGAGATCGGACCGATCATCGACTGCGTATGGTTCCACATCGCGCGCATCCACTCGTTCGATCCGCCGGCCAGCGCCACCGCGGCCAGATCCGGCGCCGATTTGCCGCCTTCCGAGCGCACCGAATGGCACTCGACGCAGCCTTTTTCGCGGAACACGCGGCGGCCGGCCACCGGATCGCCCGGACGATCGACATTGCCCGCCCGGTAGAGGAAGGCGAGGATGTCGGCCATCTCTTCGGTATTCAACTGCGGGTAAGCCTTGCCGCTGCGTATCTGCCGGAACATTCCCGGAGCGTGGTTCCAAAGAACGGCTGCCAGCCAACCCATGGCCGGCATGCCGGGACGGGTGGCGGAAAGATCGGGAGCAATCCGCCCACCCGAGCCATTGACGGAATGACAAACGGAGCACTGCTTCCGTCCATAAAACAGCACGGCGCCCCGCTCCGGAACGCCGACGACATAAAGAGCTCGCCGCGCACCCTCGGGCCGCCGCTCCCAGATCAGTACGGTGATCAGGATGGCCGAAGCAATCACCGCCGCGGCGATCCAAAGCAGAAGCTGTTTGCGTCCACCCGGCATTGTCATGCCCGGAAGGATGCACGTCACACGCCATGCGCGAACTCGCCGCGTTTGTTCGGCCTGGCGCGCGGCGCCGCGTCGGGAAACGCGACGGCTGTACGATTCTCGTACACGCCGTCAACCCTGATACTGGCGTAACTTGCGATACAAGGTGTCGCGCGAGATGCCGAGCAGCGATGCGGCTTTGGTGCGGTTGCCTTCCGCCATTCGCAGAGCCTGCTGGATGGTCAGCCGCTCCATCTGCTCCATCGAAACCGGGGGATACATGGCCTGGAACGGGCCGGTCTCCCCGCCGCTGAGCAAAGGCCCCAGGTCTTTGTCGGTGATGGACTGCGGGTTGGCGGCGGACACCGCGGCGGCGCTTTCAATCAGGCTTTCGAGCTCGCGCACGTTGCCCGGAAACGGATACCGCAGCAGCAGCTCCAGGGCGCTTCGCGACAGGGAAATCTCGCGGCCGTACCGGCGCGAAAATCGCCCGGCGAAGTGCTGCGTCAGCACCAGGATGTCTTCCTGCCGCGCCCGCAACGGCGGCACCTGCAACACCACCGTCGCGATGCGGAAATACAGGTCTTCACGCAGCAGCGTACTTCGCAGCTCGTTCAGCGGGCGATTGGTGGCCGAGACCACCCGCACATCGACATGCACCGCCTTGGTGCTGCCCACCGGACGCAGCTCGCCTTCCTGCAACACGCGCAGCAGCTTCACCTGGACATCCTGCTTGGGCATCTCGCCGATTTCGTCCAGAAAGACCGTGCCGCCGGAGGCCGCGGAAAAGATACCCGGCGCATCGGCGTAGGCTCCGGTGAAGGCGCCGCGGCGGAAGCCGAACAGTTCGCTTTCCACCAGTTCACGCGGCAAGGCGCCGCTATTGACGGCGACGAACGGCATCCGCGCGCGCGGGCTGGCCTGATGGATCGCGCGAGCCAGCATTTCCTTGCCGGTTCCCGTTTCGCCCACGATCAGGATCGCGGCATCGGTCGCCGCGGCCAGCCGGGCGCGCTCGAGCAGGCGCTCCATGGCCGCCGAAACGGAGACGATGTTCTCGAAACAGGCGTGGCGCTCGAGATGGCTTTCGAGCTGGGCGACCCGCTCCCGCAGCTCCATCACCTCCATCAGGCGGGCGATCTTCTTGCGCACCGCCTCGTAGTCGAACGGCTTGGTCAGATAATCTTCGGCGCCCTTCTTGATGGCTTCGATCGCGGTCTCGATGGTGCCGTAGCCGGTCATGATGACCACGGCGAGGTCGGGGGCGCGGCGGCGCAGCTCGACGGTCAGCGTCAGGCCGTCCATCAGCGGCATGATCAGATCGATCAGCGCGAGCGAAATGCGTGGATTGGCGGCCTGGATGGCAAGTGCTTCGGCTCCGGACTGCGCGACCTCGGCCTGATATCCTTCGCGCGAAAGAAACTCTCTCAGCGTCGCGGCGAGGCCCGCGTCGTCATCGACCACCAGAATGGCCGGACCGGACTTCACGATTTCGCCTCCGGCACGAGCGGCAATTCGATGTATGCCGCAGCGCCCTGCCCCGCTTCACTCTCGATGCGAATGGAGCCGCCATGTTCGACGACGAAGTTTTTGGCGATCGCGAGGCCCAGGCCGGTCCCTTTGCCCGGCTCTTTGGTGGTGAAGAACGGCTCAAACACGCGAGCCAGGTTGGCCTGGCCGATGCCCGGGCCGTTGTCGCGCACCGCAACCTCGATCGAGCCCGCGCCAATCGGGCGGCAAGTCATACGAATCTGTCCGCCCACGGGAATCGCGTCGAGCGCATTGCTCAGCAGGATCAAGAGAACCGTTTCGAGCAGATTGCGATCGGCGAAGACCTGTAACCCCCTGGCTCCCGACGTTTCCGTAACGAGGGTGGCGCGCCTGGTCTGAATCACCGGCTGAAAGAACCCGGCGACGGATTCCACGGTCGCGGCGACGTCCTGGTTTTGTTTGTCCACCGGCCCCATGCGGGCGAAGTCCAGGAGCCGCTGCACAAAATGCCGGCAAAACTTCAGGCCTTCTTCAAGCTGCGTCAGATCGCGGTCGCCGCCGGCGCGCTCGCGCATGAGCTGGACCCGCAGCAGCAGCGCCGCCAGGGGAGTATTCAAATGATGCGCCGTGCCCGCCGCCATTTTTCCCATGCTGGTGAGCTTTTCCAGCTCGAGCATGGCATCGCGCCAGCGAACGCGATCGCGGATATCGGAGGTTGCTTCGAGGAAATGCACCGGCCGGTCGGGCTCCCGAAACGAGCGCAGACTGAGTTCGACCGGAAACGCCGCGTCGCTCCGGTCGAGCCGCGTGGTTTCGACATTCTGCACGGTTTCGCCAGCCTCAACCCGGCTCATCAGGTCTCGCAGCTCGGCCATCGCGGGTGGCGGCACGGTGGGCAGCGTCCGCCCGCAGACCTCCGCCTTGGCGTAGCCATACATGCGCTCGGCCGAGGCGTTCCACTCGGCAACCCGCAGCTCTTTGTCGAAAAGGATCACGCCTCCCGGAAAATCCTCGAGCAGCCCCCGATACCGTTCACGCGAGCGGCGCAGCTCCTCTTCGCCGATGCGCCTTTGACGGAGCACAAACCAAGCCGCCCAAAACGCCAGCACCAGCGAGGACGCCACGCCGCGCGTGATGTACAGATAATGCAGCGTCAGGTAATTGGCATCGCGAAAGAAGCGGTTCTCGACCAGTTCCCACGCCGCGAACACCACCGACACGATGGTGATGCTCGATAG
>JBKQVG010000399.1:0-13843 GCA_052325345.1 Bryobacteraceae bacterium
CCGGCTTTGAAGACCTGCTGACCGAGCTGCCGGATAACATCGACATGGTCTTCATCGGCGCGTTCACCGAAGCCGCGCACACGGCGTACGCCCTGAGTAATCTCTTTCGTGGGAGAGGGGCGATCACGGTGATCGGAGGCCCGCACGCCCGCTGCTACCCCGAGGACGCCGCGCGGTACTTCGACTATGTGCTGGGCTTCACGGACAAGGATCTGCTTCATGACGTTTTGCGGGACTGCTCGCAACACCGCCCGGAGGGCATCCAGCTCTCGGCCTCCCGCCAGCCCGGAACGCTCCCCGGGGTGCGCGAGCGCTGGCAGTTTATCGATTCCACCCTCAGGAAAGCGCCCCTCCTCAAGATGGTTCCCATGCTCGGCAGTATGGGTTGCCCGTACACTTGCGCCTTTTGCATCGATGCCACGGTGCCCTATCAACGCATGGACTTCGAGGTACTCCGCGAGGATCTCCGCTTCCTGCTGACCAGGTTCAAACGGCCCCTGGTGGCCTGGCACGATCCCAATTTTGGAGTCCGCTTCGACGACTACCTCGACCTGATCGAGGACGCGGTCCCTCCCGGCAGCATCGATTTTGTGGCCGAAAGCAGCCTGTCGCTGCTTTCCGAAGCGCACCTCAAACGGCTCAGACGCAATTCCTTTAAAGGCGTACTCCCGGGCATTGAATCCTGGTTCGCCCTGGGCGACAAATCGAAGACCGGCGCGCTGGTCGGGATGGCCAAAGTTCGCCAGGTGTCCGAACACGTCAATCTAATCCTGCGGTACATACCTTACATCCAAACTAACTTCGTGCTGGGGCTCGACAGCGACGAAGGGGCCGATCCTTTTGAACTCACCAAGCGATTCCTGGACATGACCCCCGGCGCCTTTCCGGCCTATTCGCTGCTTTCCGCATTCGGCCGGGCGGCGCCGCTCAACCTCGACTACCAGCGATCCAACCGCGTGCTGCCCTTCCCGTTCCACTTTCTCAACAATAACGGCGCCATGAACGTCAGGCCGGCAAATTATTCCTGGCAGACCCTCTATGACCTGGTCCTCGACCTGACCCGGTATTCCTTCTCCACGCGCGCCATCTTCCGCCGCCTCCTGGCGACCGAGGGAGTGACTTCGCGATGGATGAACGTGGTGCGCGCGGTTTCGACGGAAGGTTTCGGAAGGGCTCGGTACTACCGGGAAATTCGCGAGCGCCTGGACGTTGACCCGCAATTCCCGCCATATTTCGAGCAGGAGAGCAGCGTGCTTCCCCAGTTCTACAAAAACATCGTGCGCCAGGATCTCGGACCGCTGATGGAGTGGCTCCCCGAGGACGCTCTTTATCACGATCCCAACGCCTACCTGAGGGTCGAGCGCGCCAAAGACGTAGTGGCCGTCGCCTGATTCTTCGCCCACCGCGTTGCAGCTACCATTAAGCTAATGTGGAAGTGTCAAGCTTAATAGGGAGGGACCATGCGCGATCCGGGAAACCTGGAACGGCGGGAGTTTTTGGATACGCTCGGAGGGATTTCGATCGGCGCCCTCATCTCACGGGGCCTGTTCGCCGCGGACGAGCGCAGCGGCGGGATGCTTTACCGGAAGCTGGGACGAACGGGCGAACGTGTCTCCGCCATTGGCCTGGGAGGCTACCACATTGGGATTCCCGCCGACGAGCGGGATTCCGTTCGGCTCATCCGGTCCGCCATCGACCGCGGCATCGACTTTCTCGACAACGCCTGGGATTACCAGGACGGCAAGTGTGAAACGTGGATGGGCAAGGCATTGCGGGATGGCTATCGGCAGAAGGTCTTTCTGATGACGAAATTCGACGGCCGCACCAGGGCCTCCGCCGCGCGGCAGATCGACGAGTCACTCCAACGGCTCGAGACCGATCACGTCGACCTCATGCAGTACCACGAAGTTATCCGCATGGAGGACCCGGACCGATTCTTCAACGAAGGCCCCGTGGAAGCGGTGCTGGAGGCCAGGCAGGCGGGGAAACTGCGGTACATCGGATTTACCGGCCACAAGGACCCTTTGGTGCATCTGCGGATGCTCGAAGTCGCGCAGGCGCACAACTTTCACTTCGATGCGGCGCAGATGCCGCTGAACATCCTGGATGCACAGTTCCGCAGCTTCGCCCATAACGTGGTTCCGAAACTGGTCGAGCAAGGCATTGGGGTGCTGGGGATGAAGCCAATGGCCGCGGGAGCGATTCCACATAACCATCTTGCAACCGGAACGGAGTGCCTGCACTACGCTCTGAATCTGCCCACTTCGGTGGTGATCACCGGCATTTCCGACGACAAACTGCTGGACCAGGCTTTGGAGGCCGCGCGCACATTCCATCCGCTCAGCCAGAACGAACTTTCGGCGCTGCTCGCCAAAACGCGTGAAGCCGCGCTCTCGGGCAACTACGAGACGTTCAAGACCACCGCCAGGCAAGACGGAACGTCGCGCAATCCGCAGTGGATGGGGTGAAGCCGGCAAACCCTCGCCCTCAGGTTATCCGGCTGGCCGCCGCGCCTGCGCCGCCAACGGGCAATCGGTAGTGGCCATTTGCTATAACAACACGCATGGGGAATCGCTTCACCCGCCGAGAGGCGATGCTGGGGTTCACCGCGTCGGCCGGCGCCGCCCTGCTCGCCGCCGCGCCGCCGGCGACGATTGAAACCCACGTGCATCTTTTCGATCCCGGCCGCGTCGCCTACGCGCCGAACGCGCCTTACAAGCCGGCGGCCTATAGGCTGGAAGATCATGTAGGGCTAGCTAGTCGAGGCGGCCGGCCTGGCGCACTCGATTATCGTTCATCCGGAACCTTATCAGGACGACCACCGCTATCTGGAATATTGCTTTGCCCATGAACCGAGGCCGGGGTATTTCAAAGGAACCTGCCTGTTCGATCCGCTGCGCCAGGATACGCCCTATCGGATACGCGCCCTGGCGGCACGCTGGCCGAAGCGCATTGTCGCCCTGCGCATTCACGAAATGTCGATGACGCCGGAAACGGGCGGCCCGATTCGCAACCGGGATATGAAAGATCCCCGCATGCTGGCCTGCTGGCAGGCCTTGGCCTCCATGGGGATGGCCGTGCAGATGCACTTCATCCCGGCGCAGGCGCCCAACATCCGCGCGCTGGCGGCGAAATTCCCGGAGACCACCGTGATCCTCGATCACATGGGCCGCCCGGGACAGGGCACGGAAAGGGAATACGAGGAAGTGCTGAAACTGGCGGAACTGCCGCGCGTCGTTCTGAAGTATTCCAGTTGGGGAGCATACAAGGGCGACCTGGGCCGGCTGACCGGGCGGCTCTACGACACCTTCGGCCCGGAGCGGATCGTCTGGGGTACGATCGGCAGCACGCCGGAGGAGTATCGAAAGCAGGCGGCACGCTTCGAGGAGTTGCTGGCCTTTGCTTCGGCGGCCGACCGGGCGCGCATCCGCGGCGGCAACGCGCAGCGGCTGTTCTTCGATTGAACCGTCTGGAAGACGGCCGCCCGCTTTTGTTTCCTCCCGCCCCTTCACCCTTCCAGCCGATACCGCGTCTCCGCCAGCCGGTACAGTGGTTTCCAGACCAGGCGGTTGACCGAAACCACCAGCATGGCCATGACAATGGTGGAGAGCAGTAGCAGCAAGGTATTACCGCTATCGGTGGCGGAGCTGATCTGAGCGCCCAGGCCCAGGGTGGTCATGATTTTGCCGCGAAAGTGAAAATACTCGGCCACGATGCTGGCGTTCCAGGCGCCGCCGGAGGCAGTCACCAGGCCGGTCACCAGGTAGGGAAAGATGCCGGGCAGGATCACGGTTTGCCAGCGTTGCAGGCGGGTAAAGTGGAAAACGCTGGCGGCTTCCCGCAATTCCGAAGGAATGGCCATGGCGCCGGCGATCACGTTGAAGAGGATGTACCACTGGGTTCCCAGCAGCATGAGGATAATGGAGCCCACGCCCAATCCGCCACCCAGGTGGACCAGGGCCAGCAGCACCACCGGAAACAACGCCGTGGCCGGCACGGAAGCGGCGATCTGCGCCAGCGGCTGGGCCACGCGGGCTAGGCGCGGGTTGAAGCCGATAGCGACGCCGGCCGGCACGGCCCACAGCAGCGAAAGCAGCAGGGACGCAGTCACACGCAGGAAAGTAGCGCCGGCGGCTTGAAGCGTGACGGCCAGGGCGGGGCCAGTCAGGCTCCGCAGCATCTCGAAGGCTTGCCACGCGGCATAGAGAAAGGTCCCGGCCAAAAACACCAGGCCGGCCGCTTGCGCCATGCGGACCAGCCAGACGCGGCGTGGCCTCGGGGTCCGTTCGGCGCGAGGCCGGGACACCGTCAGACGCTCCCACACCGGCCGCAGCGTTCGCCCCTCGATCCATTTCACCGCAGACGCGTTTCGCAACAGGTGGAGGATGGGAGAGGAGACCGCGCCGGCGCTTTCCGTCTGCTCGATTTTGAAACGGTCGGACCAGGCGATGAGCGGGCGCCACACAAGCTGGTCGATGAGTACAATGACGGCAATCATGGCGCCAAGGCCCCATAGAATGGCGGGCGTATCGCCGGCTCCGGCGGCTTGCTGCAGATACGACCCCAGCCCCGGCAGACGGAAATCATGATTGCCGAGGACGAACATTTCGCAGGCCATCAGGAAGAACCAGCCGCCGGCGACCGAGACAATCGAATTCCACACCAGGCCGATCATGCCGAAGGGGATCTCGAGCTCCAGGAACCGCTGCCAGGCGCTGAAGCGGTAGATGGCCGCCGCCTCGCGCAGCTCGCGTGGTATCGACTTGAGAGAGCTGTAGAAGCTGAACGCCATGTTCCACACCTGGCCGGTGAAAATGAGCACGATGGAGCCCAGCTCCACGCCCAGTTGGCGGGTGGGAAACAACGACACCATGGCCAGCATGACGCCGGGTAGAAAGCTGAGAACGGGGATGGATTGCAGGATGTCGAGCAGTGCCACCATGACCGTTTCAAGGCGTCTGTGGTAGGCGGCAACGTAACCATAGACCACGGCAAATACCAGGCTCAACAGGTAGGCCACGGTCATGCGCACCAACGAATACAGGGCGTAGCCGGGCAAGGCGCGCGGGGAGCGCGAAATGTGGGCGGCGGGAGCGACCGCGCCCATCCAGTAGTGAACGGTGGTGAGGACGGCATAGATGGCCGCCAGCACCACGCCGAAAACGGCCGCATCCACCAACAGCGGCCACGTGCGCTCGCGAATGAGAGACCGCGACAGCCCGGGGAGCGACATCAGCTACCCGCAAATTCCTCGCCGGAAGCTTGGGAGGTCTCTTCGGGTATGAAGAAACGCCCGGTGGAAGCGTCGCGGTCGAATAACTCGGCGTAGCGGCCCCAATGGACCGCGGTTTCGATCTGGCGCTCGGATTCCTCCTGGCTGAAGTGTTCATCCAGCAGATCGCGGAAAAACTCGTCGGGGAGGGTATGGTCGGCTTTGCTGGCCAGGGCGCGTGTAATCTGGCGAATGAGAGTGACATGCTGGCCGGCGGCCACTCTGAAAAGCTCTTTGCGGCGCAGAATACCGGCCTCGGCGAAGCGGATGCCTTCGGGAGTGATTTCGGCGGCGCCTTCCTCGACGCTGAGGAAGCCGAGCAGGGAGGCGGCTTCGACGATGGGCAGCAGGTCGTCGATTTCGAGGGCCAGGTCGTCGGCCAGGCGGTAGATATCGTCGCGGCCACCGCGGTCGTTGAGCAGCTCAAGCAGGCCGGCGATGCCGCCGGGGCGGGCGTGCGGCAGCATGGGGTATTTAGCGCGGCCGGCGGGCACGGCGCCGGGCGCTTGCGTCCCGGCTTCGGGCTGCGGAGTGGGCACCAAATCGGGCTGGGTGAGGACGCGATAGATGTAGTCAACGGCTTCGTGGAAGCGCAGGTCGGAGTGCTCTCGCGGGTGAGGCACGCGGATGCGGAAATCGGTGCGGATACGGCCGGGGTTCTTTCCGAGCACCACCACGCGGTCAGCCAGGGTGACGGCCTCCTCGATGTTGTGGGTGACGAGGAAAACGGCGCGGGTGGGCATTTTCTTGCCCTGCCACAATTCCATGAGCTCCCCCCGCAGATTTTCGGCGGTCAGCACGTCCAGGGCGGAGAAAGGCTCGTCCATGAATAGTACTTCGGGCTCCACGACGAGGGCGCGGGCAAAGCCGACGCGCTGCTTCATGCCGCCGGAGAGTTCCTTGGGGAAGGCGGTCTCGAAGCCGTCGAGACCAACCGAATCCAGGATTTTCAGGCTGCGCCGCATGCGCTCTTGGGCGGGAACGCCGCGCGCCTTCAGTGGGGCCTCCACGTTATCCAACACGGTAAGCCAGGGAAACAGGGCGAAGCTTTGAAACACGATGGAGACGTTGGGGCAGGGGCCGGCGAGCGGCCGGCCGTGCCAGAGGACCTGGCCGGAACTGGGGCTCGAAAGACCGGACAGAATACGCAGCAGGGTGGATTTGCCCGAGCCGGACGGCCCCAGCAGGGCGAGGATTTCGTCGGGATAGACGGCTAAGTCGGTGGGAGCCACCACCTGGATGCGCGCCCCGGCGGGTCCATAGAATTTCTCCACGGCGCGGAGCTCGATGATCGGTTCAGCCAATTGCGTCAACCTAACCAAGTGGTCGTGTTCGTAAGTAAGACGATGTATCCGGGGCGAAGCTGTTAGCGGTCAACTCTCATCCGCACCGAAGCGGCCCAGGGCGGTAAGCTCGCCGCCAATTCGTGACCGAATTTCGGAGTTCCTATACTAGGTTATACCCTGCCGCGGCGGGACGCCCTGGGAGATTGTGTTACGGAACCATGAAGTAAACAATCCCGCCGCATCCGGTCGCCAATGCCGTCTCCCGAACGTCCCGATTCCCCCGTACACTGGTGGAAGCGCTCATGCCGAAGAAAGCTCAAGCACAAGCCGAGAAGCCGGCTCCGGCCGGCGAGCCCGATCTGAAGGACGCCGCGCTCTTCGTCAACCGCGAGCTGAGCCTGTTGCAGTTTCAGCGCCGCGTGCTGGAAGAGGCGGAAGATGAGAGCAATCCGCTGCTGGAGCGGGTGAAATTCCTGTCGATTCTGGGCTCCAACCTGGACGAATTCTTCATGGTGCGGGTGGCCGGTCTGGAAGCTCAAATGGAAGCCGGTACGGTGGATGCCGGGGCGGACGGGATGAGCCCGCGGGCGCAACTGGTGG
Organism: Bryobacteraceae bacterium; assembly: GCA_052325345.1. Lineage (GTDB taxonomy): Bacteria > Acidobacteriota > Terriglobia > Bryobacterales > Bryobacteraceae > JBEKYD01. The sequence continues at coordinate 7,159 of JBKQVG010000399.1, forward strand.
CGATCCGGCGCGAGTGCAAGAAATTGCTCAACGAGGCGCACCGCGTCTTCGAACGGCTGCTGCCTCCGTTGAACGAGCAGGGCATCTGGATCCGCGAATACGGCGACCTCAACGAGGCGCAGCGAAAACGCGCGCAAGAGTATTTCGAGGGGACGATTTTCCCCGTGCTCACGCCGCTGGCGTTCGATCCGGGGCGCCCGTTCCCGCACATTTCCAACCTGAGCCTGAACCTGGCCGTGCTAATCCGTGACCGCGCCGGCACGGAGCACTTCGCGCGCGTGAAAGTACCGGACTCGCTGCCGCAACTGCTGGCGGTGAACGGCACGTCCAAGCCGAAGACCAAAGGCTCGCGGCACGGGAGGGTCGAACTGGTGTGGCTCGAGCAGGTGATCGCGGCGCACCTGGGGGCGCTATTTCCGGGAATGGAGGTGCTGGAATCGCACCCCTTTCACGTGACGCGCGACGCCGATATGGCGATCAAGGAACTGGAAGCGGAGGACCTGCTCGAAACCATCGAGGAGGGGATCCGGCAGCGGCGCTTTCAGAGCGTGGTGCGCCTGATGGTGACCCAGGACATGCCGCAGCCGATCCTGCAGATTCTGTCGAACAATCTGGAGGTAGGTCCGGCCGAGGTATATCGGACCTTCTACCCGCTGGCGCTGAAGCGGCTGATGAGTTTGTACAACCTGCCGCGGCCGGAGCTGAAGGACCCGCCTTTCGTGCCCGCGATTCCCGCGCTGCTGGCGGAGGTTTCCGACGAGGACGACGTCTTCGCGGCGATTCGCAAGCGCGACATCCTGATGCACCACCCGTTCGACTCCTTCCAGCCCGTGATCGAATTCGTGCGCAAAGCCGCGCGCGATCCCAATGTGCTGGCCATCAAGACCTGCCTGTACCGGGTGGGCCGCAATGCGCCGGTGGTGGAAGCGCTGCTCGAGGCCGTGGAAGAGGATAAGCAGGTGGCGGCGCTGGTGGAGCTGAAGGCGCGTTTCGACGAAGAGAGCAATATCGAATGGGCCAAGGCGCTGGAACGCGCCGGGGTACACGTGGTGTACGGCATTATCGGACTCAAGGTGCACTGCAAGGTGACGCTGGTGGTGCGCCGCGAGCAGGACCGGATTGCCCGCTACGTACACTTGTCCACCGGCAACTACAACGCGGTTACGGCGCACCTGTACACCGATATCGGGCTCTTCACCAACGACGAGGAAATCGCCGGCGACGTGAGCAACCTGTTCAACTATCTGACCGGATATTCGGACAAGACCGATTACCGGCGGCTGATGGTGGCGCCGGTGAATTTGCGCTCGCGGCTGGCGGCGATGATCGCGCGCGAGATGCAGATTGCGCGCCGGGGCGAGAAAGCGCACCTGATCTTCAAAGTGAACTCGCTGGCCGAACCGGCGATGATCCGGCAACTCTACGAGGCATCCCGGGCGGGGGTCAGGATTCAGCTCCTGGTGCGCGGCATCTGTTGCCTACGGCCGGGCGTGCCGGGCGTGAGCGAAAACATCGAGGTGACCAGCATTGTGGGGCGGTTTCTGGAGCACAGCCGGGTCTACTACTTTTACAACGGCGGCAACGAAGAGATTTATATCGGCAGCGCGGATCTGATGTCGCGCAATATCGACCATCGCGTGGAAGTGCTGGCGCCGATTCGCGACCCGGACCTGGTCCGCTCCATCCGGGACGCCGTGCTGAAGACCTACCTGGCCGATAACGTGAAGGCGCGGCAGATGAACGCGGCCGGCAACTATACGCGCAAGAAGGCCGTCAGCGGCAAGGCACGGATCAATGGCCAGGAATGGTTCCTGGAGCGGCGCAAGATGCACGGCCGGAAGAAGAACGGAGCGTAGGCGTTGCCGTCCTTACATGGAGGGTTTGGCGAGGTGGAGCGCCTGGATCTGGGCGGAACCGGCTAGCGGTATCCGGTCGACAGGGTCCGCCGCGCCGTCCGTACCGGTTCTAAACGGGCCATATCTATTATGCGGTGTGGACGCGGCCACCCGGCCCGGAACGCAGGCTCGAGGCGCGGGCTACCAGCGTGGCGCCCACGATGACCGGCTCCGGGCGAAGGGGTTTACGGCAGTTGATCAGCGCCAGTGCCCGCTTAGCCGCTTCGAATCCGATCGTGGCGCTGTCCTGGTCGATGCTCGAGAGCGGTACCCGAAGAAAAGCCGAATAGGAGACGTTGCCGCAGCCGATGATGGCCACGTCCCGCGGAATCCGCAACCCGCCCTCCAGGATCGCCTGCATGGCCCCCAGGGCAACCGGATCGTTATAGCAGAAGATGGCGTCCGGCCTCGGATCGGCCGCCAATAGTTTGCGCGCGGCTTCATATCCCCCGGCGTCCCCCCGATCGTCGACCGAGCCGATGGCAATGATGTGGCCCGGAAGCGGCGCCAACCCGGCATCGGCCAGCGCGCGCCGGTATCCCCGCAGCCGGCCCATTGCCGTACTAACGGCCGGACCCCGAATGTGCGCGATGCGTTTGCAGCCCTGCTCCACCAGGTGCCTGGTGGCCAGCATGCCGACCGCGGCATCGTCGTTTCCCACGAAATTCGCCACCCCGGAGAATTGCCGGTCGAGGAGTACATACGGCGTTTTGTGCTCTCGGATGCGCCGCAAGCCCTTCGCCGACGACTGCGCGGAGGCGATCAGAATCGCATCCACCCGCCGGGCCAGCATCTGCTCGATTTCCTGCCGCTCCAGGCGCGGGTCCTCTTCCGACGACGATATCAACAATCCGTATCCCGCCTGGCGAAGCTCCGCGGAGAGCGCCTTCGCAATGCGGGCAAAAAAAGGGTGCAGGAGATCCGGAACGACCAGGCCGACGATGGAGCTGCGCCCCGTGATGAGCGCCCGGGCGGCCATGTTCGGCCGATAGTGCAGTTCCTTGACGCGCCGCAGCACCCGCGCCCGCGTCTCATCGCCGATATCCGCATGGTTACGCAACACCTTGGAGACCGTAACCACCGATACGCCTAGGTCGCGGGCGATATCTTTCATTCGGACCGGCATAACCGGTTTCCATTTTCGCAGGATTCCGGACAATTCGCCACCTTTATCGATTACTTCAACGATAACCGTTGACACGGAAAACCTCTAGGGGTATCTTTGACTTGATTAGGTTCTCTTCAGGGAAGAGAGAAAGTCGATTCGTCATCCGAAGTCCCGGCTTCGGAGTCCCGCTGGTGTGTTTGCCCCGGCGGAATTTCCAGTTGCGATAAGGCCGCGGAGCCGCCGTCGCGGTGCGGGAGGATCGGCGACCGAGGGAAAAGAGGTTAACCAAGAAGCCCATGAGACCACGTAGACTCGCTGCTCTCGTCTTTGGCACTGCCGTGGTGCTGTCCGTTCCCTTCGCTTCCAATGCGCAGGTTCTTTATGGCTCGATGACGGGGAACGTCACCGACCCGTCCGGCGCCGGAGTGCCCGGCGCCAAAGTCGCCGTCCTCGGCGTTGATACCGGAATCGGCAAGCAGGCGGTGGCCGACGACCGCGGCACTTTCGTCGTTCCCGATCTCCAGGCCGGCGTCTACAAAGTGACCGTCTCCGCCCCCTCGTTTGCAACCGTGGTGGAACCGAGCGTGGAAGTGGACGCCAATGCCATCCGCCGCGTCGACGTCCAGCTTCAAATCGCCACCACCGGCCAGACCGTGACCATCACCGCCACGGCCGCGGTGCTGCAGACCGACCGCGCCGACGTGAACGCCGAGATCCCCACCTCCCAACTCTCCGATCTCCCCATGACCGGATCCACCGGCGCCCGAAATTTCGAAAGCGTGTTCATCACCGTGCCCGGCTTCTCGCCTCCCGCGGCCAGTAGTTCGACCGCATCGAATCCCCAGCAATCGCAAGCGTTCTACGTCAATGGGTCCACCGAGACCGGCAACAATATGAAGCTCGACGGCGCCAGCGATATCTATCCCTGGCTTCCCATGGAAGCCGCCTACGTCCCTCCCGCCGAGGCCATCCAAACCGTCAACATCGTCACCAACAGCTTCACCGCCGAACAGGGCATGGCCGCCGGATCCGCCATCAACGCCATCATCAAGTCCGGCACCAACACGTTTCACGGCGCGGCGTGGGAGTACAACACCAACAGCGACCTGAAGGCGCGCAATTTCTTCTACCTCGGCGCCAACAATCCCAAGAACATTCTCAACCAGTTTGGGTTGGACCTGGGCGGCCCGATCAAGAAAAACAAGCTCTTCTTCTTCGTCGATTGGGAACGCTTCCTGCAGAGGGAGTTGTATTCCACCTTCCAGACCGTGGCTACCGATCCGCTCAAGCAGGGGAATTTCGCCGGCACCGGGGCCACCATCTACGATCCTACGACCGGCACCTCCACCGGAACCGGCCGCACGCCTTTCCCCAATAACCAGATTCCCGCGAACTTGATCAACGCCGCTTCGGCTAAAATGGCCGCCCTGCTGCCCGAGCCGAATGTCGTCGGCGGGATTTCCAACGACTACTTCGCCACCGGCGACTGGAGCTTCACGCGCGACAACGTCGACATGAAATTCAACTACGATCCGACCGAAAAGCTCGCCGTGTTCGGGCGTTATAGCATCTCGCCGAACAGCGTTTTCGACCCCCAGGCTCTGGGTAAGGCCGGCGGAAATGCCATCGACGGCGGACAGCCCGGCAACGGCCCCGGCAGAGTCCAGAGCGTCTCCATCGGCGGCACCTATACCTTTTCTCCGAGCGTGTTGATCGATGGCAACGCAGCCTTCACCCGCCTGCACCTAGCCGGCGAAAACGTGGACATCAACACCAACTACGGCCTAAACGTCCTCGGCATTCCCGGCACCAACGGCCCCAGCCAGTTGCAGGGCGGCATTCCCAGCTTTGCCTTCACCACGTTTTCTTCGCTCGGCAATCCGAATGCCTCCAACCCGTTCCTGTTCCGCGACAATCTTTTCGTCGAGACCCTCAACGCCACCTGGATCAAGGGCTCCCATTCCTTCCGTTTCGGCGGCGAGTTTTTCCACTACGAGATCGCCGATTTTCAGGCTAATACCCTCTATGGCGTTCGCGGAGGCTTCACTTTCAGCGGCGGATCGACCGCGCTCAGCGGAGGCACCGCGCCCAATATGTACAACTCCTGGGCCGATTTCCTGCTCGGCAATGCCTCCGCCATGGGCCAGGACCATCAGTTCATCAATCCGGCGGTAATGATCGAGGACAACTACGGCTTCTTCGCCCAGGATCAGTGGCAGGCGAGCCGGAAATTGACGGTCACCTATGGAATCCGCTACGAGATCTATCCGTACAGCCACGGCCAGTACGCCATCGATGGCATCCACTACGACCCGACCACCAACCTCGTGCATTTGGCCGGCACCAATGTCGACACGGGACACGGCTATGTGGCGCCGCGTTTGGGCATCGCCTACCGGCTCGACCAGCAAACCGTGATTCGCGCCGGCTACGGCATCAATACCAACTCGGAAAGCTTCCGCAACAACGTCCAGACCTATCCCGATGTCATCTCGATGCAGTACTCCGGCGCCAATAGTTACACCCCCGCCGGCAACCTTACCACCGGCATACCGGCGTTTGTCGGGCCCAGCCTCAGCTCCGGCCAGGTGACCCTGCCCAACAGCGCCGGCTCGTGGAGCTACCCGACGCCCTATCGCCGCGGCTACGCGCAATCCTACAACTTCACCATTCAGCGGGACCTCGGCCACCACTCCAGCGTCCAGGCCGGTTACGTCGCCACCCGCGATGTCCGTCCCAGCGACGGCGTCAACATCAACGCCGCGGCGCCGGGAACCGGCAAATCCGGTCAGCCGCTCTATCAGCTTTGGGGCAATGCCTCCACCATCAGTTCCATGGAGTCGATCGACGCATCCAAATACAACTCGTTGCAGACCCGCTTCGATCACCGCGCCGGCAGCGCCACTTTCGGAATGGCGTACACTTTTTCCAAGGCCCTCGACGCCGCCGACAACGAGACCGGCGGCAGTCTGACTTGGAATTGGATCCCTGTCATGTATCGGAACTACGCCCTCGCGGGATACGACCGCACCCACAACCTGCAGTTTTACGGCAACTATCCGCTCCCCTTTGGCAAGGGCAAGCAGTGGTTGAACCACGGAGTGGCGGCGGCGATCGCCGGCGGATGGCAGATCAACTGCATCCTCAGCCGCATGAGCGGAACGCCCTTCAGCGTCTCGTCTTCCTCCACATCGCTGAACGCGCCCGGCAACTCGCAGACCGCCAACGAGGTGGTTTCGAGCGTACAGATTCTCGGCGGCCACGGAACGGGCTTCCCCTACTTCAATCCGAACGCGTTCGCGCCGGTCACCGCCGTCGCCTTCGGCAACTCCGGACGCGACATTCTGCGCGGCCCGGGATTCTTCAATCTCAACGCCAGCCTCTTCCGCACCTTCGACCTCACCGAGCGTTTCAAACTGCAATTCCGCGCCGAGGCTCTGGGTCTGACCAATACTCCGCAGTTCGCCAACCCCAGCGCCACCGTCTCCAACGCCACCTTCACCAACGGAGTGGTCACCAATTTGAACGGCTACGACACCATCACGTCCTCGACCGGCGATCGCCAGCTACGTTTCGCGCTGACGGATACCGGTGCCAACCACGTCTGAATTGCCCGCGGGAACAGCCCAGCCAACCACCAGCAGATCCTGGACCGAGCTGGCCTCCGACGTCTTTTCCTTCC
>JBKQVG010000400.1:0-9503 GCA_052325345.1 Bryobacteraceae bacterium
GTCGGGCCCTCGCCAAGGCGTAACAGCCTGACAGACGACAAACGACGATCGTCTGTCCCACCTCTGGGTCGGGTCATTTTCCCTGGCCACGCGGAATGCCGGGGCGACATCAGGAGTTCGGAGATTCCTCTCGGCTTTTTTCTTACCCTACCGCGAACAGCAGGACTTGGTCACCAGGATTTCCGGCATGCCGTCGCGGCGCGGGGCGTCGGATGCGAAGTATTGCTGCGCCGCCAGGTTCTTGTAAAACGCGCCGGCCACGCTCGAAGCCAAAGGACCGCTGACGTTGTGCAACGGGCTGGTGAGCATCACCACAACTACTACCTGGTGCGGCCCGGCGTCCGTGAACGAACCGAACCATCCCATAAACGTGGCGCCCGCATGATAGTCCGTGCACGTGCCGGTCTTCCCGAAAACCGGCTCGCTTGGGTCGTAGGCGGCGCGGCGCGCGGTCCCAAAGTCGACTGCGCCGCGCATGCCGGCCCTAATGTCCTCGATTCCGTTCGCCGCCAGTTCCAACGGGCGCTTGATCTCGGCTTTGAAGCTCTCGCCTTCCGCCTGCGTTCGCGGATATTGCAGGTAGTACAGCGTTCCGCCGTTCGCCACCGCGGTCAACAGCCCCGCCAGTTCCAGGGGAGTCACCAGAAAACCGGTGCCGAAACTGGTCATCATTCCGACGCCGCCCTCTCGCGGCTCTTCGCTCACGATTTCACCCGGCTGTTCCCCTTCGATATCCAGCCCGGCCTTCTCTCCCAGTCCCAGCATGTGGGCATACCGGACCACGGGCTCAAAGCCCAGGCGCTTGCCCAGGTACGCGAAATAAGCGTTATTGGAAACGGCCAACGCGTTGGTGAGGTTGAAGCTGAGCCGGCGGCTGATGTGGACCACCGTATCGCGTTCGATCAGGTGCTCGCTCAAAGCCGCCAGCGCGGTGACGAGCTTGATGGTGGAGCAGGGAATAAAACCGCTCTTGAGCGCCAGTTTCTGATTGACGATGGTTAACACCCGGCCATTGGCGGGATCCACCACCACCACGCTGCCCTTTTGATTTCCCAGGGCGGTCACGGCCGCGCGGCGGATGGTCAAGTCGTCCCCGTCCACGTTATCGCCCGCGGTCGGGTCGTAGAAGGGCGCCCTCGCCACCGGTCTCCTGGCGCGCCGGGCTCCCGATGTCGAGTTGGCGCCCCAAGCGGGGCGGGCCATCGGCGCCCCCGCCAAAACATAGCCCAAAACGAAGACAACAACCCCCTTCACGCGCCTTGTCGGGTTCCTGACCATGAATTCGTATTATCCGCAATCCACCCCTTACCGTCAACGTTAACCCGGGACAGCAAATCGAATTCCGCGACACACCGGCGCCGGACCTGCTAATCTGGACACGCCCGCGCCCTTCGTCTTACCATGAGCGGTGATGCGAGCTCTCCTCCTCCCCCGTTACGGACATCTGGAAATGACGGATATGCCGGTTCCGGAAGTCGCCGCCGATGAAATTCTGGTGCGGGTGCGCGCCTGCGGTATCTGCGGCAGCGATGTCCACGGCCTGGACGGTTCGACCGGCCGCCGCATACCGCCCCTGGTGATGGGGCATGAAGCCGCCGGCGAAGTGGCTGCGACCGGCGCCGGCGTGTCCGATCTGCGGGCCGGCGACCGCGTGACCTTCGACTCCACGATCTCCTGCGGGCGCTGCTACTTTTGCCTGCGGGGCGAAGTCAATCTTTGCGATAACCGCGAAGTCTTGGGCGTGTCGCCGGGCCCCTACCGCCGCCACGGAGCCTTCGCCGAGTTCGTTGCCGTGCCGCGGCGCATCGTCTACCGGCTTCCGGGCGCACTCAGCTACGAGCACGCCGCATTGATTGAAGCCGCCTCCGTCGCCGTGCATGCCGCCGGCCTGAGCGGGGTCCGCCTCGGCGATCGGGCCGTGGTTGTGGGCGCCGGCATGATCGGCTTACTCGTGGTCCAAGCCGTACGGCGGGCCGGCGCCACCCGGGTGCTGGCGGTGGACGTGGACGAAACCCGACTTGCCCTCGCACGCGAGCTCGGCGCCACCGGGACGATTCGGGCCGGAAGCGACGCCGTGGCGCGGATCCTCGACCAGACCGGCGGCCACGGCGCCGACCTCGCGATCGAGTGCGTCGGAGCAGAGGCTCCCATTCATACGGCCATCTCCAGTGTTCGTAAAGGCGGCTCGGTGGTTCTGGTGGGCAACGTTTCGCCCAGCGCAGCCTTGCCCCTGCAGGATGTGGTCACCCGGCAGATCCGGTTGCAGGGCTCCTGCGCCTCCAGCGGCGAGTACCCGCTGGTAATCGACTTGATGGCCACTCAGGAAATTCGCGTCGAACCCCTGATCAGCGCCGTGGCTCCGTTGAGCGAAGGCCCGATTTGGTTCGACCGCCTGTACCGCCGCGAATCGAACCTCATGAAAGTCGTCCTGCGCCCCTGACCAACCCCAGCGCAGTTGACTTAAACAGTGGCGCGGGCTATCCAGCCGACGTTCTTTTCCTTCGCAGCGCCGGCGGTCTTCTTCATCTCTTTTCCGGCGAAGAGGATTTTCTCGAGCTGGCCATTTCGTGCTGTCAACGCGGTTGAGCCGCCGGCTGGCGCTCCCAGGCGCGGAACCACTCCTGCAGGCGGGCGCCCTGGAGGGCGCGGCTTGGGGAGAGCGGCAGATTGAAGTGCGCCGTGGCGATGCCGCGGCTTTCGGCGATCCATTTCAGCCCCCACGGGACCGGAAATCGGTCGAGTTCCCGAATGAATTCCCGCAAGCGCCGGATGGCCTGCCCGTCGCGGACGCCGCCGTTTTCGAACAGGGGCAGAATCAGCTCGGGTACGGCGCCGGCAACCCCCGAAACCACGCCGTCGCAGATGCCTTCCTCGAGGGCTTCGGGCAAAGCGTTGTCGCTGCCCACGAGGCGGACCGCGGCAGGCAGCCGGCGGGTGAGAGCACGCAACATATCGAGCGAGCCGCTGCTATCCTTGACCCCCCGGATGGACGGACAGGTGTCGATCAAGCCGCAGACCGTGTCAGTGGCCAGGCCGCTGGTGAATTGGGGAAGATTGTAGAGCAAAATGTCGATGGAAAGTCGACTGGCGACTTCGAGGCAAAAGGCGCGCAGGTCGTCCTGTTCGTAAGGGAAGAAATGCGGCATGGGCAGCAGGACCGCGTCCGCTCCGGCGGCCATCGCAAGGCGCCCGTTGGCGACGACTCCGCGGAATCCGGCTGCGCCAATGCCGCACAGAAAGCGGGCTTTGCCGGCCAGGGTGCGGTTCACGGCATCCAGCAGGCTGGCCAGTTCCTCGGGCGAGTTGAGGCAGTATTCGCCGGTGGCGCCGTTGACGGCGAATGCACGCACTCCCCGCTTCATCAGGAATTCGAGCATACCGGCGAGAGCGCCGGCATCGAAACGGCCGTCGGCATCCCGCGGCGTGAGCGGCGCGGCGTAGACGTCGCCCAGCCGTTTCGCTGGTTTCGGCATGATGTCAGATAATTGTACACTGCGGTATGCAATTTGTCGACAGCTATTGATAGAATCGCAGATGGATTACGACCGCGGCAGCCAGACCGCCCGTGGCGAAAGTCGTGTTGCCGGGCGGCGTCGAGCAAGCCGGGCCGGGCGCGCATCGCTTCGAGGCCGCTGCGGCGGGGAAAGAAACGAGCTCGCCTGGATGCCGCTTTAAAAAAGTGTCGACGACATGCATACAGTTGGCGTATACTCGTTCCGTATTGCGGCCGCATACGTCGAGAAATATCGGGACGCCCGGCGGGATCCCCCCGGCACTTCCGAAACGATGCCCTTGGTTGCGAGCCCGCTATGAGTGAATTTGGCAAGGTTCTGGAAGGAGACTCTATGTTGAGGCTATTACGTACGGCCGTGGTCGCCGCCGTCGCGGTTTGCGCCGCGTGGATTATTTTCATGGCGCCGTTGGCGGCACAGGTCAACGCCACGGGAACGTTCTCCGGGCAGGTGACGGATCAGTCGGGCGCGCTGATCGCCAACGCGACTGTGAAGGTCACGGAACAGACCACCGGAATTGTGGTCACCCGGAAGACATCCAGCGACGGAATCTACACCGTTACTCTCCTGAAGCCAGGCACCTATTCGATCGAAGTTACGGCGCCGGGCTTCGCAGTGGGCACGCGGAAAGACATCACGCTCCAGGTGCAGCAAGTGGCGCAGGAGGATTTCAAGCTGACCGTCGGCGGAACCGAGCAGCAAATCGTCGTGGAGGGCGGCGCGCCTCTATTGAATACCGAGACCACGGAGGTCGGCAACGTCATCAACCAGGAATCCACCGAGCAGCTTCCCTTGAACGGACGCAACTTCTCGCAGCTCGGGCTACTGGTTCCCGGGGCGACTCCCGGACCGGTCGGCGGCATCCGCACGCAGGGCAACGGGAACGAGACGCAGCGCGCGGGCGCGGAGATCGACGCCGATGGCGCGCGGGGCAGCTTCAACCTGTTCCTGATCGACGGTCTTGACGACCGCGATCAATCCGTCGGCACGGTCAAAGTCTTCCCGAACCTGGAAAGTATCGAAGAGTTCAAGGTACAGGTGGGCAATTACGACGCGCAGTTTGCCAGCGGGGGCGCGGTAGTGAACGTGATTACCCGCTCCGGCGGCAACACGATCCATGGTTCCGCGTTCGAGTTCCTGCGCAACAAGGACCTGAACTCGCGCCAGTTTTTTGACGCGAGCGAACCGCCGTTCCAGCAGAATCAGTTCGGATTTGCGCTTGGCGGTCCGATCCTCAGGAACAAGATGTTCTTTTTCGGCGACTACCAGGGGCTCCGCATTCACACCTCCAGCACTTCGATTCTTTCCGAACCAACGCCCGCGATGGAGACGGGCAATTTCAGCGCTTATCCGGCCACGATTTACAATCCGAACACCTATAACGCGACCACCAACACACGGCAGCCCTATGCAGGGAACCTGATTCCCGCGTCGCAAATCGATCCGGTGGCGAAGAACATTCTGGCTATCTTCCCCATACCGAACCTTTCCGGCACGAGCAATAATTTCCGGGTGAATAATTTGGCGGCCCAGAACGAAGATCAGTTCGATATCCGGATCGACGATGTGCTTTCCGAGAAAGACAGCATGTTCGGGCGGTTCACGCGCGGCACGGCTACCATTTCGTATCCGGCTACGCCGGTTCTGATCAACGGCCAGGTGAACCCGCTGGCCTTCGCGCAGGGTTCGGCCACCGCCGGCTCGCTCAAGACCAACGATGCGCCGAGCAACCAGGCGACCATTCAGGAAATCCACCAGTTCTCGCCGAATATCACGAACCAGCTAGCTCTGGGTTACACGCGTTTCGCTTTGACGGTGGCGCCGCTCGACGAAACGTACAACCTGGCGACCAAATTCGGGCTGCAGGGCGCCAACACGGGACCGGATTCCGGCGCCATGGCCGGGCTCAGCATCACTTCGGAAGCCGGCTTTAGCGCCACCAATACTCCCGAGGTGGTGCCGCAGAACACCTGGCAGGTGAGCGACACGGTCTCCTATGTGCGCGGCGCGCATTCGCTTCGCTTCGGCCTCACGGTGGACCATAACGCGTTCGGCTTCTTCCAGCTCGCCGCGCCTTCCGGTTCGCTCTCCTTTACCGGCACCTACACGAATAACCCGGCAAGTTCGGCGGGCACGGGCATTGGATTCGCCGATTTCCTTCTGGGTTTGCCGGTAAGCTCCAGCAAGTCGCTGCTGGGCAGCGGCGTGCCGTACAACAGTTATACCGAGTACGGCTCTTTCATTCAGGACCAGTGGCGCGCCTCGGCCAAACTGACCTTCAACATGGGCCTGCGTTGGGACCTGTTCACGCCCGTGTCGGAGAGACATGACCGCCTGTCGGACTTCCTGTTGAATAGCGGCACCTTCGCCCTGGCCGGGCAGAACGGGTTTTCCAGTTCGATTCTGGGGACACAGAAACACGACTTCAGCCCCCGCCTGGGACTGGCGTACCGGCTTACCGACAGGATGGTGATCCGCGGCGCTTACGGGCTGTTTTATTTCAACGAGCAGGGGATCGGCGGATCGACCCGTTTGTTCATCAACTATCCTTACGCACCCACTTACGCGGTGACTTGCAGTTCGACGGTGCCGTGTCTGAGCACGTCGACGGGAATTCCGCAGACATACTCTTCGAGCAACCTGCCGACAGCCGTCTATCAGCCGACGCCGAACCTGACTTCGAACTTCCAGCAGTGGAATTCTACGTTGGAGCGGCAAGTGACGAAGACGCTGGTGGCGCGCGCCGCCTACGTCGGCACCAAGGGCAACCACCTCAATCTCAATCTGGACGAAAATGTGGCCGTTCCGGGCGCCGGCGCCGTGCCGGCGCGGCGGCCCTATCCAGGATATGCGCAGGTTTCTTCATGGGAGCCGCGCGGCGGGTCTATGTACAACGCCTTGCAGCTTTCGCTGGAAAAGCGCATGAGCTTCGGCCTGTCCTTCCTGGGCGCTTACACCTACGGCAAGAGCCTCGACAACGGCGCGGGCGGCAATTCGTCCACCGGCGAATCCCGCATCAACATTCAGAACCCCCAAAATCTTCGAGCCGACTACGGCTACTCCAACTTCGATATTCGGCAACGCTTCACGCTGAACACGGTCTACCGGCTGCCGTTCGGCCGGGGGCGCCAATTCATGAACCACGCCAGCCGGGCGTTGGACGCAGTCGCCGGTGGATGGCAGATTTCCAGCATCGTGACGCTGCAGGGCGGAATGCCTTTCTCGGTATCCATGGCGACCACCACTTCCAACACCGGAACGTTCCAGCGGCCCAACCGGCTTTGCGATGGAAACCTTCCCACCAGCCAGCAGTCGATCCATCAGTGGTATCAGCTTTCTTGCTTCGCCACGCCGCCGATATACACGTATGGCAATACCGGGCGGAATGTTCTGATCGGGCCGGGCCTGGAGACCTGGGATCTGGGCACGGACAAGGACTTTCACCTGACGGAGCGATTCGGCCTCCAGTTCCGGGCGGAGTTTTTCAACTCGACCAACCACCCCAATTTCGGCCTGCCCAATGCGAGCATCGGCTCCTCGGCGGCCGGTACGATTACCACGGTGATCTCGAACGCAAGGCAGATCCAGTTCGCGCTGCGGCTGCATTGGTAAGTCAGTTGACAGTTTACGGTTGACAGTTTGCAGTTAAGAACCCGCGCGCGGCCTTAACTGCGAACTGTTAACTGCGGACGTTTGCTGTGAACCGCAAACTTCAAGACTGCCAGCCGCGGAACCACTCTTGCAGGCGTTTTCCCTCGGCGGCCCGGGTTTCGGAGAGCGGCAGGGGAAAACGCGCCGGAGCCAGGCCGCGGGCTTCCGCTATCCACTTCAATCCCCAGGGGACGGGGAATGAGTCGAGCGCGCCAATGAACTCGTCGAGCCGTTGGATGGCGCGGCTGTCTGGAGCGCCGCCATCGGCAAATAGCGGCAGTATCAGTTCCGGCGCCGCGCCGGCGACGCCGGAAATCACGCCGTCGCAAATGCCTTCGTGCAATGCCTGGCACAATGCACTGTCGTTCCCAATCAGACGGACAGCGCCCGGCATCGAGGTGGTAAGGACTCGAAACAGGTCGAGCGAGCCGCTGCTGTCTTTTATCCCCCGGATGGCGGGGCAGGCGCCGATCAAGCCGCAAACCGTCTCGATGGCAAGGCCGCTGGTGAATTGGGGCAGATTGTAGAGTAGGATGTCCACCGGTAGATGAGCGGCCGTTTCCAGACAGAATGCGCGGAGGTCGTCCTGCCCGTATGGGAAGAAATGGGGCATCGGCAACAGGACCGCGTCCACTCCGGCGTTCATTGCGAGGCGGCCAGTTTCCACAACTCCGCGCAGGTCGGCCGCGCCAATTCCGCAGAGTAACCGGGCTTTACCGTTTACGGTTTTGGCCGCGGTTTCCAACATTCGGCCCACTTCCGCGTGCGAATTCAGGCAATACTCACCCGTAGCTCCGTTCAGAGCGAAGCCGCGGACCCCCCGGTGCATGAGGAATTCGAGCATTCCGGCGAACGCTTTGGCATCCAGTCTGCCAGCCAGGTCGCGAGGAGTGATAACAGCGGCATAGACGCCGCCCAGTTGCTTGCGTGGTTCCGCCATGGTTCCGACGCCAATTGTACACTGCTGTATGCAAGATGTCGACGAATTCTGCCGCAATTAGTTGCGAACCAGGAAAATCTCGGCGATATCGACCGATCCGTTGAACCCGCCCTGTCCCTGATCGAGGAACCATTGGAGCGTCAGGGTGCCGCTTTGAGTGGCTTCGGCCGGAATGGGGAACTCGAGCGGCCCCATGGCTGCCGGCTTTTGTATCCACCCATGTACCTCGGTTTTGCCGTTGGCGACGAGTCTGATTCTCGGATCCGACGGATGGCCGACGAATACAACGCGCACCTTGTAGGACGCATGCGGGTCGAGATGTTCGTAGCGCATGGTCAGGGGCGTTTCGTAGCGGGTTTCGGACCAGGTCCACCAGGCCATGGGAGTGCGAATGAATCTGGCCGGGCCATCGGGGTTGGTGGCGTCGGCCGATGTGCGGCCGATAATACCGCCGGAAAACGCGGCGTATTCGGAGCGGACGGAATGAAACCCGCCCGGGTCGTCGGCATAGCCGGGGCCTTCGTCGACCAGGTGCGGCTGCATGGCCGTGTTGCCCAGGTCGTCGTAGAAGCCGCCAGGGCCGGGGTCGCTGCGATGCAGAATGGCGTCGATGGCGGCCAGGCGGGCACTCTCTTTGTCGAGCGAACGGAGCCTCAGGAACTGTTCTTCGAGCCAGACGCGATTGTTGAGCGGGAAATCGATGGTGTCGAGATTGGCGCCGCGGCTGACGGCGATCGCCTTGTACCGGTCCACGCTGAGCTGCATGTGAACGCTCTGGTAGAGGGCTTCGGCCAGGGCAACGATGCGGGTGCGGAGATCCTCAGCCGCGGGCTTCAGGATGGATCGGTCCAGAATCCGGGTCGCTTCGTCGATGGCGGCGATGGACCCGGTACGGCTGGCGGCGCGAAGCCGGTCGGCCGCCTGCTGCTCGAGACCGGTTTCATACAGCAGCCGCTGGCGCACGTAGCTATCGTAGTAAGCGCGATATAGAACCTGCTGAAACCGCCAGTTGAGCAGCATTTGCGGCGTGGCGGCGCGTTCGATCGATTGAACCTGGCGCAGGGTATCGTCGACCGAGGTATGCGGCAGGAGCGGACCGTGCCAGTCTTGTTCGAGGTCAAGTACGGCCTGGGCGATGGCGGTGTCGTGCTTGGGGCTGATGAACCAGCGCGCCCACTCGCGCAGAATTTGCGCGACGTCCTGGTTCGGGTCCCATCCCAGGCCGCTCCAGACGAATTTATTCATGTCGTCGTTGACGCCTTCCGAATAGGTGAGAAAGCCAATGCTGGAGGGCATCATGTGATGAAAAACCTGGGCGTAATTCAGGGGCCTTGGATTGATGGACTCACGCGCTTCGGTCACGGCAAATGCCACGTCCCACTGAGGCACGGGGAATTCCG
>JBKQVG010000401.1:0-14984 GCA_052325345.1 Bryobacteraceae bacterium
ACGACTTAGCTCCGGCAAAAGCCTCGAAGTGCGAAAGTCGGGCTAAAACGCGAAGCGGCCATATCGAGCCATCCAGCCTGAAGAAACAGCACGCGAAGGCGATTTCGGAAGCCACCCGGATTCTCCGGGATGAAACCCAGGATCCCAAGCGCGCATTCACCGGCTTCGAACTGTATACCCTCCGGCATACGTGCCTCACTCGCTGGGCGCCGCACATGGACCCGTGGACGCTGGCATACCTGGCAGGACACCGGGACATGAACATCACGAAGCGCTACATTCACCCGCAAGAGCAGACCATTCGCGCGGCGATGGATCGGGCGCAAATGGCAAACAGTGGGCATACTTCTAGGCATACCAGCGCAAAAACGGATTTGGTGAGCACGCCCGTCCTAACGCCAACTATCTGAGTGATAAAGACTTAGTTGGCGCGCCCGGAGGGACTCGAACCCCCGACCTACTGGTTCGAAGCCAGGCGCTCTATCCGGCTGAGCTACGGGCGCGCGATTGACTTCAATTGTAGCAGCCGGTCAGCTTTCGGCCACTACCGGGTTTACCAATTCACCCAAGCCATCGATTTTGACGCTGACCTTGTCGCCGGAGCGCAGCCAGCGGGGCGGCTTGCGGGCAAATCCGACTCCGGCGGGCGTGCCGGTCGAGATAATATCGCCGGGCTCCAGGGTGAACACGCTCGAGAGGTACGCGATCAGTTGAGGCACGCGAAAGATCAGGTTCGAGGTGTTGGAATCCTGCAGGGTCTCGCCGTTGATGGCGAGCGAAATCCGCAGGTTGTGGGGATCGGCAATCTCGTCGGCCGTCACAATGGCCGGCCCGAAAGGGGCGAAGGTATCGAACGTCTTGCCCATCATCCATTGGCTGGTGGCCATCTGGAAGTCGCGCGCGCTGACGTCGTTCAGAATGGTATAGCCGAACACGCACGAGCGCCAGTCGGCTTCGGAAACGTGACGCGCGCGCCGGCCGATCACCACCGCGAACTCAGCCTCGTAATCGGGCTTGGTGGAGTTGCGCGGCAGGACGATGGCCTCGCCGGGACCGATCGCCGCGGTCGCGTACTTGGAAAACACGGTGGGTACCGAGGGAATCTCCAGGCGCGCTTCGGCGGCGTGGTCGCGATAGTTCAGCCCGATGCAAATGATTTTCGGAGGCCGCGCGAGGGGCGCCGTCAAGCGAACCGATTCGAGGTTATAAACCGAACCGGTGGGCGCGTGAGTCACCCAGCGGCCGACTCGGGACAAGGCGTCGTCGCCTCCGGAAATCACTCCCAGCAGATCGGCAAACCCGGCGCCGCGAAGACTCACAACGCGGCCCTCCAGCAGCGCGCCCGGCTCGGTGGCTTCCTCCCGATCCGTTTGTCGGGCTTGTCTTAGAAATGTGACGAATCGCAACCGCAGTCTCCCCGGTGAATTGTAACACCCCGGCGGAGCGCGCAAAGACCGCTCCCCTCGGTCGGGTGCTTAACCGTTTTGGGGATTCCCCCCTATTCAACCCGACAACCGCTCCCTGGCGGTCGCGGCTCCGTTACAGCCGCCACGTGTTTGCATGTAGTTACAGAGGCGTGACCGCCAGGGAGCGGTTGTCGATCGCCCATTCTCCCCAAAACGGTTAAGCACTCCCCTCGGTCGCGGCCCGGTTAGATGCCTACGCCGCCAGCAGTTCGCCTTTTTCCAGGTTGTAGGTGCGGCTGGCGAAGCGGGCGGCGTGAGGGTCGTGGGTGACCATGACGATGGTCTTGCCGAAATCGGAATTGAGCTTGGAGAGGATTTCGAGCACCTCCTGAGCGGAGGCGGCGTCCAGGTTCCCGGTGGGCTCGTCGGCCAAAATCAGCGCCGGATCGGTGGCGATGGCGCGGGCGATGGCCACGCGCTGCTCCTGGCCGCCGGAAAGCTGGCGCGGAAAATGGTGCAGCCGGTCGCCCAGCCCCACCAGCGTGAGCGCCGTGGTGGCATGCTCGATGCGCTCGCGCTTATTGAGGTCGGTCAGCTTCAGCGGCAGTTCCACATTCTCCAGCGCCGTCAGCACCGGAATCAGGTTGAACTGTTGAAAGACAAATCCCACGTTCTCGTTGCGCCAATGGGCGATCTGGCGATCGTTCAACTCGCGCAGGTCGTGGCCCAGCACGCGAATCTCGCCCGAAGTGGGCCGGTCCATGGCTGCCACCAGGTGCAGCAGCGTGGATTTCCCCGAGCCCGAAGGCCCCATCAGCGCCACGAACTCGCCAGTGGCCACCTGCACGCTCACGTCTTTCAGGGCGACGACGTGGAACTCGTCGCGCAAAAACTCCTTGCCCAGGTGCTGGGTTTCGATGATGAACTCGCTCACGCGCCCTTACCCTTTCCTGCGTACCTTGTCGCCGTTTTTCAGGGTCGCCGGAGGGTCGACGATCAAATCCTCGCCGCCGACAAGCCCCTCCACGATGCACACGTTGGCGCCGCTGGTTTCCCCGGTCTTGACCGCGCGGCGCACGGCCTTGTCGTCGAGCGCCACAAACACCGCGCCGTCGCGCACCGCCGCCGCGGGCACCAGCACCACCGGCCGGGAGACCGCGGTGGAAGCGTCCGGCTTTTCGTCGGCGACGAAGGCCACGCTGGCGTTCATTTCGGGCCGCAGATAGGCGTCCGGCCGCGCCACCTTCACTTTGATCTGCACGGTGGCTTTCTGCCGGTTGGCCTCGGGTGAAATCTCCTTGATGAAACCGTCGTATTTGCGGTCGGGGAACGCGTCGACGGTAATGATGCCGTGCTGGCCGGGGCGCAGCTTGGCGAAATCGTTCTGGCTGATGTCGAGCTCGACTTCCAGATCGTTCAGGTCGGCGAGAGAGACCACGTATCCTTTGGCGCCGCGATCGCCCACGTTGCTATTGGTCACGAACTCGCCTTTCTCCACCTCGCGCTCCAGAATCGTGCCGGTTACCGGAGAGCGGATTACGGTGTTCGCCAGGTTGGTCTCGGCATAGGCCAGAGCGCCCTTGGCCTGCTCCACCTGTCCGCGCAGGGAATCGATCTCCTCCTGGCGCGGCCCGAGCTTGGCCAGCACGTAGCTCTTATCGAGCGAGTCCACTTTGTGAACCGCGCCGTCGTAGCGGGCCTGGGCATCGTCCAACGCCTGCCTGCCGGTAAGACCTTCCTTGACCAACTCCCGGCTGCGGTCCAGGGTGACCCTGGCGTTGTCCAGGTCGGCTTTGGCAGAGTTGAGATTGGCCAGCGCCTGGGCGATTTCCTCCGGCCGCGACCCGTGCATGGCCTCGGCCAGCCGGGCTTCCAGGTTGGCAAGCTGCCCCCTGGCTTCCTGCAACTGCGCCTGGTATTCGTCGTCTTCCAGGCGCACCAGCACCTGGTTTTCGGTGACATGGTCTCCCTTATCGACGCCGATCCATTTCACTTTGCCGATGACTTTGGCGGCCAGTTCGATCTTGTGCGCGGCCACGATATAACCGGTGGCGTTGAGCACCACGCCTTGCGGAACCGAGGCGGCGCTGACCGCACGCACCCGCATGACGGTCACATCGGGGGGCGGATTGAGGCGCGAGCCGATCAAGCTCCAGCCACCCACCACCAGCAACAACAAAATCACAACAGCCACAATCCAGGCCGTACCGTGCCCACCATCGGGGGCGCGCCGCTTGGTGCGGTCGATTTTCAAGCTCTTGAGTTCAGCGTCCATGACTTTTCGCAATTACCGTGGCGTGTCCGGCAACCGCTCCCTTACGGTCGCGGCTCGGACTCGCGCGTTCCGAGCCGCGACCGAAAAAGCGCAGGCGTAAACGCCTACTCCAGAAAGATTCCAGTGTACCTGCCGACCTTGTGGAGTAGGCTTTTGGCCCGCGATTTGATTTTTCACAGCTTCTGAGGGAGCGGCTGCACGCGAATCCGTCACCGAGCTTCCGAAACAACGCACTTACGACTCCCTCAAGGCGGTGAGAATCTGCTTGCGCGCCGCCGATTGGGCAGGGAAAAAACCGCCCAGGCATCCCATCACAATGGCAAAAGCCAACCCCATCGCCAGAATGGGCGGTGTGGCGCGGAACGCGAAGGCGGTTTCGGTAAACGAGGAGTTGCCCATCCCCGAGGTGTAACCGTTGAACGGCAGCACCAGCAGGCATCCCACCACCCCGCCCAGCGCGCTCAGCAGCACCGATTCCAAAAAGAAGCTCAGCAGGATGCTGCCTTTGGAAAAGCCCAGCACACGGAGCGTGCCGATTTCCCGCGCGCGCCGCGCCACCGCCGCATACATGGTGTTCATGGCCGCGAAACTGCTTCCGATGGCCATCACGATCGCCACGAAAATGCCTGCGTATTCCACCGGTTTGGCGGAATCCGTCTGCTGGTCGTAATACTCCTGTTCGCCGATGGCGTGCAGGTCCAGCTTGCGATCGCTTTCGATGTCGTTAATCAGCGCCCTGGCCGTGACGGCGTCGGGAGCGCGCACCAGCCCCGAACTGAGCGTTTCCAGGCGGTTCATGTCGCTCGATAACTGGTTCAGGTCGGCCCAGATCTCACTGTTTTGCGCGCCGGCGCCGGCGTCCATCACTCCCACGATCAGCCAATGGCTGCGGCCGAAGGCGACCTTCCTGCCGATTTGGGCGTCGGGATAGCGCGCGGCGATGGATTTGCCCACCACCATCTCGGGCTTGCCCGGTTCGAACCAACGCCCGCTGAGCAGGTGGACGGAGGGACGCAGATACTGCCCCACCGGCAACAGGCCGCGCACGGTCAGATTGTTCCCCTGCGGGTTGTCCACGCTGGCCAGATCCAGAATGGATACCAGCTCCAGCGATGCCAGCGGCTGGCCATCCGGGCCGGCGGCAATCCCCGGTTTGAACTTCAAGTCCTGGAACTGGGTGCGGGTGAAGTTGCTGACCAGCTCGGAATCGGAGCCGCGACGCATCACCAGCACGTTGAGCGGATCGCCCGAAGAAGCCAGGGTCGACCGCAGTCCGTTCACCATCATCAGAATGGCCAGCAACACGGCCACCGTCAGCCCGATGCCGAGCGCGGTCATGATGGTGGTGGTTTTGCGGACCACCAGGTTGCGCAGGTTGTAGGCGAGGGGGATCGACATGCTAATCGGTGCTCCGCAGGGCTTCCACGATGGAGATTCGGGAAGCGCTCAGGGCGGGAACGAGCGAGCTGAGAAACCCAATGGCCGCGGCCGTGCCGACGCAGGTGAACGCCACCGGCGGGTTGAAACCCGGCATCGGCGGCAGGAAACCGCCGAACGGGCTCCTGGCCACACCACGCATTAAGAAGGTCGAGAGGAAATACCCGATCGCGCCGCCCACCAGCGAAATCGCCACGGCCTCGCCCAGCACCAGCCCCAGCACCGCTTGCGGGGTAAAGCCAAGAGTCTTGAGCACGCCCACTTCGCGCACCCGCTCGCGCACCGACATTGCCATGGTGTTGGCCGATACCAGCAGAATGGTAAATACCACCGCGCCGGAAATTCCCAGCAACAGCATTTTGACGTTGCCCAGCAGCGACAGGAAGCCCACCACGAACGCCTGCTCGGTTTCGGTCTTGGTTTGCGCAGTGGAGTTGCGGAATCGCTCGTCGATAGTCTGCGCCACGCGTGACGAATGCGAGGGATCGTCGATCAATACGTAAAACATGCCGACGGCGCCGCGACGGCGCTCGGGCAGCGATTGATCCAGGTACTCCTTGTTGAAATACATCACCGCGTTGGCCCGCGGGCTGTCGAAAATTCCACGCACCGTGAAATCGTAGTCGCCCGGGTAGATGTCGCCAATGATATGAATCCTGTCGCCGAGGTGGAGATCGAGCGAGTTGGCTAGGTCGCGGCCGATTACGCAGGCGGCGCGCTCCTTCAGGAATGCCTGCTTCTGGTCGTCCGGAATCCGGTACTCCCCGTAAATGGTGAACAGTTTTTCCGGTTCGACGGCGAAGCGCGCGAACTGGTTCTTGGGGTCGCGGCTGTCCTTATATGTGCCGCCGAACCAGTTATAGATCATGGTTGTGCGCACGCCGGGCACGCGCTCGATGGTGTTTCGATAGGACAGCGGGATACTCTGCGCCAGCGAAATGTGGTTACGCACGATCATCCGCAGCGCCTGGTCGGGCGCGGGGTCGCTCAAATAGAAGGCGTGGAACATGGCGATCATCACGCCCAGCAGGCACATCGACACCCCAATCGAGGCCACCGTCAGAATTGTCCTGCGCCGGTTGCGCCAGCAATTCTTCAGGATCAGCGGCAGATAACGCAGCATGTAAGCTTAACTACCGAGTATAACGGAGAAGAAAAGGGCGAAGTTCCAGGGGAATATGATTGAGATTATCGGCACCGACGCCCTCGCTCCATTTCGCGGCCCCAAACCATCGCTCCATCCCCCAGCCCCGCCAGCCTATTCTTCCGCCAGCGCCGGCACATCCACCCAGGCTCGCTTGCGCCAGGATTCCAGGCCAAGCTCGGCAAGCTGGACGCCCTTGGCGCCTTCGAGCAGGCCCCAGCGGAAAGGCTCGTCTTTGGCCACGTGCCGCAGGAACAATTCCCACTGGCGCTTGAAGGCGTTGTCGAAGGTGTCCTGCTCGGGCACTTTCTGCCAGCCGTGGAAGAAATCGATGGGCTGTTCGATATCGGGATTCCAGATGGGGCGGGGCGTGGCGCCGTAGGGCTGAATCCAGCAGTGCCGCAAGCCGGCCACGGCGGTGCCTTTCGAGCCGTCCACCTGGAACGTCACCAGGTCGTCGCGGCGCACGCGCACCACCCAGGAAGAGTTGATATGGGCGACGATGCCACCGGCCAGCTCGAAGGTGGCGTAGGCGGAATCCTCGGCGGTCGCGGAGTAGGGACGGCCGGCTTCGTCCCAGCGGGTGGGCACGTGGGTTGCGCCCAGGCAGGAAACCGCTTTGACTTCGCCGAACAGGTTGTCCAACACATAACGCCAATGGCAGAGCATATCGAGAACGATGCCGCCGCCATCTTCCTTGCGATAGTTCCAGGACGGCCGCTGCGACGGCACGGTATCGCCCTCGAACACCCAGTAACCGAATTCGCCGCGCACGGAAAGAATCCGGCCGAAAAAGCCCTGGCGCTTCAAGCGTTCCAGCTTCAGGAAACCGGGCAGCCAGAGTTTATCCTGCACCACGCCGTGCTTCACCCCGGCGCGTTTCGCCCGACGGTAGAGATCGAGAGCTACTTCGAGCGATCCCGAAATGGGCTTTTCACAGTAGACATGCTTGCCGGCGGCGATGGCGGCGCGGACGGCGTCGGCGCGGCGATCGGTAATCTGGGCGTCGAAATAAACCTGGTAAGCCGGATCGGCCAGCGCCTTATCGAGATTCGTGGACCATTCCAGCCCGCCGCACTCCTTCGAGATGGCGTCCAGCTTCGAGGCGCTGCGTCCCACCAGCAGCGGCCGCGGCATGATGACTTCGGTGTCGGACACGCGCACGCCGCCTTGCTCGACGATGGCGCAGATGGACCGGCGCAGGTGCTGGTTGAGCCCCATGCGTCCGGTGACGCCGTTCATGACGATGCCGACGGTATGAGTGGTCATGGCTTGGGTTTTTCGGTACACTGCGGGCGCGCTCCCGCGGGCAGAGCGGGCACTTCCACGCCGGCCCTGGGCAGCGTGCCATCCAGTTCCTGGCGCCAGTGGGCCACGTCGCCCGCCGGACCGTAGCAATAGATCATGCGCAGCGGCGTGGAGCCGATGTTGGTCAATTGGTGGAACACCTGGGAAGGAATGTAGACGGCCTGGCCGGTGCGCACCAGGGCGCGCTCGTCGCCCAGGCACATTTCCCCGGTCCCCTCCACAATGAAGTAGATTTCTTCCTGCCGCTGATTATGCCAGGGCACCTGGCCGCCATCCGGCTCCAGAGTAACGTTGCCCATGGAAAAATTGGAGGCCTGGATCGGACTGGCGCCGCCTACCAGGTTCTGTGTGCGCCGGCGCGCCGGGTAGGTGCGGCCGGCGATTTCGGCAAGATCGGCAATCATCATGTTAACGTCGCGCTCTTAAGAAATAGGCTACAACGCCGAGCGCGATCAGAATAGCCCCCAACTGGAGCGCGTCGATAGGGCCGACCGGTTCGGCCCGGTCGCGGACCACGGTGAGGAGAAGCAGCGCGAGC
Organism: Bryobacteraceae bacterium; assembly: GCA_052325345.1. Lineage (GTDB taxonomy): Bacteria > Acidobacteriota > Terriglobia > Bryobacterales > Bryobacteraceae > JBEKYD01. The sequence goes on from JBKQVG010000401.1 coordinate 8,109, forward strand.
GGCGGGACGCCGATCCCGATGGCGCCCCACAGGCCGACAGGTACTTTGTAGGGCCGCGGCAGCAGCGGCTCACGGATGCGCAACGCCACCAGGGAGGCGAATTCGAGCAGAATGCTGAGGCCGGTGAGCAGGACATCGAGCATGACCAGTTTGCTGAAGCTCAGCCCCAGGCAAGCGGCCCAGGCGACGGCGCAGACCAGCACGGAAACCCACGGCACGCCGGTGGATGGATGGCGGCGGGCGAGCACGCGCGGCAGGTATCCATCCTGGGCCAGCACGGCCGGCAGCCGCGAGAGAGCCAGAGTCAGCCCCAGAAGCGTGCCCGCCGCCGCTATCATCCCCACGGCGGTAATGGAAAATGCGATGGCGCCAGCAGCCGGGCTGGATCCGAAGGCGGCTCGCGCCACATCCGCCCAACCGCCGGTGGACCATTGGGCAAGCGGCAGCCCGGTGAGGGCCACGGCGCCGATGGGAACGACGTAGCTCATGGTAATGATCGCGACCGTGACGGCCATGGCGAGCGGATAGGTGCGCCTGGGCCGATCTACCTCTCCGGCGATGGTGGAGGTGTTGTCGAAACCCATGTAATTCCACATGGCCACCAGAATGCCGCCCAACAGATCGAGGTGAACGGGCGCCGCGGCATGGGAGGGCGCGCCGCGATGCAGCGCGGCATAGGCCGAAAGCACGGCAAAGGGCGCGAGCAGCAGAATGGCCATCACCAGCGAACTATCGCCCACCACCTTGGCGCCCAGCAGGTTCCAGGCGGCGGCCACGCCGATGAGCGCCACGCCGATGGCGAAGCCGCGCCAGCCCGCCGTCACCGCGGGCGCGAAGTGGCCCAGGTAGCTCACGAACAGGGCGGGATAGATGGCCATGTCGAAGATGCTTCCCACCAGCGACAGCCAGGCCTCTTGAAAGCCCCAGAAGGGGCCCATCGCGCGGGTGGCCCAAACATAGTAGCCACCCTCCTCGGGAATGGCGCTGGCCAATTCGCTCACCATCAATGCGCTGGGAATGGCCCACAGCACGGGCGTGATCAGCAGGATCAGGATGGCCCCCGCGTAACCCGCGCGCGCCACGATGTCTTCCAGGCCGAACGGACCGCCGGCCACGATGAAATAAGTTGCCGCGATGAGCGGCGCCAGCGTCAGTTTGCGCGGCGCGATCGGCGGTGGCGTGGTTTTCAAGTGATGCCGTCTACTTCAAATTCTTTTCAAACAGCGCCAGGATGCGTTTGTATTCGTCGGCCCAACTGGTGGGCTGGATGAAACCGTGACTTTCCACCGGGTAGACGGCGAGCTGCCAGTTCTCCTTGCGCAGCTCGATCAGGCGCTCGACCAGCCGAACGGTATCGGTGAACTCCACGTTGTTGTCCACCATGCCGTGGCAAATCAGCAGGGCGCCCTTCAAGCCGCCGGCAAAAAAGATAGGCGAAGAGCGGCGATAGGCTTCGGCATCGGCCTGCGGGGTGTTGAGGATGTTGGCCGTGTAGCCGTTATTGTAGAGGGCCCAATCGGAAACCGGGCGCAGCGCGGCGCCGGCGGCGAATACGTCGGGCTGCGTAAACATGGCCATCAACGTGATGAAACCGCCGTAGCTGCCGCCGTAGAGGCCGATCTTTTTGGGGTCGACGCCCTGCTCCGCGGCCAGGTATTTTGCGGCGTCCACGATGTCGTCCAGATCCTTGCCCCCCATGTGTTCGTAGACGGCGGTGCGCCAGTCGCGGCCGTAGCCGGCCGAACCGCGGTAATCCACGTCGATGACGGTGAATCCGCGCTCCATTAAGAGGTGGTCGAACATGTACTCGTGGGAATAGCCAGTGGACCACCAGCGGTCGACGTTCTGCAGGTAGCCGGCGCCGTGCACGAAGACCACCCCGGGGCCGCCGCGTTTGGCGTTGGCGGGCTTGAACAGGCGCGCCGGGACTTTCACGCCGTCGCGCGCGGTGAAAGTAACGATGGGCGCGTCGAGCCATGGATAGGAGAGGAATTCGGGAGTGGGCGAAGTGGTGAGCCGCTTCGATTCGGCCAGCGGCTTGTTTTCCTGCACGAACAGGTCGGGCGGCTGGTTGGTGTAGGAGTAAATGTCGGCGATCCAATGCTCGTCGGGCGAAACGGTAATGGTGTGCTTGCCGGGCGCCTTGGTGAGGCGAGTAAGATCGCGGCTTTGGCTGTCTTCGCCACTCATTTCGTAGAGGTGGTTTTCGTAGGGAGAATCCTTGCTGGCGGTGAGATAGAAGTGCGATTTGTCCTTGGACTGCCGGACCGCGAGCACTTCCCATTTGCCGGAAGTGAGCGCGCGCGGCTCGCCGCCATCGTAGGCGACGGCATAGAGCTGGTTGTACCCGGTGCGCTCGGAGCGGAACCAGAGCTCGCGGTCGTTCTTCATCCAGCCGAAAGCGGCCGCTCCAAAACCGCCGCCGAAACCGCCGGCCACCCAGGCGTCGTCGTGTTCGCGGTCGAGCACCCTGGTCTTGCCGGTGGCGGGATCGAGCGCCAACAGCCAGCGGTCCTTGTTATCCGCGGCGCGGGCTTCGACGGCGCAGCGGGTTCCGTCCTCCGACCATACCGGCTGTAGCAGATTGACATCGCGCTGGCCCTGGCCGTGATCCACCCACTTGACGTCGCCGCTGACGGCGTCGAGGACGGCCAGGCGCGAGCGGTTCGGCGAATCGCCGACATTGGAACGGCCGGTTTCGTCTTCGACGTAGGCAGTATCGGTAATCCATTGAGGGATGATCGTATTCTTGGCGTTGCCGGACTCGGTGATGGAAGCCAGAACGTATTTGCCGTCGGGCGAAAGCTCGAGGCCGGTCACCGACTGGCGCGCTTCGAGATGGAACGGCTTGCGCGCGGGGTGTTGCTTGCGGCGGGCTTCGTCTTCGCCGTGGAGAGTGGCGCGGTCGCGCACGGTCTCGAAGAATTCTTTTTCTTCCTTCTTGAGATATTCCTGGCTGGCGCTGGCGGCGGCCTGGCCCGTGCCCTCGGCCGCCGTAGGAACCGTTTCCCCACCACGCCCACCGCGCCCGCCGCCACCGCGCCCGCCCGCTGCCGGCGCTCCGGCGGCCGCGGCCGGGCGGATGTCGGTCATCTGTTCGAGGTAGCCGCCGTCGAGCGGCATTACATAAAGGTTGCCGCCGCGGGTGAATGCGATGCGCTTGCCGTCGGGCAAAAATCGCGGATTGGTTTCGGCGTCGCTGGTCTTGGTGATCTGGCGAATCTGGCCGGTGGTGTTGTCGTAGAGGAACAGGTCGCTCTCGCGGGTGAAGACCGTGAGTTTCTTGTCGCGCGAGGTGTCGCCGTTGAGCGGCGGCGCCTGTTTGGCCTCGTCATCGGTCAACTTGCGCAGGCCGGCGCCGTCGCGCCCAACCACGTAGGTATCGAGCGGCTCGCTTTCCTTATCGCCGGCACGCTTCCACTGGAAGTAGATCTGGAGACTGTCGTGCGACCAGCGAATTTGCGCGGGTTCGTAGCCGACCAGCGCCGGTCCGCGCATGATGTTGTCGACGGTAAGGGCGAATTTCTCCGCCGGCCGCGCCCCAAACACAAACAGCGCGACGACGATGGGAAGGGTGATTTTCCGGGTCAAGTTTGCATCATATCGCAAACCGATTAGCCGCGGCCGGAGCGGACGGTCCACACCGATGTAGCGCTTCTTTCGGCAGCGCGCTACGATACGCTTCACGATATGCGAAGGATTCTTTTGACCCTGTTCGCCACTTTGGCTCTCTCTTCCGCGTCGCCTGCCGCGGATGCCGAGAAAGAAGTTTTGGCTGCGTTGAACGCCTGGAAACAAGGAACCATTCACAAAGATACGGCCCTGTTGTCCAAGGTTCTGAACAAAGATCTCACCTATACCCATTCCAGCGGTTTGGAACAGACCAAGGCCGAAAATCTGAAAGCGGTTTCGGCGCCTAACTACAAGATTTTGGCCATCGAGTTCTCGGGCACGACGGTTCGCGTTTACGGCGACACCGCTATCGTCAAGACCGATGCGGACGTGACCAGCGCGTCCTCCGGTAAACCGGTCACATCGCACCTGATTTTGCTGCACGTATTCTTGAAAACCCCGGAAGGCTGGCAGATGATCGCCCGCCAGGCGACAAAGAAAGAGAAATAAGAACGTCGGCGGCATTACAAGTCCGGGCGGTTTTCGGATTCACGCCCTTACGGTATACTCGTTCTTGTGCGAGGTGTGCGAACAGTTCCATTTTGTCTTCAGCCAGAGGCTGAAATTTGGTTTTGTTCGCTGTGAGCCGTTGAATCTAAAGCTGGCGTAGCTCAGTTGGTAGAGCATCTGATTTGTAATCAGAGGGTCGTGGGTTCAAGCCCCTCCGCCAGCTCCATATTTCCTGCGTTTCGGCCCTCTGTCTTGCACCGCCGTCTTGCACCAAAACCACATTAGTTCACCGGGCTGGGCTGATCGCCCTTCGGCCGCTCTTCTTCCTTGGCTTTCAGATGGATTTCGAGTTTCCCCGCCATTTCCTTCAGGCGCCGCTCCGAAACGATGTGGTAACGATCAAATACCGCCCGTGTCTTATGGCCGCTGATCTCCATGGCCTCTTTCTCGGACAGGCCGGCTTCGATCATGTTCGCGAGGGCCGTCCGTCGCAGATCATGAAAGTGCGGGACTCCGGCGAATTCGCAGGCGCTCGCCCGGGCCTTTTCCCAGTCGGTGCGCCATTCACCAGGGCAACGCGCAGGGCTCAGCGAACGTCGTCGAGCCACCGCGCGCCGCAGTGTCCGTCGCCGCTCGACGTCGAATCGCGCTCGCCGCGAACTCCGGCGCGGGCGCACCCTCCATGCGGCGGTCGCGGCGAAGGTCGCCGAGCGACAGCGCGCCGGCCGCTTCCGCCGCGGTTCCACGGCGAACGATCAAAGTCCGTCGCGCTCGCCGAGAGCGCTGGCGCGGGCGCGTCGGTTCGTGCCGCGAACTCGCGCGGCACCGTACGTCGCCGCCGGACGGCCGACGCGGTTCGAGCGCGGGCACGCCATCGACACGGCGGGCGCGGCGAAGATCGTCGAGCTACCGCGCGCCGCAGCGTTCGCCGGCGCTCGACGGCGAATCGCGCTCGCCTAGCATCCGCCCGGCTCGTGCGACGCAGCGGGAAGGCCAAGGCAGTCGCACTCGGGCGTCGCGTTCCTGAACCGCGCGTGCCACAGCGCTCTTGCCCCGGCGCCGACGTGGCGGGCGCGGCCAAGAATCGTCAGGTTCACTTCACCGGTGCCCGCAGCGCGCCTGCCAAGGTGGTATCGTTACAGCGAAAGCGAGGTCATGATGAGGAATTGTTCGATCTTGTTGGCAGGGACTCTTGGCATTCTGCTTTCCGTCGTAGCAGTGGCTGCGGACGTCAGCGGGAAGTGGAAGGCCGAATTCAACACCCCGGATGGTACGCAACGCGTGAACACCTTCACCTTCAAAGTCGATGGCGAAAAACTGACAGGTACGGTGGCGGGAACGCAGGATGAGACTCAAATTCAAAACGCCAAGATCAACGGCGACGAGATCTCGTTCACGGCGGAGCGCCCATTCGGAACGTTTACCTATAGTGGTAAGGTCAGTGGGAATGAGATCAAATTCAAGGTAACGTTTAACGATCAGAATTTCGAGATGACGGCAAAGCGAGTGTCGAACTGAACTGCGGCCCCGTCGGCCCCTCTTCAGGTCAATGTTCCGGCGGGGCGCTCGAAGGGCCCCTCCCTTGGCTTGCCCACCCGCTTCCCGCGCATTGGAAGAGCAGCCTGGCGCTGCGCAGCGAGCTTGCGTGTACTGGATTGAAATGTGGTGGCGCAGGAGAGCGAAGGAACGGAGTTGGCGCTATGTTGTCAATGCAGCCGATCGGATATGTACGAAGCCCTTACAAGGATACGCAGGAAATTCCGAAAGGGTTAGGCGCGAAGCACGAGGTGGAAGGAGTTCTCGAGATACGGGCAGAATTTGAGCCTGGGCTCAATGATATTGAAGGCTTTTCTCACCTGTTCGTCATCTGGGCATTCGACCGCTCTGAAGGATTCAACCTGGTGGGAACGCCGCCGAGCGACGATCGGCCGCATGGCGTGTTTGCGACCCGCTCCCCGCGGCGTCCTAATCCGATCGGGTTAACTGTGGTCGAGTTACTGTGCCGAGATGGTCCGACTCTCCGCGTCCGGGGCATCGACATGCTCGAGGGAACCCCGATTCTCGACATCAAGCCCTATCTGTCAAACGTACCGCAGGAACGGCTACGGCGCGGGTGGCTCGCGGAAGCCGAAGCGCGTGCCGGAGAGAACCTGTAGCGCGAACGTGAAACAGGCGACGGGACTGGGCATGTCCCCTTTCGCGCCGTGGCTCATCACGTCGCACACGGACGTTGGCAGGTCCGCGGCCCAGGTGCACCACGCAAACGGAAACAATCGCGCTTGTATTCGTTTCACAGGTAAGCCTCCTCCGGCTTATTGCACGTGAATATAAGTCGCGCCCTGCTCGACCTGGCTGCGCGCGTTCGCCAGGTTGTTGCCCTCGAACACGATCTGTTCGCGGTTCGTATCTTTCGTTCCCACGAAGACTCCGGCACCCTCGGCCGCCCAGCTAACGCATCGTGCTGGTGGGGCCGAACGGCGCAGGCAAATCCACGCTGCTGAAATTGCTGGCGGGCGTGCTGCAACCACTGTCGGGCGAACGCCGGCTCGGGCACAACGCAAAGTCCGGGTATTTCGCGCAGCACCGCGCGGCCATGCTCAATCCCAACCGCACCGTCTTGCAGGAGGCGCTCGAAACGCCGTAACGCGTCACGGAACAGTTCGTCCGCACCGTCCTCGGCAGCTTTCTGTTCCGCGGCGACGACGTGTTCAAACCGGTGAGCGTGTTAAGCGGCGGCGAGAAAAGCCGGCTGGC
>JBKQVG010000402.1:0-12297 GCA_052325345.1 Bryobacteraceae bacterium
CTTCCCAGTGTTGCCAGCCGTCGTCTTTGGCTGGTAGCTTCCAGCGACGACGGTCAGCTTCTGTGATCGCCGTCTTGCCTTCCCTCTTCTGCTTCAGAGCGAGTTTGGCGCGCAGATCGTTGCGAAGCCTGTCCGGCACCTTACCGAGAGCGTCGTTAGCTGCAGCGAGCTTAGCGTCGAGGATGGGCTCGTGCCTGGAGAAGATGGTATCCAGATTTGAGTTCTGGGCTATGGTTTTCAGCCCGATATGGGGTACTGTTTTGCACTTCAGCCCGCCTGCGATGCCCGCAGCAATGTCTTTGAGCTTGTAGTATTCGTATTTGGACGTGAGAACCCTCTGCCGGGCGATAGCAACTGCAACACGACTCGTGTCAATTGTGATCCAACGCCGCCCCCACTGCTCGGCAACGCAGGCCGTCGTGCCGGAACCGCAGGTCGGATCAAGGACCAAATCACCCGCAGAAGTGGTCATCAACAAGCATCGCTCGATCACCTTGGTGTTCGTCTGGACGGCGTACCGTTTTGAATCGACATACCCCGGCCTGTTCGTGTCGTCCCATAGGTTCGTGATCGGCTGCACTGGGAAATCGTCAATAAATCGAACGTAGCGCAAGCTGTTTACCGAGGCTTCCAACCTCCATGCCTTGGCCAAGCGCTCAAGACCCGCCGTCGTGGTCTTCCAGTGCGAGTTAGGTGGCAGAGGAATGACTTGGCCTTCGAATGTGAACGGGCTGCTCCCGGTCGCTGTTGCGCCCTCCGAAGCCGTTCTGTCCAGGGTGTATGGACGGACAGACTCACCCCTCGAAAGCAACTGCTCCACAGCATCAACACCGACGTTCTCGCGCCGCCCGTCAGGATACTCGATCCTGGAATGCGCCCACCCCCCGCCCCGCCGGAGTTCCTTCACCTCATAGAGTTGGTTATATCTGACTCGCTCGATATCTTTGGCATACCAGAGCAGAAAATCGAACACATTCCCAAGGTGTTCGGCCGACTGCCCGCCGGTCGTGACAAACGGGATCAGCCCCATCGTGTTCGCGGCACCCAACACCTCATCCAGCACGCTTCGAACACGGTGCAAGTTTTCGTCGCCGATCTGGACAAAGACGCTGCCGGAGTCAGCAAGTAAGTCCTTTGCGACGACTAAGCGATCACGCAAGTAGGCTAAGTACGAGTGGACGCCGAGCGTCCAGGTGTCGCGGTAGGCCTTAACCATCTCCGGTTCCCTCGTCAGATCCGCATCGCGGTCCTTTGGATCGCGATTCCCGACTTCCGGCTGAAAGTTACTCTTGAACTTGATCCCGTATGGGGGGTCGATATAGATCATCTGCACTTTGCCAGCGAGATCTTCTCGCCGAGCCAGCGACGACATGACCTGGAGACTGTCGCCCAGGATCAGGCGATTTGACCAGTCCACGTCGTGCTTATAGACCTGGACCGCCTCGTTGTACTCCTGCTCCGGGTCCGCAAACAGCGACCGGTTCACGTCCTCGCGCGCCGCCACTTTGAGGATGGCCTGCGTGCTGACCCGCTCGTGGATATGCAGCGCGACCGGATCGACGGCGAACGCCTTGGCCTCACGCTTTCCGGCCCACTCGAGCCACGGCTCGTAAACGCGCAGCGCCTCGGCGAGCGCCCAGGCGTCCGCCTCGGTCAACTTCTGCTTCATTGCCTTGGCCAGCAACTCGGGCAATTCGTCGGCACGGCCCGTCGGATCGAACCGAAGTTCCGGCGGGCGCCGCGGACTGTACAGGTACTCGGCCTTCGGGATCAGCGGAACGTAGCCCTCGGCTGCGATCTTGGCGGGCGGATTATTCTTCCGTGTCGCCTCGGGAAAACGGTAGTCGCTGACGTTCTTCAGTGCGTCATCCGCGGGCGCAGTCGTCGACTTCTGCTTCTTGGCCATAATCGTGATAGGTCTCTACGATTGTATGTCGCTGCACACCCGTTGTCCGGTGCCGGGGGCGCCGATCGACCACATCACCGCCGGTCCCCTCCGGGCCGAAAACCCCCTTTATATATAGGAAACCCGAAAATGTCTTCCCAACGGACGCATTGCCAAAGGGGGGTAGCTTCCGGGCGTGCGCGCGAAAAGCACGCCAATGGCCAGCACGGAATCGAGGTCCGAATGCGGCGAGATTACGAGGTCCAGGCAGGGTCCGGAAAAGCATGGAAGAGGTCACGCGGTCCAAACGCGGTCCAAGACGGGCGTCGGTAAGTCTTTGAAACCACGAGAGGCCAGTCCGTAAGTGATTGATCTGGCTTCCATGGCATGGAAGAGGTCGTGAGTTCGAATCTCACCAGGTCCACCAAACACATCCCTTACACACTCCGCAAGTTACGGCCTCATGTGGCTATGACCTCTTCCACGATTACCCCTCCACGAGGTCCAAAAGGTCCAAACACGGTCCAAAAATCTGTTTTCCACAGATGCCCGCGTGGTATGGATCGGGTTTGCGCCCAATCATGCTGCGGCCCAGCACGCCGAGCGCGAACGGAATCAGGCCCCCGCCCTTGGGCACTTTGAGCATCCACAGCCCCGCGCCCGTCACGATGAGGATGAGGATCTACGCCAACAAGGCAACGTTATTCGCCGTGCCCTTCGATACGGACAAGCTTGAGACGCCTGGGACGGCGGAGCCCATCCTCGATGAAGTCGCCTACGACGAGTACATCGGGGCCAGTCAATGGGACGTCTCCGCGGCGCCATCCGGGCATGGCACTCTGCTGTACCGCAGGTCAAGCGGCGGCCCGCCCGAAATGGCGACGCTTCAATGGGTCGATTCAACCGGCAGGAATGAACCTCTGGCGGCCAAGCCCGGCGCGTATTTAAGTGTCAATCTTTCCCCGGACGGAAAGCGCGCAGTCCTTATGGTCGGCGAGGCTGCAACCGCGGATCTTTGGGTCTCCGACTTGCAGCGGGACGCAATGACACGTTTGACCTTCGGCGGGGTAAAGGGCGGCGAGGCGGATGTCGTGTTTCCTTTTCCGGATGTTAGCCCAGCCGGCGGCGCCGCTTACCAGAAGCACGGACCGCAAAGAGACTCGGTTGAGCAGCTGCTTAGCTCCACGTTCGTGTTCCTTTCGGTTACGCCGTTTTCCCGCCTAAACTCCGGCAACGCGTGGCCGGGCGCCAAAAGGGCCTGTGCGATCATTGACTTCATGGATTCGTCGTCCGCTCAGGCTTACGAAACCTCTGCGCGCGTGGCTGCCTGCGACGCTGACATGGACTTGGCGCACCCCAACAGAGACAAAATGGTCGAGGTTATGATTGCGGTCCTGGCCGCACCCGCGCCAGTTTCCAAACTGGCGTGCCGTGGCTGTCGACGGCTGGCAACGGATGGTGGCTGCCGCCAAGCCCCGGCCGGGAACTTTGGCGGAACGCGTGGAGTTCGTTTTTGCCGGCACGCGGCACTGTTCTGGATAGACGCGCGACAGGTGGTCTACTTCGGTATTCGAGGGTAAGGCCAGCCAATGACATACGACGCCATCTTATTGCTTTCTTTCGGCGGACCGGAAAAGCGTGAAGACGTGATGCCGTTCCTCGAAAACGTGCTGCGCGGGCGGAACGTTCCGCGCGAGCGGATGCTCGAAGTGGCGGAGCACTATTATCATTTCGGCGGCCGCAGCCCCATCAACGACTATTGCCGCGAGTTGCTGGCGGCCATGCGCGCGAGTCTGCCGCTGCCGGTCTATTGGGGCAACCGCAACTGGCATCCGCTGCTGGCCGAGACCATGCGCGAGATGAAGCGCGATGGCGTGCGCCGCGCATTGGCGTTGGCCACGTCCGCCTATGCCGGCTACTCGGGATGCCGGCAGTACCTGGAAAACATCGAAGCCGCGCGGCGCGAAGCCGGCGAAAACGCTCCGCTGGTGGACAAGATACGGCCGTTCTGCACCCATCCGCTGTTTGTGGAGGCCAACGCCGAACGCGTGCGGGAAGCCATGGAGCGGGTTGCCGGAGCGCGCCGCGCGGCCGCGCGCGTGGTATATACGGCGCACAGCATTCCGGTGGCGATGGCGGCGGCCTCGGACTACGAGGGGCAGATCCGCGCCACGGCGCGCGCCGTCTCCGAGCGGCTGGGCATCGCCGCCTGGGACGTCGCGTGGCAGAGCCGCAGCGGTCCGCCTTCCCAGGCCTGGCTGGAGCCCGACATTTTGACGCATCTGCGGGCATTGGCCGCCGCGGGCGTGAAAGACGTGCTGGCCGCGCCCATCGGCTTCCTTTCCGATCACATGGAAGTTCTCTACGATCTGGATGTGGAAGCCGCGGATCTCTGCGCGGGCCTGGGATTGCGACTGACGCGGGCCGGAACGGCCGGCCTCCACCCCACACTGTTGCGAATGATCGGCGAACTGGTCCGCGAGCGAATGGCCGCTCCCGAACCTCCGGCATGCCCCGAAGGCTGCTGCCCGCCTCCGCAACGGCCGGTGGCAAGGCCGGCGGACAAATGAAACTTGTGCCGTCAGGTTTCAGGCTGTCTGAACGAGCGGCTTTGAGGCTGCGAGATGTTGTCTTTTCGCTTCCGCGAGGCGGCCTTGGTGGGCGGCCAAGCGTCGCATCGCGGCGTTTGAAAAATCAAATTGCGGGGGCAGGGTCTCGCGCGGGAAGTCGCGCTCCGGGTCGTAGGTTTCTCCTTTACTTGCGGCAAGTTCGACGAGAATCGCGACCTCTTCGGCGGCTTGCCGGAGGGCCGCTTTGCGCTCCTGCTGCAACTCGCGGAGCAGGTTCATGTTCTTTTCCACGCGGCGCTGGAAGCCGTGCTCGTGCAGCCCGAGGAGGTGCAGGCTCTTGCCCTCCGAGCGCCAGACGCGGGCTTGGGCGAGGGCGCCATCGATTTCGGGATGGCCGGCGGTGACTTCGTCGGGCTGGGCGAGACCGAGGGCAAAGGTGCAGCTTTCGATGGCGACGGAGCGTTTGAGCCGCCAGCGGTCGTCGGCGATGGACTGGGCGAGGTCGGTTTCCATGGTGCCGACCGGGGCGAGGGATTCGTGAAGACCACGGCAATGTTTCTCGTACGCCATCTGGTCGGCTGGCGTTAAGATGTGGATCTGGCCGGTCGAGTTGTGTCGATAGGCGTTGCGAGCTCGCGGGTCGCGCGGCTTAGATGATAAAGCGGCTAAAAGCGTTCGTACGTCATGGTCTACTCCCGGTTTCACTGTACGCCGCGGATTGGTCACGGCCGACGGGAAGTGCTTGTAAGTGGTTGCAGGGACAAGGCAGATTTTTCTTTTGGGGCTGTTGTGACTGAAAAAGGTTTCATTAGTTTCGCGGCCCAGAAATGCCGGGGAGGAGGCGAAAAAGCTGGAGGCCGCGAAAGTGATGCAACCGCCCGGTGAACGAAACCGCGGGTGGCGACTGCGGGCTGGAGGTGGTGGTTTGGCGAGGCGATTGCTTTATGGGTGTCGATCATAAAGCCTCATCCTCTTCGCCGGAAAAGAAATGAAGGAGGTGTCATACAGAGCAGCGGGGCCGGAACCAAAGGGCACGGGCTATCTCCACGTTCGCGGGGGAGCGTCGTGCGTTGAGCGAGACAAACGCCGGGATGAGTCCCGGCGTGGCAGACTGAGAGTCCGCTCCACGAAAATTCTCGCGGCAGGGAAAGAATCCGACAGGGTGTGATACACCCTGCGTGGCAAATGGGTCAGCTCATTTCCCCTGGCCGCGCGAAATGCCGGGGTGACATCAGGAGTTCGAAGACTCGGGTAAGCGCCAGCCCTGGACACGCACAAAGCTGCACAAAGCTGCACAAAGCTGTCCGCCGTTCACGGCACTTCCAGCCAGACAATTCCATTTAGCCTCAATGACATCCAGTAACCCAGACGGCGGGCCCATCCCTTGTCCGTGCTATTCCTCGGGATGGAGGGGCAACCTCGATGTCGCGCATCCCAAAGTCCGTTTCAGCCAGCCGCAAGCCCGTAGGCTCCGTTTTCGGCGCCTCCAACAGAATAACCCGAACGGACCTATTTTTTCTCCAACCCACACAAACCACGCGGCTTGCCTTGCGGCTGCGAATCCCCTCGGTGGCATTTCTTTGTTACCATGAAACTTCGTCACGGTCTTCTAATAGAATGTTGCGATTCGAGACCGCCGGAGAATCCCACGGGGAGTGCCTGGTGGCGACCCTCACGGGCCTTCCAGCCGGCATACCCATCCATTTGGAAACCGTCAACCGCGAGCTCTGGCGCCGCCAGCAGGGGTTTGGCCGCGGGGGGCGGATGAAAATCGAAACCGACCGCGCCGAAATCGTGGCCGGCGTCCGCCACTCCCGCACCATTGGCTCCCCTGTCGCCATCGTCATCCGCAATCGCGATTGGGCCAACTGGACCGAGTCGCTCCCAGTGGAAGACTTCGCCGGTTCCGAGTCCCACTGGAAGGCCGTCACCCGTCCGCGCCCGGGCCATGCAGACCTCGCCGGCGCCCTCAAGTACGATTTCCACGACGCCCGCTATATTCTGGAGCGCGCCAGCGCCCGCGAAACCACCGCCCGCGTCGCCGTGGGCGCCATCGCCAAGGCCTTGCTGGCCGAATTCGGTATCGAGGTGCTGAGCCACGTCGTCGCCATCGGCGGGGTGCGCCTGGAACGGCATGCGGATTGGGACGAACTGGCCGCCCTCAGCCAAAAGGAAGAGGTGCTGCTGGGCTGCGTGGATGGGGAAACCGAAGCCCGCATGAAAGAAGTGGTCGACCAGGCCTATCGCACGGGCGATACCGTCGGCGGCGTGTTCGAAGTGGTGGCCCGCGGCGTCCCCGTGGGCCTCGGCTCCCATACCACCTGGGATTCGCGCCTCGACGGGCGCCTGGCCCAAGCCATCGTTTCCATTCAGGCCGTCAAAGGCGTCGAAGTCGGTTTTGCCGCCGAAGGCGCCGCCAGTTTCGGCTCCCAGGTGCAGGACACCATTCACTACGACCGCCGGGGCCGCCGCTTCACCCGCGGCGCCAACCGCGCCGGAGGCCTCGAAGGCGGCATCGCCAACGGCCAGGATATCCTGGTGCGAGGCATGCTCAAGCCCATTTCGACCCTGCGCCGGCCGCTGGAATCGGTGGACATGACCACGCGCGAATCCGCCCCCGCGGCCTATGAACGGTCCGACGTCTGCGTGGTTCCCGCCGCCGGCGTGATCGGCGAAGCCATGGTGGCGCTGGTGCTCGCCCAGGCTTTGCTCGAAAAATTCGGCGGCGACTCGCTGGCCGAAACGCGCCGCAATTATCATGGTTATCTCGAACAGGTGAAGAATTTCTGATCGTATGCGTTACCCCATCGTAAAATTCGGCGACCCGGTGCTGGAGCGCGAAGCCGATACCATCATGGATTTCGATACGCCCGAGCTCGACAAGCTCGTGAACGACATGTTTGAATCGATGTACGCCGCCAAGGGCGTTGGCCTGGCGGGACCGCAAATCGGCATCGGCAAGAAAATCGCGGTCATCGATTGCTCCAACGGCGAACGCCCCGAAGACAAGATCGTGCTTATCAACCCCAAGATCCTTAAGGTGGAAGGCAAACAGGTGGGCGAGGAGGGCTGCCTGAGTATTCCCGGCTTCCGCGAGCAGGTGCGCCGCGGCAAACGAGTTATCGCCCGCGCCCAGAACGCCAAAGGCGTGGAATTCGAAATCGCCGGCGAAGATCTGCTGGCGCGCGCCCTGATCCACGAAACCGACCATCTCCACGGCAGGCTCTACATCGCTCACATCAGTCCGCTCAAGCGCGACCTGATGAAGCGCAAGATCAAGAAGATGCAGCGCGCCGGGGAGTGGGGATAGGCGCGGCGGTGCGCATCGTTTTTCTGGGCACGCCGGCGTTCGCGGTTCCCAGCTTGGAGCGGCTGGCCGCCGGGGGGCACGAATTGGCCGCCGTGGTCACCCAGCCGGACCGGCCTCGCGGACGCGGCCAGCAACCCGCCGCGCCGCCGGTAAAGGAAGCCGCGCTCCGTCTCGGCCTGCCCGTCTACCAGCCCGAACGCATCCGCCGTCCCGAGGCGCAGCAGTATCTGGCCGGCTTAATGCCGCGCGCCATGGTGGTGGTAGGCTATGGGCAGATCATTCCGCAATCCGTCATCGATCTGGCGCCGCTGGGGATTCTCAACGTACACGCCTCCCTGCTTCCCAAATATCGCGGCGCGGCGCCCGTCCAATGGGCCATCGTCAACGGCGAGCCACGGACCGGCGTCACCATCATGCGCATCGACGCGGGCCTCGACACCGGCGATATACTCTTGCAGGCGGAGACCGAAATCGGCCCCGAAGAGAACGCCGTCGAATTGGGCCTTCGCCTCTCGACCATGGGCGCGGGCCTTCTGGTCGAAGCGCTGGCCGGCGTCGATGCGGGATCCATCGTGCCCGAAAAGCAGGACAGCGCCCAAGCCACCCACGCTCCGCTGCTCAAGAAAGAAGATGGCCGCATCGACTGGCGCCAGCCCGCCGCCGCCATCGACAACCGGGTTCGCGGCCTGCAGCCGTGGCCCGGCGCCTCCACCACCTGGCGCGGCCACGTGCTCCAAATATGGCGCAGCCGGCCAGTCGTGCCGGGGGTTCACATCGGCGCCGAGCCTGGCGCGCTGGCTTCCGTTCGCCCGCTGGTAGTGCGCACCGGCGATGGCGGACTGGAGCTTCTCGAAGTCCAGCTCGAAGGCCGCAAGCGCATGCCCGCCGCCGATTTCGCCAATGGCCATCGCCCGGCCGAGAATGAACGATTGGGAGAGATACCGGTTTGAACCACCTACCGCTTGGATTCGCATATTCGGCCACTTACGCCGGCATCCGTAACGTGGAAAAGGACGACCTGGCGTTGATCGTGACCGGACTCGCGGCCTCGGCGGCCGGCGTCTTCACCCAAAATCGCGCCCAGGCCGCCCCGGTGCGGCTCTCGCGCCGTTCGCTCGCGCGCAGCGGCGGCAACGCCGGCGCCATCCTGATCAACGCCGGCAACGCCAACTGCGCCACCCGCACCGGCGACGCGGTTGCGCTGGCCACCGCCAGGCAAGCCGCCCGCCTTTTGCATCTGCCCGTGAGCCAGGTGTTGGTAGCGTCTACCGGGGTGATTGGCGTGGAGCTCGACCCGGGGAAGATCGTCGATTCGCTGCCCCGCCTTGTCGAAAGCCTTTCGCCCGGCCGGTTCGACGACGTTTCCCGCGCCATCCTAACCACCGATCTCCGGCCCAAAACCGCCTCCGTCGAGGTCAAGCTCCGCCGCGGCGCGGTGCGCGTGGCCGGCATGACAAAAGGCTCCGGCATGATCCATCCCCAGATGGCCACCACGCTGGGCTTCGTGATGACCGACGCGCGGATTTCCCCCGCTCTGCTGCGCGCGATTTTGAAGCGCGGCGTGGAGCGCAGCTACAATCGCCTCTCCGTGGATGGCGATACGTCCACCAACGACACGTTGTTGCTGCTGGCCAATGGCGCTTCGGGCGTCAAACCGGAGGGCGCGGAGCTCCGCAAGGTGGAAGAAGCCGCCACGTCCGTCATGGAGCAACTGGCGCAGGCCATCGCGGGCGACGGCGAAGGGGCCAGCAAGCGGATCACCATCGAAATCGCTGGCGCGCCGTCCGACGCCGCCGCCGTCCGCATCGCGCGCGCGATCGCCAATTCCCCGCTGGTAAAGACCGCCGTGGCCGGCTCCGATCCCAACTGGGGCCGCATTCTCTGCGCCGCGGGCAACGCCGGCGTACCGTTCCAACCGGCCCAAACCGATATTCACCTGCAAGGTGTCGCGGTCTGCCAGCGAGGCTTGGCCGCTCCCTTTTCAGAGGAAGAGCTGACGCGCAAGCTGAACGCGCCCGAATGCGAGATTCGCGTTCGCTTCCGTGGCAAGGGCAAGGGCAGGGCACGCTTCTGGACGTGCGATTTCACCGAAGGCTATATTCGAATTAACGCCAGCTACCGGACGTAAAAATGCGCAACGCTTTCAGGCTCGCCGTGCTCGCCGCCTGGCCGCTT
The DNA here is from genome assembly GCA_052325345.1 of Bryobacteraceae bacterium. Lineage (GTDB taxonomy): Bacteria > Acidobacteriota > Terriglobia > Bryobacterales > Bryobacteraceae > JBEKYD01. The sequence continues at coordinate 9,941 of JBKQVG010000402.1, forward strand.
CTGGCCGCCGCGCCATCGCCGGAAGATTGCGTCTGGAGCGTGGCCCAAGCCCTCTCGAACGGCGACGCGGCGGCCTTTCGGGAAGCATTCGATCCGGCCATGCCCGGGCTCAAAGCTATCGAACGCAACGCCGCCGCCCTGACGGCGCAGACCCAGGTGGAATCCCGCATTCAGTTCGACCACATCTCCGGCGAAGCCGCCGAGCGCCTCATCGAGCTGGATTGGGCGATGGATATCACCCAGCGCGGCGGCGTTCCGGGCCTCACCCATCGCAGCGCCAAGGTTCGCTGCCGCGTGGTGGATCGCGGCAGCCGATGGCGCATCGCCTCTTTCGAGCCCGCGGATTTGTTCGCGCCGCCGCCGGATATAACCGCCTTGTGGGATATGTTCCATTCGGCCGCCAACGCGCTCGACAACGGCGACGCGCCGCGATTTCTCAGCTTCTTCGACCCCGTTTTCGCCGCCAAGGTGCATCTCGAACAGACCATTCGGAGCGATATAGCGGCGGGCGAGTTGCAGCCGTCGCTGGAGTTGGTGGCCAATGAAGGCGACGACCGCTCGCGCAAGGTCGATATCGATTGGGCCATCGACCTGGGTGAATGGGATGCCATCGAAGGGGTCGGGGAAACGTCAATTCCCGGCGCCGTCACAACCCGCAAGAGCGACCGCGTCACCTTCCGCGTGACCAGAATCGGAAAAAAATGGCGGATTGAAAGCTTCGAGCCGCCGGATTTCTTTCAACTGGCGCAGCAATAGCAATAAAGGATGGGCTGAAGGCTGACGGCTGACAGCTTAATGTACGCGAATTTCGCTTACGATCGCGATGGATGCCGTATCCTGGGCGATATCGACTTCGAACCTGGCCGTCGCGTGCGGCGCGATCGCGCCCACATGAGCGGTCACGGCGCCCAGGCGCGAGCCGCGGCGAGTCTCGAGCTCGCACACCAGGTCGGCGGAATCGACCACATGGCCGCTATTGTTTCTCACTACCCCAACCAGTTGGGGGGGCTCGGAGTGCCGCACCTGCACTTCGTCCACGGTCACCGGGTGGGCGGTGCCAAGGTCCAGAGTCTTGCTGTAATCCGGCAGCATTTTGGCGGCAACCTGCTCCGGCGTCAGGTCGCCCGCCCGGACGTCCTTCGCCCCGCCGCGCCGCGAGAGGGCGAAAGCCACCACGCCAATCACCAGCAGGCACGGAACGCCGATCGCCAGCCAGCTTTTCATCTTCTGGGTAACGGTACGGTTCGAGAGAAAGAGAGGATCGTCTTGTGCGCGGCCCGACAGTAACTTGTCGAGCCTCAGCCACAACGGCCGAAATATCGTGCCCAGAGGATTTGCCATGAAGCCAAACGTTTGTCTCTATAGCCTATTGTAAGCTCGGTACGAGCGGCGCGCCGAAACTGCGAAATCCCCAGATCGGTTAAGCACCCCCGCGCCGCCGCAACCGCGTGGGATACTCCGAATTGGAATTGGTGGAGCGGACTCCTGGTCCGCGGCCGGCCCGTCCCGGCCGGCGTTCCTTTGAGGAGGCTACAACTATGCTGCAAGGTAAATCGATGATTGGATGGAGTCGCGCCACGGGCGGCGAAGAAACTCTGTACGGGTATGACGCGCGCACGGGCGAGCGTTTGGAGCCGGCTTACCACGGCGCCACGGCCGCCGAAATGGATCGCGCGGCGAACCTGGCCGCCGCGGCTTTCCCCGCTTATCGCGCGCTGCCCCGCTCCCGGCGCGCGGAATTCTTGCGGGCGGTTGCCGCCGAACTGGAAGATCTGGGCGGGCCACTGATCGAACGCGTCATGGCCGAATCGGCGCTGCCGGAAGCGCGCCTCAGAGGCGAATTGGCGCGCACCACCGGCCAGCTTCGCTTTTTCGCCGCAATCGTGGAAGGAGGGTCGTGGGTGGACGCCCGCATCGACATCGGTAACCCCGACCGGAAACCGCTGCCTAAGCCGGATGTCCGTTCCATGCTGCGGCCGCTGGGACCGGTCGCGGTCTTCTGCGCCGCCAATTTCCCGCTGGCGTTTTCCGTAGCCGGCGGCGATACGGCTGCGGCCCTGGCCGCCGGCAATCCGGTGATGGTGAACGCCCACTTCTCGCATCCCGGCACGGCCGAGATGTGCGGCGGCGCGATCGTGGCCGCGGCCCAAAAAACAGGCATGCCGGAGGGCGTTTTTTCGCTGCTGTTTACGGTCGGATACCAGGTCGGCCAGGCGCTGGTGGCTCATCCCATGATCCAGGCCGCCGCGTTCACCGGCTCGCGCAAGGGCGGTCTGGCGCTGCTCACCATCGCCCAATCGCGCCCCGAGCCTATTCCGTTCTATGCCGAAATGAGCAGCGTCAACCCGGTATTCATT
>JBKQVG010000403.1:0-17578 GCA_052325345.1 Bryobacteraceae bacterium
CACAAAATACTTTGCATACGGCGATTATCATGGACGGCAACGGGCGCTGGGCGCTGGCCCGGGGATTGCCGCGCGTGGCCGGGCATCGCGCCGGGGTGGAAAGCGTGCGGCGGATCGTGGAAGCCGCGCCGTCGAGCGGGATCGGCATCCTGACCCTGTTCGCTTTTTCCAGCGACAACTGGCGCCGGCCGCCCGCCGAAGTGAAGGCCCTGATGCGCCTGGCGGCCTGGTACCTGGAAACCCAGACGCCGCGGTGCGTGGCCGAGGGCGTGAGGGTGGAAGCCATCGGCCGCCGCGACCGCCTGCCGCCGCCGCTGGTGGCCGCCATTGCCGCCAGCGAAGCGGCTACGGCCCAGGGCACGAGACTGTGGCTGCGGGTGGCTCTGGACTATTCCGGGCGGGAAGCCATTCTGGCGGCGGCGCGCGGCAGCTCCGAACTCTCCCGCGCCGGCCTCGACCAGCGCCTGGGACCGCCGGTCGACCTGTTGATCCGCACCGGCGGTGAACGCCGCTTGAGCGATTTTCTGTTATGGGAAAGCGCCTACGCGGAGCTGGTTTTCAGCCGCGCCATGTGGCCCGATTTCGGGCCCCAGGATCTGGCCGCCGCCATCCGCGAGTTCCGTGGACGCGAACGCCGCTATGGCGCCGTACCGCGCGCCGAAATGCGTTGCACGGCCGGCTGGCTGGATTGAGGGAAGCTGTCAGCCGTCGGCGCTCAGCTAAGGCTGGCCGATCGCCGCCTACTGGCCCGCTGAAAGCTCGAACAAGTACTGGCCCGTCCGCAGTACGCCTCGATCTTGTTTCGCGGGCTTGCGCGGCCTTCTAATGGAGCCGTGACGGTTCTCTTTTACCTGCCCCTTCTGTTGGCGTTTTCGAGCGACGCTGGCGCGACCGCGGCCAAGCCCTCCTCACTTGGTTTTCCTACCGCCTGCGCGGTCGTGACCCGTGCCGACGTGGAACAGGCCCTCGGCCGGCCCGTGGGCCGGGGTAAGGAAGACATCGGCGACGACTCTTCGAGCTGCGACTATTCGGCCGGCTCCGGCATCGTCACCATCACCGTCCAGCACGTGCGCGCCCGTCTGGATGTCCGAGCCGAAGTGGCCAGCCTGCAACGAGCCATCCCCGGCGGCCACCTGCGCGAAGCCCATCTGGCTGGTACCCTGGCGGGAACGCCAGCCGAGACCACGGCGTTCTATCTGGACCTCGCCGGCGCCGGTACCCAATTGCACGTGATTCGCGGCGGCCACGACTACGTACTCATTTCCGTCCTCGGATTCGGCGAGGCCGATCGGGTTTCCCAGGCCGCGGAGAAAATCGCCCGCAAAGCCCTCGAACGTTTCTGACGATGTCGCCACGGCGGCCGCGGCGGACTTCCCTCGCTTCGCTCAACCTGCTAGCCTGACGGTCGGGAGCGTTTCTCATCCGGTGGTGGGCTTGGTCTTCAAAACCAACGGGCGGCGAAACCCGTCGCCGATCGGTTCGACTCCGATACGTTCCCGCCAGTCCCCTCAGCCTTTTCCGGTGTGAAATCAGGCATCCTGCCGCTAACGTTAGTAATTGCCATCGTGCTTGCCAAATTCAGCCTCGCATCGGGGTGGGGGGTCGGCTAACCTGGGGATTGAATATTCCTCGGGCATTGCCCGCAGTCAAGGGTATGAGACTTCTCTGCATCGTTTCTTTGCTCGCTTCGAGCGTCGGTTTGATGCAAGGCGCCAGTTCATCCGCGGGGCAAAAGACCCAGGAAAGCAATGGCGGCAACCCTCCGGTACTGCGAAGCGAGGAACCCGAAGGCGACGTGATCGTTCGGCTCCCCGGCCCCCCACCGGCTCCGCCGCCGGCCACCCCGTCACCGTCAGGCCGTGCCGCTAAAACTGGATCCGGCCGCGATCCGGGCGAGGCTGCGGCCAGCAAAACCGCTCCCTTAGCGGCCGCAACCGCTGGCCTGGCAGCCCTGAGCACCCGGCAAACGGCCATCGAGGATTCCCCGCGGCCCCTTCTGCGGCATATCTATCCACCGTCTTTCGAAGCGGATAGCGCTGTTTTCTGCCAGAAATTGATTGGCCACTGGACGGAAGACGACGCCCGCTTTCTGCTGGGCGAACCGGTGCGCCAGCGGCCGGCCTTCGACTCCGCGAACCAGGAGAACGGCGAAATCTTCGCCTTCACCGATCCCACCGGCCGTTACAAAGAACTCGAGCTTGATTTCGATACCGAGACGGGCACGCTCCGCACCGTATTCGCCTACCCGTTCCATTTGACGTGGACCGACTGCCGGCGGGTGTGGGGCGCCAACGTGACCGCCACAACTGCCGCCGAAGGGCGAAAGTTCTACTCCTATCTGAACCGCCGCATGGACGTCTTGGTGGATACCGGCGGCAAGGTCATTAGCGTCGGTCTGTACTAGATCCAGTTCCCGTTTGCCGTCACAATCGAGTCGGATTGAGCCGCAGCCCTTGTCTTGCGCCATGCTAAGATTTGCGATTGGAAGCAGATGAACCCGCCGGTTGAACCGCAGACTTCGGAGACCCTCGCGCATGCGGTTGAATCGTTGCGGCGCTCGGACCGGCCACTGACGGGGCGCGAGATTTTGAAGTCGATTCCTCTGCCATCGCGAGTGAATTTGGCCGCCCTGGAACAATTGCTGAGTCAGGACGCTCGCGTGATTCCCTGGCCGGCGAGAACCCGTTCCTCTCCGTCCCGGTATTGGACGCACCGGCCCGAGGATTTCCTGGATTCCCTGCTGGTGGACCTGGCGGCGGACGCGCCGCTGACGGCCAGCGATCTCCAGAAAAAGGTGGGGCGTCACCTGGCTGGCTTCTCCGCCGGCGAGCGGCGGGCGCTGATAGAATCGCGCGTGACTTCGCTGGTGGCGGCAGGGAAGTTATACCTGCATCCCCCGCCGGGACGGGCGCGCCCCAAATATGGCGCGAAGCCGGCCCAGGCGGGCGCCTATGTGGCCAAGCTGCAAAAGGAAGTGGATGCGCTGGCGGCGAAACTGGCGCCTGCCGGGATTACGCGCGCGCAGATACTGGACGCCCTGCGCGCCGAGCAACCCCCGGACGATCTGGCGCGGCGTATTGCCGGGTTCCTGAAGGCGAAGCCTGGCGGAATTGGCGTGGGGCAGTTGCGCGAGGAACTCGGTCTTTCGCCCGCCGAGAAAGCTTCCTTCGACGGAGCGGTTATTGCGCTGTACCGGCAGCATCGCGTGTACCTCGACCAGCACGATTACCCGCTGGGGTTGAACGACGCGGCCAGAAATGAACTGGTAAGTGACGGCGAGGGCCATTACTTCGTGGTGATTGGCTTGCGAGACCCGGATGATGAATCCATTTCGTAGCTGGATCGCCGGCGATGCCTGGGAGTTGCCCGAAGCCGACGTCGGCGAAATCGGCAAGCAGGCCTTCGACGCGTGCCGCCGGGCCATCGCCGCCACCCTTGCCGAACAAAGGACCACGGCGGTTCTGGTCCGCGGCGCGCCGGGCAGCGGCAAGACGCACTTGATGCGGAGGCTGCGCGCCGGCCTGGCGCAGAGCGCGGACGAATGCCTGCGCGAGACGCTGTTCGTGTACATCCGGCTCTCGACTACGGCCAACATGGTCTGGCGCCATCTGCGGCGGCGGATTGCCGACGACCTCATGCGAACCACCGCGGACGGCTGCACGCAGCTCGAATCCGTGGTGTATCGCGTGCTGGCAAGTTCGGGGTCGCGCGGGCGCGAGCTCGACCGCTACAAGCGCGAGTTGCCGGCCGGTCTTCCCTGGAACGAGCGAGCGTTCGCGCGCGCCCTGGGCGTGATGCTCCGCCGCCTGCCGGAGAGCGAACTCGCACGCTTGGAAATTTTCGACAACCTGGAAGAGGAAAGCAGGCTCTCGCCAGGGCTGGTGCAAGCTCTGCGGCGCCTGGTTCATCGCCAGGACCTGGTGCTGGTTCGCGCGTGGCTGCGCGGCGACTCGCTGACCGAGGCCGATCTGGACAAGCTCGGTATTGCCGAGGACCTCGCCCAGGAGGAGAATCCGGAATACGCGGCGCGGGAGATGGTTGTCACGCTGGCCCGTCTGGCGGGCGCCAGGATGCCGATGGTGCTTTGCTTCGACCAGGTGGAGGCCCTGGAAACGAGTCCCGGCGAGCGTTCCGGCTTCCTGGCATTCGGCGGCGCCGTCAGCACGCTGCACGACGAAACCACCAACCTGGTCCTCATCTCGTGCATGCAATCCTCGGTGGAGCCGATGTTCCGCCTGGCGGACTACGACCGCATCGCCGAACAAACGGCGCACCTGCCCTTGCTGGGCCGGCGGGATGCCATGCGGCTGGTCAAGGCCCGCCTGGAGGCGGCTGGACCCGGCCTGGTTTGGGCGCCGCCGGCGGAGTTTGAGTCCGTCTTCAATGCGGAAGGTCTGGCCAGCGCCCGCCGCATCCTCGCCAAGGCGGCCGAGCTTTTCGACCGCACGCGTTCGCCGCTAGCGGAGGGGCCGGTTCCGCTCGCCTCCTTCCTGCGGCAGGAATGGGACAGCCGTGTGGACGCCGCCGGAGAATCGATCTCGCGGGGCGACATCGACGAGGTGCTGGACCAAGGCATTCAGGCGCTCATCGCGGCGGCCGCCGGCGGAAAGTGGAAAGCCGGAACGGGCGCCGGCGACATCGATTTTCGGCTCGAATCGCCCGCCGGGCAGATCGATGTGAGCCTGTGCAACCAGAGGAACATGAACAGCCTCGCCGCCAGGCTGCGGCGGCTGGGCCGCTCCGCCCGGAACGGACGCACGCTGGTGCTGCTGCGCGACTCGCGTCTCGGGATCGGCAAGAATGCGCGCGCCACGCGGCGTTACCTGGACGATCTGGCTCGCGCCGGCGCGCGCGTCGTGCACCCATCCATCGAGGCGCTGGAAGCTCTGGAAGCGCTTCGCACGCTGCTCGCCGATTCCCGTTCGGGCGATTTGGCGCGGGATGGATCGCCCATTAGCCCGGAAACGGTCCAGGATTGGATTGCGCGGAATATGCCTTCGTGCCTCGCCGAGTTGGCGGATAACATCACCGGCGGCAAGCCGGCGTCGCCGGAGAACGCCCAGCTTCGCGAAGACCTGCGGTCGCTGATGGAGGAGCGCTGCCTCATTACGCTGGAGGATGCGGCGCGCGAAGTGCGGCAGGAAGCTTCGCTGGTGAGGCAACTGGTGCTGGCGTCTCCGGATCTGGCGGGTCTGCTGGAAGGCCCGCCGGCGCTGCTGTATCGCCTGGTGCCCGCGGCTCGCGCCTGATCATGCCGGTAGAACTGCACGTCCGCCAGGTTCGCGGCGAGATCCTCCGCGCCGCCGGAGGACCGGTGTACGGCCTGCCCGATTCCAGCAGCCGGATGGTGGGTACGCTGTTCCACGAGATCTTCGCCGATCTGCTCGGGCCGGAGCCCCGGTTGCACGCGCGCGCCGCCCTGGTTGGCGGCAGCGCCACGGCCGAGGAATGGAATGCGCGCTTGTGCGATCATATTTACCGCCTGTTGCTCGGTCCCCGGATCGAAGCCAATCACGCGGCTTTGCAGACGGCCACGCGGGAAGTTCTGGATCTCTGGAAATCGCTCGAAGAACTGGCGCAATGGTTGACGGGTATCTTGCACGAGGCCTGGCGGCGGGGCGCGTTCTCCGTGTCCGCCGATAGCGGCAGCGCGGATCTATCGATCTCAGCCGAGGAGCCGTTGTCGTGGCGGCTTCGAGAACCCGGCTGGACCGATAGCGTACAGATCAGCGGCGTGCCCGACGCCGTGTTTCGTCTGCCGGGCGGCGACCGGTGGTGCGTGGCGGAGTTGAAAACCGGGCAATCCGCCCCCGAAGCCGACCTGGCGCAAGCCTGCCTGTATCACCAGATGTTGGCCGCCGGGGAACGAACTCCCGGCTCTCTGGCGCTCATCCGTTTCCATCCTCAACTCGAGCAGAAAGTGTTCGCGCCGCGGGAACTCAAGCCGGTGGAAGCGCGTCTGAAGGCGCTCATCGGCCGGCTGGCGGGAGTGCTTCCGGGACCCCGTCCGGCAACGCCTTCGCGGCCGGCGGTCGCCGAACCGGCGCCTGCCAAGCTGGAGTATGCGGAGCTGGGCCGCAGGCTGGCAGCCGTCTTTCGTGAATACAGCAGCCCGGTCGAAATGCTCTCCGGCCCTATCGTCGGCCCAACCTTTCTGCGCTTTCCGGTTCAGCCGGCGCGCAGTGTTCGTCCGGAATCGGTGCGGAAACTGGCGGGGGCGGTGCAGGTGCGGCTGGAACTGGAGGCGCCGCCTTTCATCCACACCGCCGGCACCCGCCTGGTAGTGGACGTGGCGCGTCCGGATCGCGAACCGGTACTGTTCGCCGCGGTGCGCGGTCAATTGCCGGAGGCCGACCCGGTTCTGGGATGCTCCAAACTGCCGGTGGGACTCGATCTGGAGGGTAATCTGCGGATGGCCGACCTGGCCGATTCGGCCGACTGCCATCTGCTGGTCGCTGGCGCCACAGGCAGCGGTAAGAGCGAATGGCTGCGCGCCATGATCGCCGGTTTGCTGCTCACCAACGCTCCGGAAACGCTGCAATTTCTGCTGGTCGATCCTAAACGCAACGCTTTCAACGAGCTTGCCGGTTCGCCGTATTTGTGGGGCGACCGGCGCATTGTCTACCCGGACGAAGTCAACCCCATCGACTTCTTCGATCGCCTAGTGGAGGAAATGGAAGGCCGCTACCGTGCGTTTCAGGCCGCCGGAGTCGATCACCTTGCCGAGCTGCAACAGAGCGGCGGGCGCCTGCCGCGGATTGTGTGTGTTTGCGAGGAATACGCGGACCTGCTTTTCTGCGGCCGCAAGGAGATCGAGGAACGCATTCGCCGGTTGGGCCAGAAGGCGCGCGCCGCCGGCATCCACCTGGTGCTGGCGGTGCAGCAGCCGAGCCGCGAGATCGTTAAGGGCGCCTTGCAAGCGAACATCCCGGCGCGGGTCGGTCTGCGGGTGACCAGCCGGATCGAGTCCAAGATGTTACTGGACCGCAGCGGCGCCGAGGACCTGCTGGGCAACGGCGATCTGCTCTTCAAGGATATCGGCGAGCCCGTACGGCTGCAGGGACTCTACCTCCCACCCGGCGAGCGCCGGACGATCTTCGGCGGCGCCGCTTTCGGGCGGAGCGGCTAGGCGCTTACCAGTTCGTGATCGACCCGTCCGGCCGGAAGTAGGTCTGCGCCCGATTGGTAGTGGGCTGGGTAAATTCGGCAAGCGGCTTCAACTGCGTCATGTCCAGCTCGACACCGAGGCCGGGGCGCTGGTTGGGATAGAGCTTGCCGCTGCGGAAATCGAGGCCCACCGGCATGTAAGGGATGGTTCGGCCGCCATAGTTGTATTCCAGCAGCACGGGTCCGGAAAAGGCGCCCAGAGAGTGTACCAGGGCGGCGGTCGAGATCGGCCCGGTGAAATGCGGGATCATGCCCACAAAATGCGTCTCGCAGATGGCGGCGATCTTCATGATTTCGGTGATTCCGCCGGCGTTGGGAAGCGTGACGCGGACGTAATCCAGGTCGTGGCTCTCCACCAGTTTGTTGAAGTCCCAGCGGTTGCCCCATTCCTCGCCGGCCGCGATGGGCACGTCGACTTTACGGCGCAGGATGGGAAGGTCCTCTTGAAACGCCTCGGCCCGCACCGGGTCCTCCACGAAGTACGGCGCGAGATTCTGGATGAGGTCGCAGCCACGAATGGCCTCCGCCAGGTCGAACCGCTGGTGAAAGTCCACGCACCAGTCGCCATTTTTTCCAACCCCCTCCCGCGCCTCCACGCAATCGCTCGAAAGCCGATTGATTCTCTCGTGAGTGTTGTAGGTGGTGTTTGGGGCACTGGAGGCGGCATCCATCCGGAACGCGCGGTAGCCGGCGGCGATCGTGAGCTGGGCGCGCTCCTTGATGCTCATGCCAGGCTCGACGCCGGGAACGGTCCCGGCGGTGTTGTAGCACTCGCAGTAATTGCGCGCCATGCCGCCCAGGACAGCGTGCACGGGCAGGTTGAGCGCTTTACCCTTGATGTCCCAGAGGGCCAGATCGAGCGCGCCCAGGGCGTGCATCTTCTCCCGTCCGGGCGGGTAAAAGAACGCCCGCGCCATGTCCTGCCACAGCTTTTCCAGGTACTGAGGATCGCGTCCGATCAACCGGCCGGCACACTGCTCCAACGTGTCCCTGGAACCCCCTTCGCCGATTCCGGTGATGCCGGCATCGGTCTCCACGGCCACCACCAGGTTGCTCTGATTGAAGAGAGGATTGGGATCGGGCGGCGCGAAAACGCGAACTTTCGTGATCTTCATCTTTGGCATCGCCGCCCGGGCGCGTGTCAGCGGACCAATGGCGGCAGCCGAGGTAACGGCCAAGGAAGTGACGAAGGATCTTCGATTCATGGCGGTAGCTCCTACAGATCTACGCTACTCCATCTGAAACCGTGAGAAGACGGGAATTGCAAACCGGGGCGCGGAGACGGCTACGTCGCGCTGGTGTCCGCCGGCGTGGACGGTTGGCTGTTTTGAGGGAGGCGGAACGGCAGCAGCAGCCAGGCCGCGACGGCTTTGAGCCGTTCGCAGTCCGCGCATCCCGCAGGACAGTCCTGGCTTTCATGGTCGAGCAAATATTCCAGTTGATCGAACATCGCATCGACCATCGAAGCTGGACCTAAATAACGCACTCGCTGGGAAGGGGCAGTCTGGCTTGCGACGCCAGTCCGGTTTGTGGCTCTGGAAATCGGCCGGTCATAACCCATATTTGCCTCCCCTCCGGACGCATCGAGTCGTCCAGTGGCTCCAGTATGTCGCTACTGGCTACTCGAAACCAGCCGTCTTCGTACTACAAGAGTATGAGGGTGGGCACGGTACGTTATTGTGAAATTGTCCAGTACTCGCGAACGGTATGGCGTGGCGAGGCGCTGCCGATTGCCGGAGCGGCCACCGGTAGCGGGCGGCTTCCAACCATCGTTCGATGGACCGTTCTGGAAGAACTGGGCATCCTTGCTGAGCGGATGTCCGGCCGCTTGGAACTTGCGCATCAGTAACCGCGCTGTTTGTCCACCACGTTCATCAGCGGCAAGCCGCTCGAATAACGCCGGACGTTGTCGGCCAGCAGACCCACCAGGCGGATCTGGCGCTGTGGCGCGAATCCCGCGCTGTGGCACGTAATAATCAGGTTCGGGCAATCCCAGTACGGATGACTGGATGGCAACGGCTCGATGCGGGCCGGGTCTATCCCGGCGCCGGCGATCCAGCCTTCCTTCAGCGCCCGGACGAGTGAGTTCTCTTCCACCAGCGCTCCCCGGGACAGGTTGAGGAAGTACGCCGTCTTCTTCATCGCCCGGAACACCTTCTCATTGAACATCTCCTGGGTTTCCCTGGTGGAGGGCGCCGCACTTACCAGTATGTCCACCTGAGGGACCATCTCCATCAGCCAGGCCGGTTCGCGGAGGGTGTCCACGAAGATCGGCTTAGCCATGGGTTTTGCGTCCGTGGCCAGTATCCGCATGTTGAAGCCATAGTGCGCGCGCATGGCGGTGGCCTGGCCAATGCCCCCCATACCGACAATCCCCATGGTCATGCCATCCACCTCCACCAGGTTCCGCTCCGAATTCCAGGTCCGCTTCTGGAACTGCGGAAAGTAATACTTGTTGAGCCCGCGCGTCAAACTCAACAGCATCCCGATAGCTGTCTCGGAGATGGCCGGCGCGAACATACGCGCCATGTTTGTCACCACCACATTACTCTTGATCAGCTCCGGAAACAGTACTCTCTCCATTCCCGCTTCGGTGGCCTGCATCCAACGCAAGTTCTTGGCCTTCGCCAGCATCTCCGCGTTGATCGCACCGAAAACGACGTCGGCCTCGGGCAGCGCCTCGTTCAATTCGCCGGCATTGGCCGGAATGGTGATCTGAACGTCTTTGCCCTGGGACTGGATCTGCTGAATCTCCGCCGCCGTGTACCTGGGGGCCGAGAATCTAGGCGAAGCCGAGGCCGTGGCCGTTACGATTCGGACCCGGTTGGGCGGCGGAGTGAATATGGCGATCCTGTCCGAGGCGAGCAAGACGGGCGCTGACGGAGTCGCAGCCGCGGCCGCCGACAGAAACAACCGACGAGATACCGAATGATCGGTCACAATCTTCTCCTTTTCTTGCACTGGTCGCGGCTTCCGGTTCCCGCCGGTGGGTGACTCGATTGGCGTCAAACGGAGACCAGCCAACGATGATTTTGCACTCTTCTTGGGCCCAGTTCAAGGCCCCGTCCGGCTGCGCCGCGCCAGGACCCGGAAGACGCCGCCTCACATCGACGACCAAATAGCGAATCATCCACGACTGATCGTCAAAAAGGAAGTTGGAGACCTTCCCTATATCGCCGTCCGTCGCCATCACGGAGACGCCGGTCACATCTTCAAGGCTACGAAGCATATTTGTCCACTTGAGACACAGTCTAGAATGTGTATTCGCCCGACCAACCGCAGCGTAAGCATGTTAGCACTCGTCGGCATCCCTCAATGCTCCTGTCCCTCCCGAGAACGTCGGTAATGGGCAGGCGAAACAGGTCGATGGCGAAGCCGCCGGCCACCAGGGCCACGTGGCATTGGAACCGATTCCGACTCAGCGGGCGCCGTGTATCTCTACGGCTGCTTCATTCGCACTATTTCTTGTGGCAAAATCTGGATAGTGCCTTTGTTCCGGTGGCAAAGCATCGTCGACTTTCTGGTTCTCACGACTGCGTTTTATGCTTTGCTCCGCTGGGCGGCGTTCAGCCCGGGCGCTACGTATCGCGCTGGGCGTGGTGGGAATCCATGCGCTTGCGCTTCTGGCGCGTCACCTGGACCTAGTGATCACCAGTTGGGTGCTGGATTACGCGGCAATCCTTGCGGTTATTCTACTCTTGTTGATTTTCCAGCCGGAGCTTCGTGCCGCCTTCATGCGGCTCGATAGCGCCTTGCGGTACTGGCCACGACCCCAATCGGTCCTGTCGAACAGCAATCGGGCGATCGCCGAGGCGACGTTTGACCTTGCCCGCGATCGGCTCGGCGCGCTGCTTGTCATTGCGCGGCGGGATGCGATCTCCGAGCTTCTGGACGGAGGCGTGCGCCTGCAAGCGGAGATCTCGTCGGAATTGTTGAAGGCCATATTTCAGAAGGCCTCGCCGCTCCACGACGGCGCGGTTGTTATCGATGGCGATCGGGCGGTGAAGGCTGGGGTCGTGCTTCCCTTGACGCAGCGGCAAAATGTGGCCACCTTTTACGGAACCAGACACCGCGCGGGCATGGGACTGGCCGAGCGCTGCGACGCGCTGGTAATCGTCGTCTCGGAGGAGCGGGGCGAGGTGAGCCTTATGCTGGGCCGAGATATCCGCCTCGAGCTGGATCGTGAGCAACTACTGCAGTCGCTCGAAGAATTGCGGAGCCGGGACCTGCAAAGTTCCACCAATCGTGTCTACCGCTTCCTGTTCAGTAACATCAAGCTCAAGCTCGGAGCGGCGGGATTAGCCGGGCTGATTTGGGCCATGTCGTTCCTTGCCGCCGGCACTACGATACGGAGTGTAACGGTTCCGATCGAGTTCGGCGGTGTGCCCGCCGGCATGGAGATCGCGGAACAATCCGCCGATAACCTGGAAGTCCAGTTGCGCGGAAGCCCCTGGGTGATGGATTCCATCAGTCTCGGAAGACTGGTTGCCCATTTCGACTTGGGACACTCGCGCTCCGGGTGGAATGCGCTTCAACTCGCGCCCGGCACACTCGATCTTCCACCAGGCGTTGTCGTCGACCGAGTGACGCCCGGCAGAATACGAGTCCGCATCACGATCGCCAATGCGGCTTCCGCGCCAGGCAAATGATCCAGCCCGGGCGCGTTTCCGTTCTGTGGGTTGGCCAACGCGATTCGAAGTACCCGCAAGTCCTGCGACGTTTCGATCAATCTCGACCGCCTTGCGCACCAGGCGCGGTCCCGCTGTTCCCAATACGTATAACCTTCTGTGCGTTCGGTTCCAGAATCGCGGTGCGTTGCGCCTGGTTCAGCATGTTTGCTTTCCGTCTCCTTTCAGATTCGTGCCGTATGCCCCGATTCAATGGAAGCCTTAATGAGAGGACCTATCCATGCGGCCTGCGAGGAAGCCTCATCGGCAGGCTCCACGAACCAGCTGGGTTCTACTCCGATCTCGCTGGCTTTCCTCCACAAATTGGCGGCGTAAAGACCGGCGCCACCGGTGGTGAGAGCGAGAGCGAGGCCAATCAGCTTGGGAAGCATCGTTCCTTTAAAGTAGCGCGCCCTCTTGAGTAAAACCCCCATCCGTGCCAAAATCGGACCTTCGAACCCTTCCTCGACTAGCCGCCCCCGGAAAAGGGGAAGCCACAGACGAGGTTTGCCAGCCAGCAGGCCGGCCGTCCGAAGTGCTTGCCAATCGCGATCGGCCGGCCCTCTTCAGAACCCCGGCCGCTCGGCGCCTTTCAAGCGGAACATGACCTTCAACTCCGTTCGCCAGTCCTCGCCGACGCCGATCCGCTCGACTTCGATGCGGGGATCGAAGAAGCCGAGGATGGTTTCGGTGGTGGGATGGAATTCGAGCGCCGGGGCCACCAGCAGCAGCCGCGGTGGCTCGGCGCTGAGGGTCAGGGCGGGGAAGTAGCCACGGGCGGAAAATTCGCCGCGGTCCAGGTGCCATTTGACGCGAATCCAATAATCCAGCGCCTGCAGCGGCAGGTGCAGGTCGGCGGTGGCCTTGATCTCGATCACTGCCAGGCGTCCGCGGCCATCGGCGGCCACGAGATCCATCAAACCGCGCTCCCCTCCGGCGAAGGCGGGGACCTGGCCGTAGACGGGTTCGGCCAGCAGGCTGGCGTCGAGCGCGGCCAGGTGCGCGCGCGCCTGCGATTCCAGCCACGCCTCGGGCGATTGGCGATAGAGCGGGTGGTGCCGGCCCCCGGAGCCGGGCGAGCGGGCGCGTGCGAGTTCTTCGGCCAGGCGCTCGATTTCGCCCAGATGATGTTCGCGCGCGGGCTGCCGCCGGCTGGCGCCGAGGCCCAGGCCGAAGCGCCACTCGCCATCCGCGCACTCGGCGAATTCCAGACCGCGCACACGCAGGCTCACGCGGCCATCGTGCTTCGCAACGCGCTCCACGCCGCCGAGCGCGGCGATGCGCTCCCAAGAGGCCGATATCGGCTCGGCCGCGCGCCGGCAAACCTCCACGCGGGTATCCAGATTGCCGTGGTCGCGCGGGTCCACCGGCAGCACCGAATCCTCTTCGGTATAGCGGAACAGCTCGAAGCGGGCGGATTCGGGATTCAAGCACAGCAGGCGCAGCGCGGGAGCGCGCTCGGTACCCGAGGGGACGTAGAGAGCCAGGCCCTCCACCGCGACACGGCGCTCGCGGGCGCGCAGATAGTTGAGCCAGATCAAGCCGAACGAGACCAGGGCGGCGGCGTCGGCTTCGGGCGGGCAGGCGATGGCAGCCCACCCCTGGCGCCGGTTGCGGAGCAAAGCGCGCGGAAAGACCGGGGAAAGGCTGAACTCCAGGTTGGCTTCGGCGCTCAATTCAGCCAACGTCCAGCTCGGGAACTGGCGGCGAAGGAACAGGCGGAAGCGTTCCCGAAAAACCAGGCGCCCGCTGCGCCGCCCTATGTCGGCCCCGGAGCGGCGCGCGAGATCGAGCAGGTAGACCGAGCCTTCCCGCTTGGCGAAGCGCTCCACCGCCAACTCGAGTTTGCCGGCCGAGGACGTTTTGATGGCGTTGACGCGGCGCGTGAGATTACGCGTGCGGTCCCAGGCCTGCAGGAACAGGCCGCGCGGACGCGCTTCCAAAAGGAAGTTCTCCGCGCCGATGGGCAGCAATTCTTCCCCGGGTTCGAGCAGCGCCGGTTGCCGCGCACTGCCGACGAAGGCCGCGATCACCTGGCGCATTTCTTCGGCGCCCGGCACGCCGCCCGATTGATTCGCTGGCATCGGAACCCAGATTATAGCGTGCTTGGCCGGACAGACCATCGTTATTGGCGGTCTCGTCGAGCCGCGCAGCGCTGGCGTGGCCGGCAGCGGAACTCCCGGCCGAGCCCGGCTCCGGCGCCGGTATTGCGCGGCTATAGCGTGCGCCGTCACGGACCGGAAACGTCTCTGCCGCATCAGTTCGGGCGCAACGAGCTTACGTCCACGCTCATACCGCGGGCCGGGATGGAAGGTGATTTGGCGAGGGCGCTTTTCACCCGTGCTTCGACCGAACGGGCTTCGGCTTTGTGGCCGGTCCGCCGCAAAAAGAGCGCGTAGTCGGCGAGCACCGCCAGATAGACCGGGTGAGAGGGCCCGAGATGTTGCAAGCAGTCGAGCGCCCGGCGATACAGCGGACCCGCTTCCTCACGCCGGCCCGTGATGAAATCCATGCTGGCCAAATTATGGCAAGCGCGCCCCAGCAGCGGATGGTTTGGCGCCAGATCGCGCCGCAAGATTTCGATGGAGCGCTCCAGCATTTGGCGCGCCTCCGCGTCGTGCCGCTGATAGTGGCGTATGATGGCAAAGTTGTTGAAGACGACCGCGGTCATGGCCTGGCTGGGCTGGCGTTCGAAAACCGGAAGCGCCAGATTC
Organism: Bryobacteraceae bacterium; assembly: GCA_052325345.1. GTDB lineage: Bacteria > Acidobacteriota > Terriglobia > Bryobacterales > Bryobacteraceae > JBEKYD01. Next base: position 14,549 of record JBKQVG010000403.1, read on the forward strand.
AGTTGGTCTTCGGCTTCCAGGTAACGATGCTGGCCGACTAGAATTTCCGCCAGGAAGTTGCGTGCGCCCGCAAGGCGCCCGCTATCGGCGGAAAAGAAGCGCGCCTGGCGCGCGAGCGCGTCGCGCACCAAGACTTCGGCTTGGTGAAGTCTGCCGCGCAGTCCCAACACGCTGGCCAGATGAGCTTCGACGACGGCATAGTCGCCGTTATCCTTGCCGTTGGCGGTTTGGATTTCGTCGAGCGCCGTCCGGTACTGAGATTCAGCTTCATCGAGGCGCGACAGTGCCTCGTCGGTGGACGCCAGCGTGTCGCGTGTCACCCAACGGCGCGCGTCGCGCGGGCCAAATGTCTCGGCGACCGCGAGCGCCTGGCGAAGAGTCTCGACCGCTTCGCCGTACGCGGCATGGCTTAGTTGGTCGCGGGCGGCCGCCATCTTCGGCTCCCACTGCCCGGCTGCCTGATCCGCACCCAGTACACAATTGATAGAGCACAGACACACTACGAGCCCGTATCGCACACACTCTCCTTCTTGGAACGCTGCCGCTCATCCAAAAACGTGCAGCGATCGATAGACAAGACTCCCGGATGGGCCGGGTAACTCAATCGTCGGACCACCCGGCGCGACTCACGACAGGGGAGTCGTGGCAGCGGCCGTGCGTCCTCTGTTATAGACAACGGCGTGGACGCAGACGTCTAACGTCAACGCCGGCGTGGTTCCTTCTGGCTTCGTGTTTAGTAATTCGACTTGCGCTTTGAACTGTGGTCGAGGAGTTGACGCGTGAGACGTGGAAAAACGATGGATGTGATTCCTCCTTTCTGCGTTTTACGGGCGCCGGAACGGCCTGCTACTCATATCGTCGGACGTCGCGGAAACCTTTAGGCGCCGGTTGAAGAGTGCCCTTCTAACGCGAGCGCAGATCTGCAAGTCGCCGCACCGGTAAACGCGGCCTGGAAGCCGGCGGCCGGACAGCCCGCGCAGGCTGCGAACGTTGCTGACAGCCTGGTCACTCCCGCGTTCTTTGCCACCGCCGGCATGCCCATGGTCGCGGGCCGTGAGTTTGGCGGGCAGGGCCGCGCGGTTACTCCACCGGCGGCCCTACTCCCTACCGCCGCCACTCCAGGCTCAATCTCGCGAATCGTGCCGGCTGAATCACCGCCGGCAGGCGCTGGTTGAAGGTCGAACCCGTCACGTCGATTTCTTCGATCCGGCCGGCCGCGTTGGCCACGTTCAGCACATCGAGCGAGACGCGCGCGGCTCCCGTCGGCAAGCGAAAGCCGCGGCCCAGGCGCAGGTTCCAATTCAACACGTGCTGGGAGCGATTGCCGCCGCCGGGGCTGCCGCGCGGGGTGGTATCCACCACCATCGGCCCCTGCGGCAAGCCGGTCACCAGCAGCAGCCGCGCGAAAGGCAAGCCGTCCAGGTAGTTCACCGTGTTGGCGCATTCGATGGAGCCCAGCCAGCGCGGCAGGCGCACGGCGAACTGCAACTTGCCCACATAGGCCCGGTCGAAGTAAGCTCGGCCGGCGGCGGCGATCGCGAGGTTCGGATCGAGGAAAAGCGAACCGATCACGCCCGGGTCGTTTTCGATGGCGGCGTTTCCGGGGTTCGTAGGCCCGTAGGATTTCACCGCCAGGAACGAAGCGTGCCAGCCATACCATCGCCAAGTTTGTCCGGTTTCCGCCACCATGCCTTCGTCCAACTCGCGCAGCCCGGCGGGGTTGGTGAGCAGGTAATGATTTTGGCCGAAGCTGGCCGGGTTCTGCGCGTAAACCGTCAGCTCTTGGTCGTCGAAAGTTCCGGCGATGCCGTCCGGGCCGGGATCGTCGACGACCACGGGCGTGTAGTCCGCCGCGCTTACACCGGTGTCGATCGCCGCCAGGCGCCGCTTTTCGTCGCGCCGGAAAACTCGCAGAGCGGCGGCGATGGCGCGTGGCAGCGCGGCCTCCAGGCTGGCGTCGATTTCGTCGGCATACGGCCGGCGGAGGGCGGGATCGATGGACGAATACGGGCCGCCGAACACGGCCACCAGTTGCCCGGCGCCGCTGCCGCTCGACAGGTACTGTTGTCCGCCCAGGCTGGCCGGGTTGGCGAAATCCAGGTCGCGGCCGGAGAGCGGCGCGTACAGGCGCGCGTAGCCGCCGCGGAGCGTCAGCGCGGTGAGCCACGACGGCGACACGGCGAAGCCCGCGCGCGGCGAAAGGTTGGTCCAGGCAATCGGACCGCCCGTGGTCCGGTCCGCCACCGCCGCGCTGTTCAGCGTGAGCCATGGCGCCACCGTAACTTGTTCGCGCGCCGCAATCGAGCCGCTCTCGATCGCCGCCCGGCTTGCCTGCGGCGTATCCCAATCCACCACGTAGGCCGGCGCGCCGCCGGCGGTCAGCACGGTTTCAGCCGGCGTCCCAAAACGATTGCGCGATTCGGCGCGCGTCCATTCGCCCGTCACCGCGAGCGTTTGCCGCAGGTAACCGCCGCGCAGGCTTTCGCGGTTTCGCTCGCCGCGGTTGGAAAGCGGCGGCACTCCGGTAACCGAGCCGGTCGCGAGATCGATACTGCTCACGCCATTCATCGCACCGCTCGTGTTCAGGTGCGCCTCGGTCCAATCCAGGCGCGCGTCGAGGAGGCCGCCTGCGGCCTGCCGTGTCCATCCACCCTGCAGAAAATGGGTGCCGTCGTTTTCCGCCAGGCCGGGGAATCCCGGTGTTTCCGGCGCCGCCGGGCTCAGCGCGCGTCCGTAGTAAGCCTCCATCCCCGCCGGCTCGCCGTAGCCAGAAAGGCTTGCGGTTGCTTCGCTCACGCGGATCTCCAGCAAATCGCGCGTGTCGGCCACGATCCGCGCACCCGCGTCGGCGTACCACTGTCGCGAGCCGATATCGGCGCCCGGCGCGGCTTGTGGCGCGGTCTCCGAGGCCCATTGGCCGCTGGCCGCAAAGTCCAGCGCCACCCGCCGTCCCCAGTTGCCGCCGGCTTCCGCGTGGGTCCGCGTGTACCAGTGGTCGAAGCTCGCCTGCCCGATTAGCCCGCGCGCGGC
>JBKQVG010000404.1:0-53227 GCA_052325345.1 Bryobacteraceae bacterium
AGCGGACTCTCAGTCTGCCACGCCGGGACTCCTCCCGGCGCTTGTCTCGCTCAACACACGATGCTTCCCCGCGAAGCGGCTCTGCTGCTCTGTGGGGCAGCTACTCCACTCTTATGTCGCGCGCCCCGGGAAACCCGTCTTACGGGGGCGCCTGGACTAGTGCGGTTACTCTTCGAGTCTTTCGATTCGCTGCTCGTGGATCTCGGCGACGTGCAGGAGGCGGGCGATTCCTTCCATGATTTCGCCGAGGCGGCGGTCGCGTTGCTGGTTCTCGGCGGCCATGAGTTCGACCGTCTGCGTCAGTGCTTCGCGGCGTTCGGTGAGTTTCTCGATGCGTTCATCCGTGGTCATGGGCGGCGTCCCTGTCTTCGATTGTGTCACACCCCTACGGGGCAGTGGCGGGCGCGGCCTGGGCGGGCCGCGCGGACGTCAACGCGGAGGTGCTCGGGCTCGTCTTACTATACTTGAGGCAGGGAACGACCCATGAGTGGATACGACAGCGAGCTTTCGAAGATTGTGGCGGAGTTGAACCGCGCGGCGCCGAGCCAGCAAAAGACCGTGCCCATTCGGGTACCGGAGTCGCTGGCTTCGCTCGATGCCCTGTTGCGGCTGGCGGCGGAGCGCAATGCCAGCGACGTGCTCTTAATCGCGGGCGCTCCCACGGTGCTGCGCGTGAATGGGGCGCTTTCAGCCGCCAGCGGCGGGCCGCTCGACGCCGAAGAGGTCCGCGCCTTCGTGCTGCCGCTGCTCGAACCGCCGCAGATGGAAGAACTGCAGAAGAAGCGTACGGTGGATTTCAGCTTCATGCGCGAGGGCCTGGGCCGCTTCCGCATCAACCTGCATTACCAGCGCGGCACGCTGGCGGCCAGTATCCGGCTGCTGCCGGCGCGCATTCCATCGCTCGAATCGCTGCACTTGCCGGGTTCATTGGCGCGGCTGGCGGAACGGCGGCAGGGCCTGGTCTTGGTGACCGGCCCGACCGGCTGCGGCAAGACTTCGACCCTGGCCGCGCTCATCGATATCGTCAATACCCGCCGCGCCGCGCACGTCGTAACCATCGAAGATCCGGTGGAATACCAGCACGCGAACCGCAGCTCCATCATCGAGCAGATCGAAGTGGGGCGCGACACGCCGGATTTCGCGGTGACGCTGCGCAGCATCATGCGGCAGACGCCGGACGTGATCCTGGTGGGCGAAATGCGCGATGCCGAGACCATGGCCACGGTGCTGACCGCGGCCGAAACCGGCCACCTGGTTTTCTCCACCCTGCACACCAACGACGCGGTTCAGGCCGTGTCGCGGATTCTCGATTCGTTCCCCAGCGCCAACCAGCCGCAAGTCCGCCAGCAGATCTCGCTGGCTCTGGCCGCCGTCATCGCTCAACAACTGATTCCCGGCGCCGATGGCGTGGCCCGCTGGCCGGCCACCGAGATCATGACCGCGACCGACGCCGTGCGCGCCCTGATCCGTAAAGGCGACGACCACCAGTTGCGCAGCCAGATTTCGACCTCGAAAGCCGAGGGCATGATGACCATGGAACAATCCCTGGCCGACCTGGTGCGCACCGGCCGCATTTCGCAAGATACCGCCCAGGCGCATTGCTTCCGGACGGAAGATTTGCGGAGGTATTTGGGGTAGGGGGAGGCTAGGCTGGGGTCCACAACGCCTCGATGGAAGGAGGGCGGATCGTTCGCCCGTGCTTGCGCCGAGGCCGCGGTACCCCGGGGGATTCGCCGTTTCTCGCGACCTGTATGTAGAATGAGGATCATGAAAAACGGCTGGGAAACTTTTCTCAAGCTCGTGCCACTCGTCGCAGTGGTCGTGGCAATGGTCGGCTGGTTTGCTGGCAGTTGGCTTAACGCGGGCCGTGACCGAGTAAACAAGCTGCGAGAGATTCGCTTGCAGTATGAGATTGCAACGTATCGGATGCTAGCGTTGGCGGCGCAACGAAAACCAGAACCCGGTTCGAGGTACTTCCGCGACATGGAGGCGGCGGTCGCTGATATCCAACTGTTTGGTACCGAGTCGCAAGTCAGGGGCGTAGATGCGTTCCTGCGAGAATTTAGAGCCAAGGGAAAGGGGTCCTTCAACGACCTGCTCAGGGACCTCCGCAGCAATCTCAGGAAGGAGTTGGAGTTGGCTCCGGTGGCCAGCGATGTGCAGTGGTTTCGTCCAGAGGGCGGTGCGGAGTGATGGCTCTACTACAAACATGATTTCGGCCCTGCTCCATTGCAGGCTGGGCGCCCCTGACGCGGGAGTCGCCCAGTTTGGACTATCGAAACAACCGGGGATCAAAGTGAAACAGTGCGGGTGGATCGGTGGCGACATTAGCGAAGTCTGGGTGCGCTGGATTGAGCAGGAAGTTGTGTTCGTGTGGCACGACAACAGACGCCACTTCGAGCACGGCTGACTCCCTGGATTCAACCCACCAGTCGCCGAGGGCCTGCGAACTCAAATCCCGCAGATCGGTCCGAAGGCGAAGGTCTTGCTCGGTCGCGATGTCCTAGTCGTTTGGGAGAACCGCCGCTACTGAGACATAGTTGGCCGGGAAGTCTTGCCGCGACATATGAACAAGATTCTCAAGTACAGCCAACGAAATGCTCTCGGCCATGTAGACTACCGCGCGTCCTGGCGAGTTCCACCTGCCGCCGACGAGCATCGCACCCTCGCCGTCCAAGCGGGCGTATCGGGCCCTGCAGACACGATATACGCGGCGGGCCATCAGGATGGAATATTGTGTTCGATTCGGGTGAGGGTTCGCTCGACGGCGGCGATCCCTTCATTAGTGGCAAGCAGTTCTGCCGGAGTTTGATTTCCCAGAATTGCCAGCGGCGTCGACAGCCAATGTGTGGCCTTCTGCTCGTCGCCGAACACAGCCACCGCGTGGGCGATGACCGGCACCAGGCGAGTGACCATAGTTGGGGAGGTCATGACCCCATTGTAAACCCGCCGTGGCGCACGCACTCGTGCGTGCCGCGTCGAGACTCTTCTCGACGCCCGCTTCAGTTCGATGAGAACTTCCTCGTGTTCCGCCGACTACGTGGACATATGACTCCACGCCGCCGATTGCCGCATATCTACCCTGAAGGCACGCCGCTATTTCTCACCTGGCATTTGCATGGCAGTGTTCCAGCTTCGTTGGCGGTTCCGCCCGGCCCGCTGACATCGGGAGAAGCGTTTGTATGGTTAGACCGGCAATTGGATACCATGCGGCGCGGGCCCATGTACCTTCGGCGGCCGGACGTTGCACGAATTGTGGTCGATTCCATCCGCAAAGGAGTGGAGCTGGGCCATTACGAACTGGGCGCGTACGTGGTCATGGCAAATCATGTACACCTGCTGATTCGGCCCTTGATAGCCCCTGACCACTTGTTGAGATCGCTCAAGGGTGCCACGGCGCGTTTTGCCAACCGATTGCTGGGGCGCACCGGAGAACCCTTTTGGCAAAAGGAATCATACGATCATTGGGTGCGGAATCGGAGCGAGTTTGAGAAGATCCGGGCGTACATCGAAGACAATCCGGTTAAGGCCGGGTTAGTCCGCCATCCGCAGGACTTTCCGTGGTCGAGCGCGGGCGTCGAGACGAGTCTCGACGCGGCACGCACGAGTGCGTGCGCCACGTTAGGCTAGTGCCTCGGGCAGCTTTTCGATTCGCACCTTCAGCACCCGGTTGCGCTCCATTTCGAGCACCGTATAGCGGCGGCCCTCGAACACGATGCTCTGGCTGGTGCGCGGGATTTCGCCCAGCTTGAACATCAGGAAGCCGGCCAGGGTTTCGAATCCGGAATCTGTGGGAACGGCGATGCCGAACTCGCTCTCGAGATCCCGGATGCGGGTGGCGCCTTCAAGTTCCAGTTCTTCGGCCTCCGCCAGTTGGCGCGGCAATCGTTCGTCGTGCTCGTCCTCGATACGTCCCACCAGTTGCTCCAGCACGTCCTCCACGGTCAACATGCCCACGATGGTGCCGAATTCGTCCACCACCATGGCCATGTGCGAGGCGCCCTGGCGAAACTGCTCGATCATCTGCGAGAGCGGCTTGGTTTCTGGTGCCACCAGCGGCTGGCGCAAGAGCCGGCTGATGCGAAACGAGCGGCTGGGGCGGCCGGAGCGGATGGCGTCGCGCCGTTCTTCCCAAACCGGCAGCAGGTCTTTGTAGTGCAGGATGCCCACGATTCTTTCCGGCGACCCCTGGTAGACCGGCAGGCGCGAATGTTTGGTTTCGATCATGGTGCGGAGCACGTCGTCGAGCGATGCCGAAATGTCGATCGAAACCATGTCGTTGCGTGGCACCATGACCTCGCGCACCGAGACGGTATCGAGATCGAGCACGCGGTGGATCATATCTTCCTGGGCTTCGGGCAGGTAACCGAGGCCGCGGCTGGAACTGACGATGAGCTTCAATTCCTCGGCGGAATGGCCGCCGCCCGGGCCGCCCGGTCCGAGGCCAAGGGCGCGGGTGATGGCTCCCGCCGACCTTTCGATCACCACCACGAACGCGCGCGACACGCGGTCGAACACGAGCAGGACGGGAGCCACCAGTGCCGCCAGCCGGTCGGCCTTGGCGATGGCCAGGTTCTTCGGCACCACTTCGCCCAGCACCACGTGAAAATAGCTGATCGCGAGAAACGACGCCGCCAGGCAGCCGGCGTGCAACAGCTTCGCCATCATCGGGTTGGCGGGATGAACCGCCGAAACCAGCAGGCCGTACAGCGTGCCTTCACCTGCCCAGCCCAATCCGAGACTCGCCAGAGTGACCCCGACCTGGGTGACGGAGAGCAGCCGGCCGGGGTTGGCCAGAAGGTTCAGCGCCGCCTGCGCGCCCGCCTGGCCGTCTTCGGCCATCTGCCGCAGACGCGAGTGCCGCACCGAAAGCAGCGCCACTTCCGCGCCGGCAAACAACCCATTCACGGCAATCAGGAAAATCACCAGGAGAATGCGTAGCGGAAAATACGTCACAAAGTTTCCGCCCTCATTTTAGCGAAGCCGGGGCTAACCAATGCGCCGCCGGCGCGTCCATACAAATAACCAACTCACTCTGTTACGTAAAACGGGCCCGCATTCTCCGTATCCCCGGAAAGCGGGCCCCCCGGGTACACGTCCGCGCCTCTTCGGCTTTTCCGGCCTCGCCCAGCCGCTATCATGAAACTGTAAACTCACATGACAGCGTCCACGGGTTCGCGAATCCTACGATTCGTCAACACTCTTATCGCGCTCGCACTGCTGGTGGTAGTGGCCGGGCTGTTCTGGTACGTATGGCGTCCGTTGCCGCGCCGCTCCGGCGAGATCGAGACGGGAGTAGGGACAGCGGCGAGCGTCGTCTTCGACCCGCGCGGCGCGCCCCACATCCGCGCTTCGAGCCTGGAGGACGCGCTCTTCGTGCAGGGCTACGTGACGGCGCAGGACCGCTTGTTTCAAATGGATTCGCTGCGGCGGCTTGCGGCCGGAGACCTGGCGGAGATCGTGGGCCCGGCGGCGCTCGAATCGGACCGCGATTCCCGCCGGCTGCGCATGCGGCGCATCGCCGAACAAGCTTATGTCACCCTTCCGGCTGCCGACCGCGCCGCCATGGCGGCCTACGCCCGCGGCGTCAACGCCTTCCTTTCCACTCACCTGGGCCAGCTTCCTTTGGAATTCACGCTGCTGGGTTATCAGCCCCGTCCCTGGAGCGTGGTGGACTCGCTCTTGCTGAGCCTCTACATGTATCGCGATCTGACCAATTCGTGGCGCGATGAGCTGACCCTCGAGGGGCTGCTGGCCAGGGGCGACCCGGCGAAGGTGCGCTACCTGTTCGACGAGCGCGCCTTGGGGGCGCCGCTTCCCGGTTCGAACGCCTGGGCGCTGGCGGGCAGCCGCACCGCTTCCGGAAAGCCGCTGCTCTCGAACGACATGCACCTGGAGTATTCGCTGCCGGGTATCTGGTACATGACGCGAATCACGGCCGCGGGGATGGATGTATCGGGCGTCACCGTTCCGGGCCTGCCGGGCGTGGTGGTGGGGCACAACCGGAACATCGCCTGGGGCATCACCAATCTCGAGGCCGACGTGCAGGACCTGTTCGTGGAGAAGCTCGACCAGCGGACCGGGCAGTACCTGTTTGACGGGCGGGCGGAGCAGGCCCGGCTGGAACGCGAAATCATTCCCGTCAAGGGCAAACCCAGCGTGGAGCTGAACGTGTGGGTGACGCGTCACGGGCCGTTGTTCGTGGCCGAAGGGAACCGGACCATGGCGCTGCGCTGGGCGGCCGCCGAGCCCGGCCTGCTCCAATACCCGATTCTGGATATCGATCGCGCCCAAGACTGGACCCAGTTCACGGCGGCGCTGGCGCGCTTTCCCGGCCCCGGCTCGAATTTTGTTTACGCCGACCGCGCCGGCAACATCGGCTACCACGCCGCCGGCCGCATCCCCTTGCGGCGGGGATACCGCGGCGACTTGCCGGTGGATGGCGCGTCGGCGCGCTTCGATTGGGATGGGTTCATCCCGTTCGATAAGCTGCCATCGGTGTTCAACCCTCCCTCCGGAATCGTCGCCAGTGCCAATCAGGACCCGTTTCCGAAAGAAGATCCCCTGCCCAAGGAATATTCCTATCCGCCCAACGGCAAGTTCGCGGCCCCCTATCGAGCGCGGCAGATCCGCGCCCGGTTGGCCTCGCACGGCGGCTGGCGCGCGGCTGATCTCATCGGCGTGCAGACGGACGTTTACTCCGCGTTCGATAAGTTTCTGGCCACCCAGGTTGCCGCCGCTTACCAACGCCATCGGACGGGGAACACCGGCCTCGATGCCGCGGTCGCGCTGCTCGGCGGCTGGAACGGGCAGATGGCCGTCGATTCCGCCGCCGCGTTTCTGGAATCGCTGGTTTTCCAGCACGTGCGCACGGCGGTCTGGCAAAGGGCCGCGCCCGGCTGGACGGATATCGATCACATTCCGAGATTCACTGCCGCTTCCATCGAACGCCTGCTGCGCGAGCGGCCCGCCGGCTGGTTCGCCGATTACGACACCATGCTGCTGACGGCGTTCGCCGACGCCTTCGAGGAAGCCCAACGCATTGAGGGCCGCGACCCCAAACGTTGGAAGTACGGCGCCTGGTCCACCATCGCGATCCGCAACCCGGTCTTGCACCAGGCGCCGTGGGTGGGCCCGCGTTTCGACATCGGGCCCGTCCCCATGAGCGGTTCGCCGCTCACCGTCAAGCAGTTCACCCGCGTGCTGGGCCCCTCCATGCGCATGAATGCGGACCTGGCCGACTGGGACCGGTCGCTGCTGAATATCGTCACCGGCCAGAGCGGACAAATCCTGTCCAGCCACTACCGCGACCAGTGGGACAGCTACTACCACGGGCGCAGCTACCCCATGTCGTGGAGCAGGGAAGAGGCCGCGAGCACGCTCGAATTCCGCCCGTCGAGGTAGCGCAAAATCACGGACTGAAGTCTGTGCCACCTTTGCTATGCTCGAATCGGAAGAGGAATCCATGGCAAAAACTGAATCCACAATGATTGAGCTGGGAACTCCGGCTCCCGAGTTTCTGCTGCCCGATGTGACCACGGGCAAGTCCGTCGGTCTGGCCGATTTTGTGCGCTCGCGGGCGGTGCTGGTGATGTTCATTTCGCGCCACTGCCCCTATGTGCAGCACGTCAAGCAGGAGTTGGCCCGCCTGGGTAAGGATTACGCCGGCCGCCCGCTGGGCATCGTGGCCATCGCCGCCAACGATGTGGCAACGTTCCCGGACGACGCTCCCCGGCGGCTGCGGGAGATGGCTGCCGAACTCGGCCTCAACTTTCCCATCCTGTTCGACGAAACGCAGGCGGTCGCCAAATCCTACGCCGCCGCGTGCACTCCGGATTTCTTTCTGTTCGATGCCGACCGCAGACTGGTTTACCGCGGGCAACTGGACGGCAGCCGCCCCGGCAACGGCGTTCCTCTGACCGGCGCCGACCTGCGCCGCGCCATCGACGCCGTACTCGCCGGCCTGCCGGTGTCCGCCCAACAAAAGCCCTCGCTGGGCTGCAACATCAAGTGGCGCCCCGGCAACGAGCCGGCTTATTTCGCGCATTAGCGGCGCTACCAGGCCGCGGCCAAAGGGAGCGGTTCCCTACCTGCCCAGGTCAATTAGGTCAACTGCTCCAGCAACTCCACGTCCTTGGTCAAGAGATCGCTCACGACGGCGCCGACATCCCGGCCGTTCTTCTGCGCGATGCGCTCCAAACGCTTCTGCAACTCGCCGTCAAGATAGATAGGCAAACGTACGCGGGCTTCCTTCCGGTAAAACTTGCCGCGTTCTGCCTTTGAAAAATCGTAATGTGGCTTCACGGTTTAGGTCCCCGATATTGCGCCGCTTCTCTACGGTCCGCCCGGCGCGCGGAAATCAAACGTATCTTTGTACTCGCACGACCGGATTCCTTCACCTCGCGGAAGGTGTGGCACACTACCAGCAGCGCTCCAGCGCGATCCAATCCGAGAGTGATCCAACGCTCTTCTTCCTCGCTGTGCTCAACGTCGAATATCCGAACTCCTGACGTCGCGGAATTTAGGTTGAGCCGGAATTCGGTGACCGAGGGGTGGGACAGACCATCGTTTTTCGTGGTCTGTCGAGTCCTCGCCAGGCAGCAACAGCCTGACAGACGACAAAAAACAATCGTCTGTCCCACCCGGTTTTCCGCACCGATTCCCCGTCGGTTGGGTCAGAGAATTTTCCCCAATGCCTGAAAAATGCCCGGCGACATCAGGAGTTCGGAATATCGACATGGCTCTCGGATCGAGAAAAACCGTGGCCGCCCGCTCGAACGAAACCCCGTGCTCCCGGGCATTCCGAAGGGCCTTTGCTGGATCCCACTCGAAGCGATGTTCGAATTGCCGCTCCACCCACGGATTATCTCATGAAGTCCGAGCCAACTTTTTACGCTCTGGCGATGCAATAAGCCGCCGGCGGCGCTCCCGCCACGGTGGCGTAGATGCTCGATTTCGCCGCGCGCCACGGCGTCGCTCCGGTGACCGAAGAGTTTCCGATGAGCCGCCCATCGCGTATAAACTCCGGGCTGAGAATTGCGGCTCGTTGGAGACCGCATAGAGTGTCTCCCACCGATCCACCAGCGTCCCATACATCCGCGCGCGGCGGCATCATGGCCGCATGGGATGCCGTGCCGCCGCGCCCGGTGCATCCACATATTCCAGCAGGGTCATAAATCCATAATCCATGTGGATCTGCATGTGGCAATGAAACAGCGACGGGCCGGGGTGGTTCGCCACCAGGTGTACCTCGACCTGGGTGTGAGGCTGCACGTTCACCACGTCTTTCCATACACCGCGGGTCGGCTTGCCGGCTACCCGCACTAACTCGAAGGAGTGCCTGTGCAGGTGTACCGGGTGGGCGTCGGCGCTTTGATTATCGAACACCAGCCGGTACTTTCCGTTGGTCCGCACGCGGATGGGATCGGTCTTGGGATACTCTTTTCCGTTGATGGTCCAGTGGTCCACCCAGCGGTTGCCGGCCCACTTGTTCTTGAACGCCAGCGGAATGCGCTCGTCCGGTTCGGGCGCGCTGCCGCGGGTGCCGAATTGAGTGTAATCCCAGGTTTCCTTTGGCGGCGTAGTCCACCGCGGCTCGCCGGAACGGTCCGCGTATTCCACAACGGTGCCCAGGCCCGCTTTGCGCGTCTTCTCATCCGTCTCGCCCAGAACCCACACGCCCGGCTGATTCATTTCCACGATGGCATCGATTCGCTCCGCCGCCGCGAGTTCCAGCACGTCGACCTCGCGCGGCGTGGGCACCGGGTTGCCATCGAGCGCGATCACCTGGAAACGGTGTCCGGGCAGCGCCAGCCGGTGAAGCATGGTGGCGTTGGCGTTGAGGATGCGGAACAGCACCCGCTCCCCCGCCTTCACCCGGATGGGCTCCCCACCGCCCAGCGCGTGGCTGTTGACGGTGAACGCGCCGTAGCTCACTTCGAGCGTGCCCTCGCCGCCTTCTCCGCCGCCGCCCATTGGGCTCAGGTACGGATCCCAGCCGTGCAGCGCGAGTAGAACTTCCCGGTCGTAGCGCCCTGGTTCGGACTTCGGCACGACGTACAGAAACCCGAACTGGCCGGTGTAGGTGGCGCGATGCAGATCGCGGCCGGCGTGGATATGGGAATGATACCAGCGCGTGCCGGCCGGCTCCGGGGTGAAGCCGATGGTCCGGCTGCCGTGCGGCGGCAGAAACGGCGTGCCCTCCTCCGCGACGCCATCCACTTCGGGCGGAATAAACAGCCCGTGCCAATGCAACTGCTCCGGGATCGAAGTGTCGTTGTAGAGGGCCGCGGTGACCGGCCGGCCCTCGGTGAGGCGCAGCGGCGGCCCGGGAAAGGAGCCGTTGTAGCCCGTGGTCTTGATGAAGCGCTTGGGCGCGATCTCGACTTCCACCGCGCCGATGCGCAGGGTGAAATCCGGCTCCGCGGCGGGCTGGCCGAAAACCGCGCGCCCTCCCGCCGCCACGGCCGTCAGAAAACTTCGGCGGTTCAGGTGAACACTGTTGGGGCTCCGGTTCGGGTCCATGCTATTGGTGAATCACCACCATCGCGTAAATCCGCGTAGCCGGCACCGTGAATTGAACCATGCCGCCCGAGGAATCGAAAGCCAGGGTCTGCGGGTCGTCGGCATCCGGGGTGAAATATTCCACCGATCTCACCGGCCCGGTATACTGCGCCCGCACACCGGCATGAAATGGCGCCAGCGGGTGCTGGCGATCGAAATTTACGAAATGCACGATAGTCTCGCGAGTGGCGTCGCGGTGAAGCAACTCCATCGCCGTGGTCAACGGCGCGGCGGTTTCGGCCGACAGCCCCTTCGCCAGGCCTTCGCGGACGGCGCCGAAGATCTCGGCATGATTGGCCGGCAGCACCCATTGCGCCGGCGACATGCGCTCGCCCCGCCGCAAGGTTGCGCCCGGTTCGGGATCTTCATTGGCGCCGCCGGCCCTCGCCACGCGCCCGGCCGGGATAATCCTCGGAATCACCACAATCCGTCCTTCGCCCTCTGTGCGCGCCGGCCCCAGCGGATTCACCCGCCGCCGTTCGCGCCACTGGTTGAATTCGCCGGTATTGTCGGTAAGAATCAGCGTGCCGCCTTGCCGCGCGTAAGCCAGCAGGCGCGCCACCTGCTCGTCCGAGAGCGATTCCTGCCCCGCCAGCGCGACCGCGCCATAGCGCTCCAGGCGGTCCAGTTGCTCTTCGAACAGAATGTCGAACGGAACTTTGTACTGGATCAGCACCTGCTCCATCAATGTGGCCGGTATTGAGGTTGCGTTGACGCTGTAAGCCATGGACGCCCAGGTGCGCAGCACGGCCACGTCCGCCACGTTGTCGGTGCCGGTGTAGTAGCGGTCGTTATACGCGCGGAAGAATTCCATGATGGGGGTGAAAACGTTGTGCGCGCCGTTCACGTTGGGGGCGCCGAAGTACCCCGCCACGGGCTTCTGGTAATTGAAAGCCATGTGCACGGCCGCGCGCAGTTCGTCCGCCAGCGAATCTTCGCAACTGATCCCTAGCCGCCGCGCCATCTTATAGCTGCGAATCTGCGACACCATGGCGCCGGTCGCTTTATCCAGCCGCGCTTCATAGCCGTTGGTATCGAACGGCATGGAATCGATATGACCGGAAAACAGCGGATGATACACCGCGTTGGTCCAGTAGCGGTTGAAGCTGTACAGGCCTTTGATGTTGGCGCTTACTCCCACCTTCGGATTGAGGCTCTTCGCGTAATCGGCCAGTTCGTTCAGATAGCGCGCCAGCGACTCGCAGCGGAACCGCACCCACTCCTGCAGCACCGGGTCGTCGAGCGTGGTGACGGCTTCGGCCTGCGCGGTGGAGTCCCATTCCGGCGCCTGAATCCAATCCACGTTGGGCAGTCCGAAACGGCGGCGCGCCGCCGCCTCGGTGGGATAGCGCGCGCGCAGAAACTCGTGAAACGCGCGGATGCAGCGCGGGCAATGGCACGACGCCGGTTCGGACTGCAGCATCACGTTATCGAAACCGACTTCATCGGCGTGCACTTCCTCGACGCCGATCTTCAGAATCCGCTTCAGGTACTCGCGATACGCCGGCTCGTTGGTGCAGGCATAGTGCCGGAAGGTCTGCGCCCCGTAAGGCGCCCAGTGATTGTTCTGGTCGCGCCGCTCCCAATCGCGCGCTTCCGGCAGCTCGCGATACAGCGTTTCGGTAAACATGGTGCCGCCGACATAGAGGCTCACCTTCATGCCCAGCCGATGCATTTCGGCCACGGCCAGTTTGACTTTTTCCATGTTGGGGCGCTCGTATTCGAGGCCGAATCCTTTATAGAAGAACACCAGCCCGAAGGGATCGCCGGTCGCGGCCAGGCGCTTCAGGTTGGCGGGCGTCAGCATGCGCGCATAGTCGTCCGCCAGCCCCTCGGGGTGGTCGCCGCGCCGCCGCAGGAAATCGATCGGTTCATGGGTGAGCCCGACCGCGTCGCGGCTCAATTCGCGCTTGTGCGCCGCACTGCGCTCCCAGCGCGTCTCCGCCGGGCAAACGGCCAGCGAAAAAAGCAGAAGAAAAATCAGGCGTTGCATGCGGCTTCATTATAAAGCCGGAATGCGGAGGACGGACCGGCGCCCGCCTAACTCCCGATGTCGCCCAGGAAAATTGACCGATCCCCTCTTAGCGCGAACGCCTGGCTGCAGGGTTTGGTTGCCGCTCCGCTGCTCCGTGGAGCAGGAGCTTCCGTCTGCCCGTTCCGGCGCATCCGCCCGCCGAAAGAACGGACGGGCCGGGAGGTTCGTTTACACCTTCTCCGGCACTACAAATGGCTTGCGGTAGTCCCGCGTGCCCAACCGGCTGGCTTCGGGGCCGCCGACAATCTCCTGCGTCGCCGGGTCGAAGCGAATCGTGCGGCCCACCCGGTAGGAAATGTTCGCCAGGTGTACCAGCACCGTCGAAGCGGCGCCCTCTTCTATCTCGGCGTGCAGGCTTTCGCGATTGCGGCTGCGCACCGCGTCGATGAAATTCAAATAATGGCGCCGCCCTGCTGCGCCGCCGGCCCCGGCGTCTGCTCCCGTCCCAGCCAACTGCACCGCTACCACGTTCGCCGTCTCAACCCGCCGACAAAGTCGAAATGTGAGTCGCGGCTCAGCACAGGCATCGCATGCTGTCGGCTGAGTGCGGCGATCCAAACGTCGTTGGCCGGAATGGGCTTGCCAGCGCCCTTGAGTTCCAGCCGGATGGCCGCGTAGTGCCGCGCGGTCTCAATTCCAATATCCAGGACGGTGCAGCGGTCGAGCATACGTTGTAGCGACCTTTCGTAGGCCTCGCGGTGGCGGGACTGCGCGATGCCGAAAGCGAACTCCCCAGCTACAATGACGGGGATCGCAATCTCGCGCGCCTCGGACACGATCGCGACCGCCTCCGGCGTTCTGTCAAGATAAGCGGAAAGAGCATTCGTGTCCAGAATCAAGCCCGGTCCTCAGGTTCGATTTGTTCGAATTCCTGGTCGATGATTTTCTGTATTCGCACGGTCTCCTTGTGGAGATGGGCCAGTTCGCCCGCGCATTCCAGCCAGGGCTTGCCCAGGGGTTTACTGCCCAGCGAGAGCTTTTCTTCAACAGCCTGTGTGACGTACTCGCGCAATGGAACTCCCAGCGCACTGGCGGTGGCCTTGGCCCTGCGGAAGGTTGGGTCCGGGATCTCCAGAGTGGTCTTCATGAGGCCAGTATCCCATATTTATGGGACAGCCGCTTGTCTGGATTCGTCGGAACGCGCGAGATGCTCCGAGCGACAAAAGTCTGGATACCCAAGTGAAACAAAGGGTATTTCACGGCGGAGAGACACTGGCAAAAATATAAGTGATTGATTCCAAGTGCCTTGCTCAAATCGTCGGGAGAACTTCCCCGGGTAGGACCCGAACCCACAACCCTTCAGTTCGCAGCCGTCGCCGCCGACCGATAACCGATCACTGCCGATTCCCCCTACCTGCCGTTCCCCTCCCAATCTTCCCCCAGCGCCGCCAGAAATTCCGCCCCCGGCGGCTGCAGGTAAAAATGCCCGCCGTCGAAGCGCCGCAGCCGGAACGGCCCCGTGGTTTGCTCCCGCCACGCCGCCAGGTGCGCCTCGCCGACGTTGGCGTCGGCCGTGCCGCCGTAAGCGCAAATCGCGCAGTCGAGCCGCGCTTCCTCGCCATATACGTAGCGGCGATAGAGCGCCGTATCCGCGCGCAGGGCCGGCAGCAGCACGGCCTGCGCCGCGGCGTCTTCCCACAGCCCTTGCGGCGTGCCCTCGAGTCGGCCGAGTTCCGCCAGCAATTCCTCGTCGCCCGGGTCCGGCGGCGGCACGTGGCCGCGCCGGAACTGCGGCGCGCGCGCCCCGGAAGCGATCAGCACTCGCGGTTGAGCGAGCCCTCGCCGGCGCAGTTCCCGCGCCAATTCGAAACCCACCACCGCGCCCATGCTATGGCCGAAAAACCCGAATGGCCGGTCGAGATAGCCCGCCAGCGCATCGGCCAGCGCCGTCACCAGCGCCGCCATCCGCTCGAACGGCGCTTCCATCTGCCGCGATTCCCGGCCCGGCAGCCGCACCGGGCAGATCGCCCTGGCCCCGTTCCAGCCGGCCTCCCAGGCCGCCAACCCCGCCGCCCCGCCGCCCGCGTGCGGCAAGCAGAACAGCCTCGGGCCCTCCACTCGCTCGATGCCCGGAAACCACGCCGCCGCCGGCGCCTGTTTGCGCAGCCGCAGCCCCAGCAACCGCCGCTTCTCCGCCGAAAGCGCCGCCGCCGTGGCGGGGCGAATGCCTTCGTCCGCGCGCGACCCCTGGTTTCGTGGAAGGGGCGCGCGTTTTGGTTTCGCCAGCACTTCCTCCAGCAGTTTCTCAAACGGCTCCACGCTGATGCTGCCCGCATACGCCAAAGCCGCCGCCCGCGAAGCGCCCGCGATCTGCTCCCAGTGCGCCCGGTCCGTCAGCAGCCGCCGCAGCGTTTCCCGCCACGCCGTGATATCCTGCGGCGGCACCTGCGCCACCGGCACCATCTGGTCGTCCAGTTCGGCCTCATATCGTTCGATCGGCGTCACCGGCAATAAATACGGCACCCCCAGCTTGGCTTCTTTCAGGCCGCCCACCGCGCTGGCTATTACCGGCACCCCCCGCGCCATCGCTTCCAGCACCATCCGCGAGCGCGCCTCCGCCCACAGCGACGGCACCAGCAACACCCGCGTGCGCTCCAGCAACCGGTTGATGTCGTCCACCGGATCGAGCACCGCGATGTTCCGCCGCGCCGCCAGCGCCGCCCGGTCCTCCCGGTTGGTCCCCCAGGTAGGCACGGCCGCGAAAGCCACCTCGGGCATGCTGTCCGCCAGCCCCAGCAGAATCGCGATTCCCTTCACCGCGCACGGATTCACCAGCGTCACGAATTCGCCGTCGAAACGGCCCAGCTCCGGCCAAACCTCCGGCTCCAGCAGCGAGATCGGCACGTGTACCGCGTCCACGCCGCCGTACCGGCAAACATAATCGGCCACGTACTGGCTCACGCACACCACCCGGTCCGCCCGCCGGATTCGCGCCGCCTTAACCTCGCTCGGAAACGCGCAATCCGGACCGAACGGCACCGCCACCGTGGCCCGCACCAGGTACACCACGCGTGAGTTCGCATCCTCCAGCGCCGCGCCCAGCAGAAGCTGCGCCGGGTCGTCGGTCGAAGCCAGAATCGCATCGGCCTGAAACCCGGCCGCGGCGCACGCGAAATGCGCCCGCGAATTCCCCTCCGTCACCACGCTCACCTTCACTCCGTGGCGCTCGAACTCCACCAGCCCGCCGCCCGCCGTCCGCGCTTCCACTCCGCGCGCCGCCAGTTCCGCCAGGTATGCCTCTCGCTCGCGCGCCCCGAACACCGCGATCCGCGCCACCGCCTGGCACGCGTGCCCGCGCGCCGCTAGCGCCTCCAGTAGCAGCCGGTTGGACTTGTCCCCCCCGCCATGAGCCGGAAAGTAGAGCGAGTTCTGTGCCAGCAGGATGCGCACTTACCCATAGTAATCGAGCGTCCGAAGCCTGCACAAAAATGCACAACCACGCATTCCACCGGCCCCAGTACGAAAATCGGTCACAAGACTTGAAAATATTATTAACCAATTTATTTTCAGTAAGCTACAGTCAATTCTCCGGCCCCGCGCGCCTCATTTTTCCCCGCTCGCCCGCTATTGTGTTGGCCGAAAGCTGACTCCCTATGACCGATACCGGACTCACCCCTCAACAAATCCAGGTCATCGACGCCCTGTCAAGCGGCGCCAACCTCACCGAAGCCGCCGCCCTCGCCGGCGTTCACCGCAACACCGTCGCCCGTTGGCGGCGCAATTTTGCCCGCTTCCACGCGGCTCTGGCCCAGGCCCAATACGACCGCGCCCTCATGTTCCGCGAGCGCGCCGAAGCCCTCGCCGACCGAGCCTTTGAAACCCTCCGCGATATCCTCGCCGACCCCAAGGCTTCCCCCTCCGTCCGCCTCAAAGCCGCCACTTTCATCATTGAAAAGGCCGTTACCCCCGCTCCGCCCAAATCCGACAAGGTCTTGACGTACAACGACCTGTTCAACGTCCCGCTCTTCGCCGATAGCCCCGATTTCGAAGCTGAACCCCAGCCGGACGAAGCTCCCGAGCCCGCCGCCCCTACTGCACAAAAATGCACCACGCCGCCCAACCCACAAACTGGCTACACCATGCACAAAGATGCACAACCGCGGGAACCCTACCGCCGCCCCGATCCCAAAATCGGCCGCAACGACCCTTGCCCCTGCGGCAGCGGCAGGAAATTCAAGCGCTGCTGCCTGGGCAAGCCACTCACCGCCGCGGCCTGACCGCAAACGCTACAATAAGGAATGAATGGGCGTCCTTCAACGCATTACGGAGCGTCGCGACGAAATCTTGCTCGTGGCCGCAATCCACGGTGCGGGTAATATCCGTCTTTTCGGATCCGTGGCTCGTGGGGACGATACGGCCGAAAGCGATGTGGACCTGCTTATCGACGTAACCGGTAGTACGACGCCATGGTTTCCAGGAAGCTTGGTCGCCGACCTCGAGCAATTGCTGAGCCGCCGTGTGCAGGTGGTGATTCGACGCTCGTTAAGCCCTCTGATCCGTGACGCCGTTCTGCGGGAATCCGTGCCTCTGTGAAATCCCAGCGAGCGTATGTCGAGCATGTCATCGGGTGCATTCGCAGAATCGCCGAGGATTCCGCGGCCGGCCGGGATGCTGTCTTCGCTTCGCGAACGCTCCAGGACGCAACCGTTATAACAAGCGGTTGAACCCCTCGCCCTTCGCTCCACAATTGCTATACTCGCGGAATCATGCGCCGTTGGATGTGTTTGGCCGTCTTTCTTTTCCCCGCCCTCGCCCAGGAGCCGGTGCGTTACGAATTGCGGTTTCCCAACGCCGTGCATCACGAAGCCCAGATCCGCGCCACCTTTTCGCCCGTGCGCCAGCCGGTGCTCGAAGTCCTGATGAGCCGCTCTTCGCCGGGCCGCTATGCGCTGGCCGAATTCGCCAAAAACGTCTATAACTTCACCGCCACCGACGGCCAGGGTCACCCCCTCGCCGTATCGCAGCCCAATCCCTATCAGTGGAACGTCAGCGGCCACAAAGGAACCGTGGTGGTCGAATACACCCTCTTCGGCGATCGTGCCGACGGCACCTACGCCGCCATCGACTCCACCCACGCGCATCTGAATCCGCCCGCCGCCCTGGTCTGGGCCCGCGGTTTTGAAAACGTCCCCGTCGCGTTGCGTTTCGAAATGCCGCCCGGCTCCGGCTGGAAAGTGGCCACCCAGATGGTCGAACGCCCCGATGGCGTCTGGACCCAGCCCAACATGCAGCGCATGATGGATAGCCCGATCGAGCTTTCCGCTTACGCCGCGGACGAATTTGAGACCGGCGGCCGCCAGTTCCGCGTCGTCCTGCACCACCGCGGCGCCGCCGCAGAAGCCGCCGCCTTCGCCCGCATGTGCCAGGCCGTCGTCACCGAAGAGGAAGGCGTATTCGGCGCCTTTCCGGTTTATGACGGCTCCGGCCGCTATACCTTCCTGCTCGACTTCCTGCCCTACGTAGACGGCGACGGCATGGAGCACCGCGATTCCACCAGCATCTCCTCCACCCGCGATTTGCGCGATGCCGCCAGCCAGTTGATCGGCACCGTTTCGCATGAATTCTTCCACTCCTGGAACGTCAAGCGCATTCGCCCGCGCTCGCTCGAGCCCTTCGATTTCGAGCGCGCCAACATGTCCGCCGAGCTCTGGTTCGCCGAAGGCTTCACCAACTACTACGGCCCCCTCACGCTGGAGCGCGCCGGCCTCGCGAGCCTCGACCGTTTCATCCGCGCCATGGGCGGCGCCGTCAATGCCGTGCTCACTTCCCCCGGCCGCGAAATCTTCGACGCGCTCGACATGAGCCGCCACGCGCCCTTCGTCGATGCCGCCGTCAGCGTCGACTCGGTCAATACCGCCAACACCTTCATCTCGTACTACACCTATGGAGAAGCCCTCGCCCTCGGCATCGACCTTTCCATTCGCTCCCGCTTCCCCGCCAAGACCCTCGACGATTGGATGCGCCAGATGTGGCGCGAGCATCCCGACTCCGATAAGCCCTACACCGTCGAAGATCTGGAGCACACCCTGGGTGAAGTGACCACCCCCGGCTTCGCCGGCGACATCTTCCGCCGCCATATTTATGGCAAAGAGCCCATGGATTACCGCTCCCTGCTGGCGCTGGCCGGCTTCGATCTGGAAGCGAGCGATGCCGCGCCCAAAGCCTGGATCGGCGCATCGCTTTCCTTCGGCGACCGCGGCGCGAACGTCCTCGGCCCAACCCTGCGTGGATCGCCGCTCTATGCCGCCGGACTCGACCGCGGCGACCGCATCCTCGAGTGGGACGGCCGCGCCCTCAAGACCCAGGCCGAGCTCGAAGCGCTCCTCGAAAAACACCAGCCCGGCGACAAGCTCCATCTGCGCTTCGTCAGCCGCGGCCAGCACAAAGAAGCCGACCTGGTGCTGGCCGCCTCGCCCGCCCAAACCATCCAGCCGTTCGAGCTTTCCGGCAAAGAATTGACTCCCGCCATGGCGGCTTTCCGCCAGGCGTGGCTGGGATCGAAGGCCATCCATCCGCTGCCCAAGCTGCTCAAGTATTGCCCCCAATGCAAACGATCGATGTCGTTCGAATACGATAAGTGCCCCTACGATGGCGCCGATCTGCGCATCGCTCCCAAGCCGGCCGATGAAAAGCCCTTCGATGAAGAGGCCCCCGCGCCGGCCGGACGCAGCGGCCGTGGCGGGCGCGGCCGGTAGCGAAATGCCGCGCTGGCTCTCCGAACCCGACGTGCGCCAGGTGTTGGCCATGCCCGCCCTCATCGACGCCATGGCGGAGGCCCTGGCCCGCTTCTCCGCCGGCGCCGTCGATCAACCCGTTCGCACCGCCATCGAGCTGCGCCCGCGCTGCTTCTTCGGCGTCATGCCCGCCTTCGATGCCGGCCGCGGCATCCTGGGCTGCAAACTGGTCTCGGTGGTTCCTCCCAATAGCGCGCGCGGCCTGCCCACCCACCAGGCCGTGATCGCCCTGTTCGATGCCGACACCGGCTCGCTCGAAGCCGCGATGGACGGCCGCTACATCACCGAAGCGCGCACCGCCGCCGTCTCCGCCGTGTCTTTGCAGCAGCTCGCGCGCCCGGATGCGGACGTGCTGGCCATCCTCGGTTCCGGCGTGCAGGCCCGCAGCCATCTGGAAGCCTTCCGCCACGTTCATCGCTTTCGCCAGGTGCGCGCCTGGAGCCCCACCGCCGAACACCTGCGCCGGTTCGCCGCAGAGTGCGGCGTCGAGCCGGCCCTTTCGGCTGAAGCCGCCGTGCGCGGAGCCGGCGTGGTGCTCACTGCCACCGATTCGGTCTCCCCGGTGCTCGCGAGCGCCTGGGTATCCGCCGGCGCGCACGTCGTCGCCATCGGCGCCTGCCGCCCGTCGCAGCGCGAAATCGATCCCGCGCTGGTTGCCCGCGCGGCGCTGTTTGTCGATTCCAAAGCCGCCGCGCTGGTGGAATCCGGCGACATCGTGCAGCCCATCGCCGAAGGCCGCATCGGCGCCGGCCATATCCGCGCCGAGCTGGGCCAGGTCGTCAACGGCGCCGCACCCGGCCGCCGCACCGCCGTGGAGGTGACCTTGTTCAAGTCCCTCGGCCTGGCGATCGAAGACCTCGCCGCCGCCGCCCTGGCCTGGCGCAGGGCCAGCAATTCCAACGTGGGGCAGACCATCGACTTTTGTGGTCTGCCCTGACCAAAGGCGGATGGCAGACCACGGAAAACGATGGTCTGCCCCACTTGGGTGCCGCATGCTCTAATTGGTACGGGCTCCCATCGAGACGAGCCCGCCCTTCGCCATGAACTTCAGCCAATCCGAACCTCGCGCGGCGGCCGCGCCAGCATCCTCCCAGCACTACGGCTCGGCCATGGCCGTGATTTCCTCGGTTTTCTTTATGTGGGGATTCGTCACCGTGCTCAACGACATCCTGGTGCCCCACCTCAAGGCCATCTTCGCGCTCAATTACACCGAGACCATGCTGATTCAGTTCACCTTCTTCTCGGCGTATTTCCTGATGTCGATGCCCGCCGCCAAGGTGATTTCGTGGATCGGCTTTCACCACAGCATCGCGCTCGGGCTGGGCGTGATGGGATTGGGCGCGCTGATGTTCGTGCCGGCCGCGCGCCTTCCCAGCTACGGCGTGTTTCTCTCCGGCCTGTTCGTGCTGGCCTCGGGCATGACGTTGCTGCAGGTGTCGGCCAATCCGTACGTGGCGGTGCTGGGACCGCCCGAAGGCGCCTCGAGCCGTCTCAACCTGGCGCAGGCGCTGAACTCGCTCGGAACCACGATCGCGCCGTGGTTGGGCGGCTTCCTGATTCTTTCCGCCGCCACCGGCACCAACGAAACCGCCGGCATGACGGCGGCACAGATCCAGGCGCACAAACTGCTGGAGGCTTCCACGGTGATCAAGCCCTACGTGGGAATCGCCGTTCTGCTCGGCCTGCTGGCGGTTGCCATCGCCCGGTTTCGCCTGCCCACGCTTTCCGCCATCGAAGATCCCAGCCATCACACCCACGTGGAGGGCGACAGCGCCTGGCGGCATCGCCCGCTGGTGTTGGGAGCCGTGGCCATCTTTCTTTATGTGGGTGCGGAAGTTGCCATCGGCAGTTTCCTGGTGAGCTATTTCATGCAGCCCAATATCGCCGGCCTGGGCGCGCAGCAGGCGGCAAAATACGTATCTTTCTATTGGGGCGGCGCCATGGTGGGACGATTCGCCGGATCGGCCATTCTGCGCGTGGTGCGAACCGGGACCTTGCTGGGGCTGCACGCCCTGGTAGCCTGCGCGCTGGTGCTCACGTCGGTGTCGACCGGCGGCCACGTGGCCATGTGGAGCATCATTCTGGTGGGGCTGTTCAACTCCATCATGTTTCCGAGCATCTTCACTTTGGGGATCGACGGGCTGGGCAAGCTGACCGGACAGGGATCGGGAATCCTGATCGCCGCCATCGTGGGCGGCGCCATCATTCCCATCGCGGAAGGCGCGCTGGCGGACCGCATCGGCTTGCAGATCGCCTTCCTGCTGCCCGCCGTCTGCTACCTATATATTGTGTTCTACGGTTTTGTAGGCTCGCGGCGAAGAGCCGTTGGATCGAACGTCGCTTAGGGCATCAGCGTGGTTGTGAAACGAGGTAACGGCCATGACGTTGCATCGAAAACTTACCCTGATATTGGCAGCGGCCGCGGCGCTCTCGCCGCTGGCGGCGCAGACTTACACCCGCGGCGTCGGCGTCTATCCCGGCGACCCGCGCGAGGATTGGTCTCCTACCCTCGAAGTCGATTCCACCACCTATCGCAACCTGGCCCTCCACCGGCCGGCGTATCAGTCGAGCAGCTACGACTACAACCTCACCGCGCAGCTCGTGACCGATGGCATTCGCGAAACCCGCCAACCCCGCTGGATCGCGGTTCGCACCAGCGAGAAAGGCGTCCTGCCCAAGAACCAGCGCGAGCTGATGTTCGACGATAACTGGGTCACCACCGTCGACCTGAACGGCGCCAAGACATGGGTGGAACTCGAATGGGGCGGCGGCACGCCGGAGACCGATCGCGTGGAAGTGGAAGGTACGATTCAAGGCCGCCCGCCCGAAAACCAGGAATGGGCCGTGGTTCTTTCGGCTTCGGCCGACGGCAAGGCCTGGCGGGAACTGGGACGCGCCTACGGCATGGCGCACCCCACCGGCGAGTGGAAGGCGTCGATCGCCTGGCCGGCAAGTTTGAGCGCAGCCGCTCCCGGCCGCTTCTACCGCTTCGATTTCGAAACCGGCCGTCCCGTCCAGTGGCACGTCGCCGAAGCCCGCTTTTATCGCGGCCAGCAGCACGTACACGTTGGCGGCCCGTACGACTTCACCAGCGCGTGGCGCAGCGCAGGAACCGGCAACGAGTGGGTTTCGGTGGACCTGGGCGCGGACTGCACCTTCGATCGTGTGGCGCTGTACTGGATTCACCGCGCCGCCGCGGGCGAGATTCAGATCTCCGACGACGGCCACGCCTGGCGTGCGCTAAAGCCGCTGGCCGAAGCCGGTGGATTGAACGACGATATTCGTCTGACGAGCCCGGCTCACGCCCGCTGGGTGCGCCTCTGGCTCACGCGTGCGCAGGCCGGGGAGCCGTACATTTTGAGCGAGTTCGAAGTGTATGGCAAAGGCGGTCTGGTTCCAAAAGCCAAGCCGGCTCCGGCTTCGGCAAGCGCCGACGGCCGCCTGGAGCTCGCGGGAGGCAAATGGCGCATCGAGCGCGCGTCCCAGGTTCATGCCGCCGGCGCGGCGCTGTCCACGCCCGGTTTTGCCGACTCCTCCTGGACGATTGCGACCGTGCCGGCCACGGTGATTTCGAGCTGGTGGAATGCCGGCGCGATTCCCGATCCCAACTTCGGCGCGAACCAGCTTGCCATCTCGGATTCTTTCTTCTGCGCGGATTTCTGGTATCGCGACGAATTCACCGCGCCGAGCTTGCCGGCCGGCCGGCGCGCGTTCCTGGACTTCGACGGCATCAACTGGAAGGCGGAAGTGTTTCTGAACGGGCAGCGGCTGGGACGAATCGACGGAGGCTTTATGCGCGGGCGCTTCGACATCACCGCGCTGGTGCGCCCCGGCCGCGCGAATGCCCTGGCGGTGCGCGTGGAAAAGCTGGCCACGCCGGGCAGCGTGAAGGAAAAGACGCTGGAATCTCCCGGCAAGAACGGCGGCGCCACGGGAGCCGACAGCCCCACCTATTCCGCCACCATCGGCTGGGATTGGATCCCCACCATTCGCGGGCGCGACACCGGCATCTGGGCCGATGTATCTCTCACCCAGAGCGGCGCCGTCGCCGTCGAGGATCCGGAGGTCGATACGGTGGCCATCGCGGCGGATGGATCGAGCGCCGATCTGCGCGTAGAGACGACGCTGGCGAATCGCACCGCCGCGCCGGTGAGTGGAACCCTGCGCGGGCGCTTCGGCGACGCGCCCTTCGAACAGGCGGTACAACTCGCGGCGCACGAAACTCGCATCGTGAAGCTGGATGCCGCCGATCACCCCACGCTGCATTTGCAGAATCCGAAATTGTGGTGGCCCAACGGCTATGGCGAGCCGAACCTCTACCCGGTGGAGATGAGCTTCGAAATCGGCGGCGCGGTTTCCGGCCGGCAATCGTTCCGCGCCGGCGTGCGCCGCTTCACCTACAGCGAAAACAACCACACCCTGCGCATCTGGATCAACGGGCGGCGATTCGTGGGGCGCGGCGGAAGCTGGGGATTTCCCGAATCGATGCTGCGCTACCGGGCGCGCGAATACGATGCCGCCGTGCGCTATCACCGCGACCAGAATTTCACCATGATCCGCAACTGGGTGGGGCAAACCGGCGACGACGCATTTTACGATGCCTGCGACAAGTACGGCATCGTGGTGTGGCAGGATTTCTGGCTGGCCAATCCGTTCGACGGGCTGGACCCGGACGACCCCGCCATGTTCCTGGCCAACGCCCGCGACTACGTTCTGAAGATCCGTCATCACGCTTCGATCGGACTGTACGTGGGCCGTAACGAGGGCTATCCGCCGGACCCGATCGAGCGCGGCCGGCGCGGTATCTTATCGGAGCTGGCGCCCGCGATTCATTACATTCCCAGCTCGGCCGACGACGTCGTCAGCGGCCACGGCCCTTACCGCGCCATGCCGCCGCGTTTTTATTTCGCCCAACGCGCCACCGCCAAGATGCACAGCGAGCTCGGCATGCCCGACATTCCGACCATGGACAGCCTGCGCGCCATGATGCCGGAGGAGGATTTCTGGCCGCAGAGCGACGTCTGGGGCCTGCACGATTTCTGTTTGCAGGGCGCCCAGGGCGGCGCGGCGTTTCGCGAAACGATCGACACCGATTACGGCGGCGCCAATAACGCGGCGGACTGGATCGAGCTGGCGCAGTTCGTCAACTACGACGGTTACCGGGCCATGTTCGAAGCCCAGAGCCGCAACCGCATGGGCATGCTTCTATGGATGAGCCATCCGGCATGGCCCTCGTTCGTGTGGCAGACTTACGACTATTACCTGGAGCCCAACGCCGGTTACTTCGGATCGAAAAAAGGCTCCGAGCCGCTGCACGTGCAATGGAACCCGGTGGGCGACAACGTGGAAGTGGTGAACTACAGCGGCGGCAACGCGAGCGGCCTGACTGTTTCGGCCGAGATTCTGAACCTGGACGGAAGCGTGCGCTGGGAGAAGAGCGCGGCGGTGTCGAGCAGCGAAGACAGCACGGTTTCGCCCATACACCTGGAGTTTCCGGAGGGGCTCACGCCGGTACACTTCATTCGCCTCACGCTGACCCGGGCGGGCGAAGCGGTCTCGGAGAACTTCTACCTGCGCGGCACGGTGGAGAACCACTTCGAGGCCATCCGCGCGCTGCCCAAAGTTACGGTGCAAGCGAATACCGCAATCGAACGGCGCGACGGGCAATGGGTGCTGACCACGCTACTGCACAACACATCGACGCAGCCGGCGCTGATGGTGCGGGTGAAAGCCGTGCGCGAGCGGACGGGCGACCGCATTTTGCCCGCGCTCTACAGCGACAACTACGTGGCCCTGATGCCGGACGAGCGGAAGACGATTGTCACCAGGCTGGAAGATGCGGACACGCGCGGGGAGCGGCCGAAGGTGGTGGTGGAAGGGTTCAATCTGGCGAGGTGAGCTAACGTGGCGCAGGCACTCCCCCGTGCTGCGCCGTGCGGCGGGCGCGGGGGACAGACTGGATCAGGATGTCCCGCTTCCCCCGCTTTCCTCCGGCGGCAACACGACCCGCTGTGAAGTCTTGGAGGTTTGCTGGGAGTGCTTGGCGTGCCATCTCATGAGCTGATGCAGGGCGAAGGGAACTTCGTCGGGATGCGCCGCGCACCAGCTTATAATACGCTCGAGCTTGATGGATTCGTCGGCGATGGCGCTGATTTCCATCAGATCCGTTTCAATGATCTCCGGGTCTCGCATAGAAACACTAGGATGGCACATGTCGGCGCCCGGAAACCGGTGAGACCGGCCGGTGGTTGAATGCCGGGCCGCCTCGGTGAGCGCCGGTTACGCGTCCATCCCCATTTGCGTGAGCCGGTAGCGTAGAGCGTTGCGGGTGAGGCCCAGCAGGCGGGCGGCCTGGCTTTTGTTACCGTCGGCGCGGCGCAGCGCTTCCTTCAGAATGTCCTGCTCGTACTGATCGAGCGTCATGCCTTCGGGCAGGAAGTGCGAGTCGGAGTTGCCGCGCGGGCGCGGGGCGGATTCGATCCGGATGTCGGCGGCGTCGAGGGCCGTTCCGGTACACATCACCAGGCCGCGCTCGATGACGTTCTCCAGTTCCCGGACGTTCCCCGGCCAGTGGTAGGCGACCAGCTTTTCCATGCCGGCTTCGGTGATGGATTCCACCCGCGAGCCGGAATCCGGCGCCAGCTTGTGAATGAAGTGGTTGGCCAGGAACGGGATGTCCGGCTTGCGGTCGCGCAGCGGCGGAATGTTGAGCGGCACCACGTTCAGGCGGTAATAAAGGTCTTCGCGGAAAGTGCCCTGTTCCAGCGCGGCGCGCAGGTCCTGGTTGGTGGCGGCGACCACGCGCACGTCGATGTGGCGCGTGGTGTTGCTGCCCAGGCGCTCGAATTCGCGCTCCTGCAGGATGCGCAGCAGCTTCACCTGAATGGCGGCGGGCACGTCGCCGATTTCGTCCAGAAACACGGTGCCGGTATCGGCCTGTTCGAACTTGCCCGGCTTGGAGGTGTTGGCGCCGGTGAAGGCGCCTTTCTCGTAGCCGAACAGCTCGCTCTCCATCAGATTTTCGGGAATGGCGGAACAGTTGATCTTCACCAGCGGACGGTCGCGGCGCGGCGAGTGAAAGTGGATGGCGCGCGCGATCAGGTCCTTGCCCACACCGCTTTCGCCCGCCAGCAAAACCGTGGCGCGGGTGGGAGCGACGCGCTCGATGGTGGCGAAAATCTCCTGCATGTTGGGACTGCGGCCGATGATGTTGTCGAATTCGTAGCGCCGCCCCAGCTCGGCCTTCAACTGCCGGTTTTCGTCGCGCAAGGCGCGAACTTCCAGCGCTTTCGAGACCACCTGCTGCAGGTGGTCGAAACCGAACGGCTTGAGCAGAAAATCGGTGGCTCCGGCCTTCATGGCTTCCACCGCCGTTTCCACGCTGCCGAAAGCGGTCATCATGATCACCGGCGCCTGGGCGTTTTGCTGGCGGATTTTGGCAAGAAACTCCAGGCCGTCCATGCGGGGCAGTTTCAGATCGGTCAACACCAGGTCGGCCCGGTCCACGATCTTGATGCCGTCTTCAGCCGTGGCGGCCAGATCCACCTCATAACCGGCCGAGGCGAGCTGCAACTGGATGACGCGGCGGAGCTTTTCTTCGTCTTCGACAACCAGAATGCGCTTTTTCATGGAGTGACAGGTTTCATCGAGGCGCGCGTTTCACCGGGCCGCGGCCGGCCGGTCCATCGGCAGCAGCACGTGGAACACGCTGCCCTTGCCCGGTTCGCTCTCCACGGTTATTCTACCGCCGTGTTCATCCACGATTTTGGCCACGATGGCCAGGCCCAGCCCGACTCCGTTGGGCTTGGTGGTGAAGAACGGATTGAAGATGTTGGCGCGGTTTTCGGGAGCGATTCCCGAGCCGCGGTCGATCACCGCCACTTCGGCCATCCGCCCGGCCGCGCGGGTTTTCACCGTCACCGCGCCGCCGGCCGGAGAGGCCTGCGCGGCGTTGAGCACCAGGTTGTAGAACACGCGCTCCATCAGCTCGGCGTCGAAAGCGAACGGCGCCATATCGAGCTGGTAATTGCGATAGATGGAAATCGCGGGCGCTTCGCGTTCGGCCAGAGCGATGGCGCGGTCCAGCGTTTGCGCCAGGTCGCCGGTTTCGAGGCGCAGTTCGATGGGGCGGGCGAACTGCAGAAACCGGGTGATCAGCGAATTGGCGCGGTCGACTTCGGTAACGATGAAACCGGCCATTTCGCGCGCCACGTCGTTTTCCCCGGCCACCGCTCGCGACACCACCTCGGCGGAACCGCGAATGGTGCCCATGGGATTGCGCAGCTCGTGAGCCAGCCCGGCGGAGAGTTGCCCCAGGGCGGCCAGACGGTCGGAGCGGCGCATGGCGTCTTCGGCCTCGCGGAGCTGGCGGTTGACCTGGGCCAGTTGCTCGGCCGTGCGCCGGTAGTTCTCTTTTTGCGCGCGCAGGTCCTCGGCCAAGGCGTTGGTCAGAATGCCTACCACGATCAGGAAAACCGTGCGCACGATCAGCGCGTCGACGCCGTAGGCATCCAGATAATATTTCTCGGGGTCCAGGAGCAGCAAAAACGAAAGGTAGGCTCCCGACGCCGCCACCGCCACCGCCAGAGTCGCGACCAGGCCCAGGGCCGTGGCGGCAGATATTACCGGCAGCGCCATCACGATCCAATAAAGGCTGTCCAGGCTGCCGGTCTTGCCGATCAACAGGTAGCCGAGGGCAATTTTGACCAGCAGCGCCACGGTATGGCCGCGGCCCGAATTCAGAACCGGAATTCTGGGCTCGGCGACCTGCACCGCCGCCAGCGCCAGAAACGCCGCCAGGGGTTGGATTCCCAGATGGCGCGTTGCGCTAAAGATCAGGGTGCCGGCCAGCAAGGCCCAAACCACCATGTCGTGCGGCCGGATCCAGCGGCCTGTCGCGGGCGTGTCCACGCGTGTCATCTCAGGCGCGATTATGCCACAATAGCTTAGTAAGGTCTCATGCCCAACACCAGTATCGTGGCCCGGGAGCCGTCAGCCGACCCGGAAGTTCCCACACCCCCCACGCCCGGCGAATCGTTCGCCGATATTCTGAATCAGTACGAACATTCGCATTCCCATCGGTCCGAATCGGGCGGCAGTGGGTTTGAGGGCACGGTGGTTTCCGTTACGGACACCTCGGTGCTGGTGGATATCGGCCTGAAAATCGAGGGCATGATTCCGCTCGAGGAGTTCACCAAGGCGGGCGAAACCGTCCAGCCCGGCGACAAGGTTGCCGTTTCCAACAAGGGCCGCGGCCCCGAGGGATACTACGATCTCACCAAGGTCCGGGTGGAGCGGCCCAAGGATTGGTCGTCGCTCGAAAAGGCGTTCGCCGATAAGACGGCCATCGCGGGCGTGGTAACGGCCGTGGTGAAAGGCGGCTTGAGCGTGGACGTGGGCGTGCGCGCGTTCCTGCCCGCATCGCGGAGCGGGGCGCGGGACGCGGCCGAAATCGAGAAGCTGGTCGGCCAGGAAATCCGTTGCCGCGTGATCAAGCTGGAAGTGGCCGAAGAAGACGTGGTGGTGGACCGCAGGGCGGTGCTCGAAGACGAGGAGCGCGCCGTCAAGGAGCGCCGCTACACCGAAATCAAGGAAGGCGAAACGGTGGCGGGCACGGTCCGCAGCCTGACCGAATACGGCGCGTTCGTCGACATCGGCGGCATCGACGCCCTGCTGCACGTGGCGGATATTTCCTGGGCGCGCATCGCCAAGCCCGCCGACGTGCTATCGGTGGGGCAGCAGGTGGAAGCGCGCGTGCTCAAAGTCGACCTCGCCAAGAAACGCGTCTCCATCGGATTGAAGCAGCTCCTGCCGCACCCCTGGGAACTGGTGGGCGAAAAGTACAAAACCGGCGATCGGGTGCGGGGCGCGGTCACCCGCGTGGCCGATTTTGGAGCCTTCGTCGAGATCGAAAAGGGCGTCGAGGGCTTGATTCACCTTTCCGAAATGTCCTGGTCGAAGAAGGTGCGCAAGCCATCCGACGTGGTGAAGCCCGGCGACCAGGTGGATGTGGTGGTGCTGGGCGTGAACCAGGCGGAGCGGCGGATTTCCCTGGGGCTGAAGCAGGCCCTGGGCGACCCCTGGCTTGAAGTGCCGCAAAAATTTCCGGTGGGCGCGGCGGTGGAAGGGACGGTCACCAGCATCCAGAAATTCGGCGCTTTCGTGCAGTTGGCCGAAGGCGTGGAAGGCATGATCCACGTCGGCGATATCAGCGCGGAGAAGCGCATCAACCATCCCCAGGAAGAACTTAAAATGGGCCAGGCGGTGAAGGCCCAGGTGCTGGAAGTGGACGTAGCCAAGCGGCGCCTGCGCCTGGGCATGAAGCAGCTCGTGCCGACCAGCCTTGACGAATATATCGCCGAGCACAAGCTGGGCGATGCCGTGACCGGCCGGGTTCTGGACGCTTCCGCCGGCCGCGCGCGCGTGGAATTGGGCGAGGGCGTGATCGCGATTTGCCGGCTGAAGAGCGAGGGCGGCAATGGCGGCGCCAGGCGCGGTGAAAGCAAGGCCGACCTTTCGTCGATGAGCGAAATGCTCGCGGCCAAATGGAAGAACGGCGGCGCCTCCGGCACGAACGCTCCAGAAGCAGTGCGCGCGGGGCAGGTGCGCAGCTTCAAAATCACTTCCCTGGACCCGGCAACGAAGAAAATCGAAGTCGAGCCGGCGTAGGCCCTAGACGCTCAGAGCTCAGACGCGGCGATAAGGGTTGTACGCAAGCAACTCCTGCTCCAGGTTCTTAGCGGTACCGCGGATGCCAACATCCATTTCGATGACTTTCGATCCCTGCTCAAGGCCCTGGGAAGCGCCGGAATTGCCAGGTTGCGCCGCGGACGGTCCCACAAGGCAGGGAGCGCCCGCGAACGCAGAGGTCGTCATCTCAGAGTGGCTGGAGACCGCTCGGGATCTAGGCTGCCCGGCGCCGGAACCCAAGGGCCGCCTCCTTTTCGCTTGAGACTTCGAGATGGTTTTTGGGACGCTTCTCAGCAAGGCGCGTGTTACGGCCACTTGATGTGAGTGGGACTTACCGGGAGTGATCGCAGCAGGGACGCCCAGGCACGCGAGTCAATGGAGGCTGGTAGCGGGCCGCCGTCCTCAACCCCGCCGGTTCAGCGAACAGGTCTCTTTCCCAGATCAGCCTCATGGCTGCATCTCGCTGAGGGAGTCGCGGAATGTTTGGAAACTCTTTGAGCGGTTTCGCTGCGGCTCCATGTGCTGCGCTATAGTCCTAGCTGCCTCAATTTTCCGCAATCCGGTCCGAAAATATCCGCCTCGTTGGAAGATTCTCTCCATGGCTTCCCATGTCCCGCCGGTTATGGCGTCAGGATTACGATATCCCTGCTTGGCGGGTATGTTCGGATTGACCTTCGGATAGGCCGCTCGCACGGCCTCCCAGTCCCCAAAGAACCACGCCTCCAACTCTTCGATCGCCAAGCGATTCACTACTTGAGCCCTCGGGGTCCCTTGTGTCCGAGTCTTCAATCCTGCCTGCTGAGCCGCGCTCTCCAGCCGTTCCTTGAGTGTATTACACGGATCGTCGTCCCGATCCACTATCACCACAATTCGCCAATCCCCCGGCAACCAGGCTGCGTAACCTCGAAGGCGTGAGGGCAGCTTGCCGAGCAGGTCCTGTTTGCATTGATGGGGGTAGACCTCGAATGACAGACCGCCGATTATCTTGGGTACGACTACGCGTAGTGCCGCCTCCATCGAAGGTTCCTCAACCAGGATTTCAACGTGGGTAACCATCACCGCCTGCGCCCCCTTTGCTGGGGAGCCCCCGCATTCACCAACGGATCTCCTACCCCGAAGCGGCCCTCAAGCCACAAATGCCCCATCGAGGCCCCCTCCCGTACGAACTCTTTGACGCCTTGAACGTCGACTGCGCGCATGGCTTGGGTGTAGCCGTTGGCGTCTCTGTAGAGTATCCGGACTTCGTCAGGTTTCGCCGAATTCAAAAAAAACGGCGAATGCGTGGTGACCAGCAGTTGCGAGTGCTCGGTCGCTCGTCGGCACTCCTCGCTCAACTCGGGAAGCAGTCGTGGATGCAGGAAGTTCTCGGGCTCCTCAATTCCAACAAATTGGGGCGGGTCCGGATCGTTGAGAACCACCAAATAGGCGAGCATTTTTAACGTGCCGTCGGAGGCAAACCGCGAAAGAATGGGCTGATCGAAAGGAGCGTCCTTAATTTGAAGTAGAAGACGTCCATCCGGCATCGGTTCGGCCAACACCTTTTCCAAGCGGGGCACACATCGCCGGAGGATGTCGAAAATATGATCGAGGCGAGCCGGATGACGTTCCCGTAAGTACTGTATGACGTTCGGAAGGTTGTCGCCAGTCTTGCTTAGGCGCTCCTGAGGTCCGGCTTCCGGCTGGCTGCGGGTATCTTCGATGGAGAGGTAGGAGACGTACCAGTCCGTGATAAATTCCCGCAGAGCGGCCACACGCGGATGATCGGCAAATTGGCCCAAGGCGTTAACGGCGATCAGGTCGGGTGATTTAAGCGGAACCTCGACGCGCTGATCCTGCTCATCGGGCATTTCGCCGCTGACGGCCCGCCCTCTTCCCTCCCGGTAATCGAGAAATCGAAAAGGCTGCCCCCTCGTTCCGCGCCGCCACTGCAGCCACTCCTCGGAGACCACCGGCCCCCGCTGTCCTTCATCAATGGCGAGGTGGTAGGTAATGATGGGTTGACCTGGCCGCTCGCGATACTTCAGCTCGATCATCACCGGGCCGGACTGGCCGCGGGTCTTCAGCTCCTTGGCACGGCCGCGGCGGTCCCAGGCGTGTCGAAGTCCGAACTGAAAGCACTCCGACAAAAAGTTAAAAACGTCAAAGACGGTCGACTTGCCACTCCCGTTTGGGCCCAGCAAAACGGTCAGCGGCGTGATGTCCTTTAGTTCGACCGCACGCAGCGCGCGGTAGTTCTGGATCCGCAATTGTTCGATCCGCGGCGGGCCAGCGCCTCTTAGTTGCGTCATGGTTTTTTCCGGGCGATTGGCGCTCGGATTCTCTCCCTTGCGTGTTCGCCTTAGAATCGCCCATATTCGAGAGTAGCGCGCCGGCGGGTTTCCGGGGCGCACATCCTCGGATTTCGAAATTGATGCCGCACGGAATGGATGCGGAAACGGCAACGATCGGGGTGAGGGTTGGCGTGCGGAAAGGCCGATGCCAGAAAGACCAAGGCCCAGAGGATGGCTTTGGTCGGCCGGCGTCGAGATATAAGCACGATTCCTCCCGTGAAACGCTATGACTCAATCGGAAGTGCCCCGGCGGTCCATGTTGACGGGAAGTCCCTTCATGTAGAGGTGCTCGCCGGCAGCAAGTCCGGAGACCTTCGGAACCGTGGTCGAAAGGCGCCATTCACAATTCGCGTCGCGACGCCGGGCGGCGGGAGCGATGTTTCCGGATGATTCCGGCAAGGGCGCGCAAGGCCTCGTTGGCCTCTCCTGGACTTGGGAACGCAGCGGCCACATCGGGCTCCAGAACTACTGCGGCGCTTCCCGCGGCATACCGCGACGCGTATTCGTTAGGCGAAGCGCGGCTGCAATCATACTCCGGAAGAATCTCGCCGGTATCGCCGCGGGCAGTGGCCTCGCGCTCAGTAAGTGGCCTCTTCATATCCTCTAATATTCTCTAACTACGACGTCACGCCGCGGACAGTTTTCTCACACGGAGCAGCCTCCGGCTCTTTTCCGCGTGCCAGAGGTCATACTGAAGCTGCTGGTTGAGCCAGCTCTCCGCGCTGGTGCCGAAAGCGATCGAGAGACGCACCGCCATCTCCGGACTGATGCCTGCATGCCCATTCAGGATGCTCGACAGCGCCTTCCGACTTACACCGAGCGCTCGCGCGGCGTCCGTGACCGTCAGGTTCAATGGTTCCAGGCACAGTTGCCTCAATATCTCGCCGGGGTGCGGTGGGTTATGCATTTTCATGGTCGCCTCAATGGTAATCCTCGTAATCTACGCGATCTACGTCCTTCCCGACACATGTGAACGTTACACGCCAGTTGCCGCTTACCTTGACGGCCCACGTGCCCTTCCTGGCGCCGCCAAGTTGGTGGAGATCCAAGCCGGGCAGGTTCATATCGCGCGCGCCGGTCGAGACGTTCAGGCGGCCGAGGATCAGGCGGAGCCGGTCAGCGTGTTTCGCCTGAATCCCGGACCTTGTGCCGGTGGCGAAGAAGCGTTCGATTCCTTTGTGTCGAAACCCTTTGATCGCCACGCATACAAGTGTAACGTGTATGGTTACAGGCGGCAACTCGCAGCGCCATTGGCTAAGGTCAGGTCAACTTGCCCTGTAGTCACAACGCGACTACAATGAAGAAGTGAAGAATCGGGCTTCAGGGAGGGATCGCCATTAGCACTGCCGATACCTATGTTCGCGCTCGCATCGATAGCGCCACCAAGGAACGTGCCGCCGACGCTCTGGCGGCAATGGGGCTGTCCATTTCGGACGCCATCCGCCTGCTGATGTTGCGTATTGTGGATGAGCGTCGTTTGCCCTTCGAAGTCAAAGTTCCAAACGCGAGGACTCGCAAAGCGATTGCCGAGCTTGAGGCGGGGAAGGGCAAACGCTTCGCCAGCACGGCTGCGCTGATGGCCGACCTGAATGCGGACGATTGAACGGTCGTCGGCATTCAAGCGTGACTACAAACGCGCCAAGGCAACGCCGCACCACCGCAAAGAGGTAGATTCGCTTGTGTCAACCGTTGTGGCGCTGCTACTGAACGATCGGGTCTTGCCGGAGAACAACCGCGACCACGCCCTGATCGGCGGTTGGGCGGGCTACCGCGAGTGCCATATCAAGCCCGACCTGCTACTCATCTATCGGAAGCCCGACGCCGATACCCTGCGTTTGCCGCGGTTCGGCTCACATGGCGAGCTGTTCGGCTGAGGCTGCCAGCACCCCTTCCCCTACAACGGCAATCTCAGCCGCGCCACGCAGCCGGACGTACGGGCGCGATTTTCCAGGATCAGCGCGCCGCCGTGGCTCTCGGCGATTTTGCGGCTCAGCACCAGGCCGATGCCGCTGCCGCCGGGCTT
This sequence comes from Bryobacteraceae bacterium, assembly GCA_052325345.1. Taxonomy (GTDB): domain Bacteria; phylum Acidobacteriota; class Terriglobia; order Bryobacterales; family Bryobacteraceae; genus JBEKYD01. Next base: position 34,375 of record JBKQVG010000404.1, read on the forward strand.
GGTGGTGAAGAACGGGACGAAGAGGTTGGCGGTGCCGGCCAGGCCCGGCCCGTCGTCGATCACGCGGACCTCCAGCATCGAGCCGTCGCGTCTCCAACCGATTTGCACCGCGCCGCCGGTCGAAATCGACGCATCGGCGGCGTTGCGCAGCAGGTTGATCAAGACCTGTTCCAACTGGTCCGGATCGGCCTGCACCGTAACCTGGGGGCCGGCTTGGACCGCAACCGGCAGGCGCGTTTCGAGGCGCGCCGCCCGTTCCACGGCCTCCGCCACGCTCAAGGGCTGCAGGCTCGGCCGCGGCAGCTTCGCCAGGCGCGCATAGGCGCCGATGAAGCGGCTCAAGCTGTCGGACCGCGACGTAATCACGCCCAGCCCGCGCCGCGTGTCGTCGCGCCAATCCTCGGCCAGGGTCTCCCGCGCCAGCATGCTTTCGAGCGAACCGGCAATGGATTTGATCGGCGCCAGCGAGTTGTTCAGCTCATGGCCGAGCACGCGCACCAGCCGCTGCCAGGCTTCCAGTTCCTGCTCGCTCAGGGCCTTGGTCAGGTCGCTGATGACCACCAGTTCCAGCGGCAGGCCGCGCTCGCGCACGCGCGTGCGGCGAACGCCCCAGCGCCCGGCGCCGCCGGGAAACACCGCTTCGAAGGTGGTCTGCTCCGGTCCGTTGAGACAGGCGTCCAGCCCCAGTTCCCTAGCGCTCCGGCCCAGCAGATCTTCCGGGCCGGCATCGAGCAGCCGCTCGCCGGCGCGATTGGCCAGGCGCAGCCGCTCGCGCTCGTCGAAGGCGAAGATGGCTACGTCGATTTCCCGCATCACGGTACGCAGCAAGGTGGTGGCTTCCATGGCGCCGAGGCGTTGCTCGCGAAGCGTGCTCCCCAGGTTGTTCACCTCGCGCATCACTTCGCCCAGCGCATCGTTGGGCCGCGCGGCGCGGCCGCGCACCGAAAAATCGCCCTCGCGCAGAGCCGCCAGCAGGTTGGATACGGTTTGCAGCGGGAAAACCACGCGCTCGCGGACCGCAAATGCCACACCGATCCACACCGCGGCGATCAGGACCGTCAGCACCCAGGGTTTTCCGCCCACGTCCAGAATGCGCAGCCATCTGCCGCCGCGCACATCCGACCACAGCAGCACCAGCGCGCACAACGAGCCCGGCAACCCGGCCAGAATGGCCATCAGGACAATGCGGTCCTGGAAACTCAACCTTTCGGTTTTGATGTGACGGGCCATCGTCGGCGCAGCCATCGGCTCAACCCTGCATCATGACAGTCCATATCGTTGCAGCCGGCGGTAGAGCGCGCTACGGCTCACCCCCAGGGCTTCGGCGGCGTGGCTCACATTGCCGTTGAACCGCGCCAGGGCCTTTTTGATCAGCAACGCTTCCACGTCCTCCAGGCTCATCTCTTCCAGCCGGGGCGGCCCTTCGCGTCCGGTGCGCAAGCCCAGGTCGGCCGCCCGGATCGTCTCCCCTTGCGCCATCAGCACCGCCCGTTCCACGGCGTGGTCCAGCTCGCGCACGTTTCCCGGCCAGGTATGCGCCAGCAGGGCCTTCATGGCGGCTTCCTCAAAGGCGCCGATGGCCTTGCGGTAGTGGCGCGTATGCTGGGCCAGAAAGTGCGCGGCCAGCAGGGGAATATCTTCGCGGCGGTCGCGGAGCGGCGGCAGGTGGACTTCGATGGTATTCAGCCGGAACAGCAGGTCCTGGCGGAAGCGGCCGGCCTCGACCGCCGCGTTCAGGTCCGCGTTGGTGGCGGAAAACACGCGCACGTCCACGCGGCGGTTTTTGGACGAACCGACGCGCTCGAATTCGCCGGTTTCGAGCGACCGCAGCAGCTTGGCCTGCAGCGGCAGCGAGACGTTGGCGATCTCGTCCAGGAAAAGCGTGCCGCCATCGGCCATTTCGAAACGCCCCACGCGGTCCGTTTTGGCGTCGGTGAAAGCGCCCTTGACGTGGCCGAACAGCTCGCTTTCGAAAATTCCCTCGGCCAGGCCGCCCGTGTTCACCGTCACCAGCGGCCGCGTGGCGCGCAGCGAAGCGTTGTGCAAGGTTTTGGCCACCAGTCCTTTGCCCGTGCCGTTTTCGCCGGTGATCAACACGTTGGCGTCCGAGGGGCCCACGCGGGCGATCACCTCCAGCACGGGACGCATGGCCGCCGATTGCGCCACCAGTTCCGGAAAGCGTTCCGCCCGCAGCGCGCGATTTTCCGCTTCGAGGCGCTGACCGGTCCGCAAAGCGCGCCCGAGCTCGATCTGGGTCCGCAAAATCGTGGCCAGGCGCGCGTTGTCCCACGGCTTCTGGATAAAGTCGCGGGCCCCGCGCCGCATCGCTTCCACCGCCAGCTCCACCGAGCCCCAGGCCGTCATCACGATCACCGGCAGCGTCGAATCCAGGTTTTGAATCCGCTCCAGCAGTTCCAGCCCCTCCTGCCCCGAGGTGGTGTCGCGCGCGTAGTTCAGGTCGATCAACACGGCGTCGAAATCGCGCGATTCGATGGCGGCCAGCGCCGCCGCTGGAGAAGTGGCGGTTTCCGCCCGGTACCCCTCCCCTTTGATGAGAAGGCGCAACGCCTCCAGAACGTCCGGCTGGTCGTCGGCGACAAGTATGGAAGGCAGGCTGGGACCGGTGCTTTTCATTACGCTACTCAGTCTATTGTTAGCGCAAAGCGGGCCGTCATCGCGAGCCGGACGCGGGCAAGCTTTCCGCGACCGGCTCCGGCGAGGCTGACAACCCAGGTTTGCGGCCTCCCGGGTGTTTCCCGCCCCCAAGGGCGCTTACCGCGAAGTCTTTTCGGCGGTTTTGGCGGCCGGCTTGCGCGGTTTCAGCGTCTCCAGGGTGGCGGCAAGTCTGGTGTGCAGCTCGTCGTAGATGGGGTTGGGCGGATCGAGGACGCGGAGGGCGCGCCGATAGAGGTCGCGCGCGCCGCCGGGATTGGCAGGCAGGAGCCGCGCCGCCTCGTTTGCCAGACCGACGGCCAGACCATAGGAGCGAATGGCGTTGGCGCGGCCGCTGGCCTCCCTGGCTTGCGGGTATTTTTTCTGCTCGGCGTAGAAGACGGCGATTTTGTCCAGGGCCATGGCCACCATGGCATGCTTTTCGCCCACCGAATCCACCCAGAGGCCGAGCAGACGCTGATAAAGCGGATCGGCCTCGTCGTACTTCTTTTCGCCGAACAGGGCGTAGGCGAGGCCGTCGACCGTGGCGATCAGGTCGGGGTTCTTGCCGCCGTAGATGCTCTCACGAATCAGCAGCGCCTGGCGGAAGATCCATTCGGCGTTGGCGTATTCGCCGAGCGAAATGTAGACCGGGCCGAGCCGGTCGAGGTCGGGCACCACGCTGGGATCGAGCGGGCCGGTGAGTTTCCCGCGGATGGCGATGGCCAGGTTGAGGGCGCCGACCGCGTCCACGGGCCTGTGCCGGTCGACGTCGATTTCGGCCATGCGGCTGTAATCGTTGGCCACGGCCACGTTATCCACGCCGGCCGCGGCGGCGCGGTGCATCTCCATGGCGCGCTTGAGCATGGCCATGCCGCGATCGAAATCCTTCATGGCCCGGCAGTAGGCCGCGCCCTGGATCAGGTCGTCGGCGATCCTGGGATCGGCGGCCCCATTGACTTTCTCCCGCCACCAGATGGCCAGTTGCAGGTACATGTCGGCGTCGTTGAAATTGCCGGTGGCGGCATTCACCAGCGCCAGGCGTTTGAGCACGTCGTAGCGCACCGGACTATCCTCGGGCAACTGGTCCTGGGCCAGCTTCCAGGCCTGGTCGAGAGCCTTGCGGGCCGCGGCATAATCGCCGCGCATGTAGCTGGCCCGGGCATCGTTGAGGAGGGATTGCGGGCCGGCCGGCTTCTCCTGACCCGGCAGGCAGAGAGAACAGCAGATCGACAGAATGACTTTGGCACACGTTGGGCCGCACATGCTAAAGGAATAGTACTAACGAATTAGCAATGTCAAGAGGGAGGGGTGGGGCGGTCGGGCAAATCGCGAACTTCCGGGTGTCACTATCAAGTCGTATAAGACGACGGCCCGCTCGATGAAGGTCCAGGCTTTTTGGAGCCGCGCCGGCGCTCCGCCGAGGATGCGAGAGTGCGGAGCCTTCGAAGAAGGGTACTGGGAGAGGTTCGCTGGTCGCCGCGAAGGGCAAGTTGGAATGAGGGTTGTTAGCTGAGGCGGTTGCTGTTAAGGTAATGAAACCATGGGTCGACCCGTCATCATCGAAAAACTCAATCGGGAACTGTCGGAACCGATCACTTCGGAGCGACAGGTGGTATACATCCTTGTTGAAACCCGGAAGCTCGTAGAGCTATTGGGTCTAAAACACGAATATCGGCAACTCATCTTCTTTTGCGACTGGGCTATGCACCCGATTCTCGATAGACGGACGGCGCGGATGATTATTGAGCCCTTCGATACCACCGTAGCTGCGACCATGTCCCTGCCTCCAAGGCCCGACGATCTTGCAGCCAACCCTAACGCGATGCAGGACTACATCGCCAATATCGCTGCTTCTTTCGATATGGCTGGATTCGAAACGTTCAAGGAAGAACTTGAGCGATTTTACCGGTCACAACAGATTAATTGTGATCTCGTGCAGAATCAAAAAGAGTGGCTCAGGTTCTTGGGATACTACTCGGGCGTCATTGAAGACTGTCCACTCGAATGTCGCGACAATAGCATGGCTCATGTAAAGGCCCTTCTGCTCAGAAAGGTCCCGGCCGGCTCTTATTCCGACGACTCTCGAATAATGCTGCGGTTGCAGTGGATCTGGGTGCATGAAGACGGCTCCCAGACATCAATCGTAAATACTACTCTCGGGTACCCACCCGGTCCAGAGAAGGATGTTGCATGAGGTTACGAGTTCGCAGTTGCCTGCTGTCAAACGGGGCCACCACGGTAGGGGCAGGTGGAGTGGGCAATGGGCCGCGCGGCGAGGTCACCGAGAACGCTTTTGCTTAATCTCGGAGAGGACCGCTTGAGACACACGGAAGCTGGTTTTTCGCAGTTCGGCGACAGCCTGGTTGAAATTGACGAAGCCAGCCTGGTCCGCTTCATCGAGAACGGAGAGCGTGCCGGCGACTTTCAGCCCTCTGCCGGTGGCTTCCTGCCGTCCTGCCAACTCATCGATGAGGAGCAGTTCTGCATGTATTTCAGTTGCAAGAGCAATCGCCTCGCTTTCACCAGGTCAAGGTGCGACAGTGTCAGACTGCTTTTTGGGCTGACAATCTCCAGCCAATCCGGCGTATCACCGGCCCAGTCTCGCACAGGTCTCGGTGCAAGCGGATGCTTCAGTTCCGCCATGACGGCAGGTGGAATCAGGATACGGTGGTAGAGCCGCGCCAGGAGATCGATCTGATCAATCAGAATGAGATAGTTGATTGGCGAAGTGTCCGCGATGACAACCATTTCGGGAACCCGTTCAGCGCTTAGCCTCTCTCGCTCGGAGATGGCGGAGCGTTTCCCGGTCCTGGTCGAAATCCGCCGCCGTGAAATCGTAGATTTCGTGGTCTTTCAAAAAGGCGTCCACCTGCATTCGCGTTTCAAAACCGAGCAGCCGGCGAAGCTGAGCCGCCGTCAGCGCCCGCGACCGGTACCCTTCGAGTGCCAGGCTTTCAAGCGCCGCACGAGGCAGATCCTTCCATCGGGATCCGAGACCCTGTGCGATGTCTTCCGGCAGTTCCAACGTGATCTGCATGGCGCCCCTCAACTCCATTATCTCAGGCCCGATGCGTTCCGCCTAGCTGTTGCGGAAATGCTTGTAGCCAGCATTGGCGCGGCGGCTGTTAGCATGGTGTGTTGATCTCCGTCATCATTGTGAACTGGAACCGGAGGGAGTTGTTGCGCGCTTGCCTGCGGTCGCTCGCCGGGCAGGCCGGGGTGGATTTCGAAACTATTGTGGTGGACAACGGATCGGCCGACGGCTCGGCGGAACTGGCGGAAACCGAATTCGGGGCGCGCGTGATCCGCAACCGGGACAACCGCGGCTACTGCGCCGCCAACAACCAGGGCATAGCTGTGGCCCGCGGGGAATTTATCGCGCTTTTAAATAACGATGCCGAAGCGGAGCCGGGATGGCTGGCGGCGCTCGCGCGCGCCTGCTGCAAAGGGGAGGATATCGGCATGGCGGCCAGCAAGGTTCTGATGTGGGAAGACCCGCGGCGCATCGACAAAGCCGGGCACCTCATTTTTCCCGACGGGCAGAACCGGGGGCGCGGCACGGGTGCGCCCGATGGCGGGCAGTTCGACCGGGAAGAAGAGGTGCTATGGCCCGACGGCTGCGCGGCCCTCTATCGCAAGGAAATGCTGGACCGTATCGGCGGTTTCGACGAGGATTTCTTCGCTTACGGAGACGACGCCGAACTGGGGCTGCGCGGGCGCATCGCCGGCTGGCGGTGTCTTTACGCGCCCGAAGCGGTGGTGCGGCACCATCGTGGCGCGACGCTGGGCAAGGATTCGGCCTGGCGGCTGGAGCTGATCGAGCGCAACCGCCTGCTGCTGGCGATGAAGCTGTTTCCCTGGAGCCTGCTGTGGCTCAACCCGGTATTCTTCCTGGTGCGCCTGGCGGCCGGCATGGTGCTTGCCCGCCGCGGCGGCGGCGATACGGCGCACTTCCCCGGCTGGCGCGGCAAGTGGACCATGGCTTACGCCCTTCTGCGCGGCGAAGTGGCGGCGTTGCGGCTGGCGCCGCGGATGTTGCGAAAACGCGCCGCCATCCGGCGCATCCGGCGGCTCACTCCGGCGCAATTGCGCGGCTTGCTGTGGGCTCACCGCCTCCCGTTGAGGGAAGTGGCATGAGCGCGTGCCTTCTGTGCGGCTCGCCTGAATCCTCGGAATTGTTTCGCGCGTCCGACCGGCTCTACCGGACCACCGACGAAGAATTCGCGGTAGTGCGCTGCGGCGGCTGCGGCCTGATGCGGTTGGACCCGCAGCCGGCGCCCGCGGAGCTGGGGCGCTACTATCCCAAGAACTATTGGTTCGCGCCCGGCCGGAACGCGGCCAGCCGCCTGGAGGAGTTCTACCGGCGCACGGTGCTGCGCGACCATGTGAACTTCGTTTCACGCGCGATGGCCGGGAGCGGTTGCGGCGGTCCGCTGCTGGATGTAGGCGCGGGCGGAGGCTTGTTTCCGGCCATGATGCGGCGGCGGGGCTTTCACGTGGCCGCCCTGGATAACTCGGCCGAAGCGGCGGCCATCGCCTGGAAGCGCCAGCGGGTGCCCTCGGTCTGCGGGCTACTCGATAACGCCCCGCTGCGGGCCGGCCATTTCGGCTGCGTCACCATGTTCCACGTGCTGGAGCACGTTTACGATCCGCGCGCTTATCTGGCCGCCGCGCGCGAGCTGCTCGAAGCCGATGGGCGGCTGGTGGCGCAGGTTCCCAACAGCGCTTGCTGGCAGTTCCGGCTGCTGGGGAAACGCTGGAACGGCGTGGATGTGCCGCGTCACCTGGTGAATTTCCGCGCGCGGGATCTTCTGCAACTGGTGGAAGGCTGCGGTTTCACGGTGGTGCGGCGCAAGGATTTTTCGCTGCGCGACAATCCCGCCGGCCTGGCCAGCAGCGTGGCGCCGGGGCTCGACCCCATGGCGCGGCGCGTGCGCGGCGTGCGCGAGAGCGGCGGCATGCGCCTGGCGAAGGATCTGGTCTACTTCGCCCTGATGGCCGCGGCGCTGCCGCTTGCGGCCGCGGAAGCGGCGTGCGGGGACGGATCTACGGTGATGATCGAGGCGCGAAAACGGTGAGCTACACCAGCCTGGCCTATCGCCTGCCGAAGTGGCTGCGCCGCCACGTGCTCTATTTCGAAGCGCGCATCGAAGAATCGGTCTCGACCTTCGCCGGCAACCTGCCCGAGAAGGCTCGCGTGCTCGACGCCGGCGCCGGCGAGGGCCAATACGCGGGCCGGTTCGAGCGCCAGCGCTACGTGGGCGTGGACCTGGCGGTGGGCGACGCGGGCTGGGATTACAGCCGGCTGGACGTGGTGGCCGACCTCACCGCGCTGCCTTTCCGGACGGGGGCTTTCGACGCGGCGCTGCATATCGTCACCATCGAGCACCTGCGCGAGCCCGGGCGCGCGCTGCGGGAAATCGCGCGCACGCTCCAGCCCGGCGCGGCCCTGCTGGTCGCCGCCCCGCAGGATTGGGAAGTGCACCAGGCGCCGCACGATTACTTTCGCTACACGCGCCATGGATTGGCCTATTTACTCGAAACCGCGGGTTTTGAGATCGTGGCGCTCGAACCCGCCGGCGGCTACTTCCGGCTGCTGGCGCGGCGTCTGCTCAACGGACTGCAATTCTTCACCGGCGGCGTCCGCTGGCTGGGCTTTCTTCCCGCCGCGGCGCTGCTGGCGCCGCCGGCGCTGGCTCTGCCGTTCCTCGATTTTCTTGACCGGGACAGGAACTTCACGCTGGGATATATTTGCACGGCGAAGAAGGGGCGATGAGGGGCGTTTATGTCGGTGGGCCGATGCGCTACCGGCTCACCAGATAGCGTGGTTGCCTCAAGAACATAAATGCCCTATTTCGGGTGGCGGGCGATGTCTTGCAGGATGTAGGTGTCGTCTTGAATGAGGAAGTAGAAACGCCAGTCTTTTGTCACCCGCGCCTGCCACCGATCTTTGCTTTCATCATATTTCTTCGCGCGGAGTGAAGGATGGCGGAGGTTCTGGAGTAGGAGCAACGACTGCTTGCCAAACGCTGTTTGGATATCTTTAGGCGCTTTGCCGTAGGCCCGCGCGAAATGGGAGGTCCAGCGGAGCCTCATTTGGCCCGGCGTTTTGTTTTCCTGGCGGATAGCCTGGCGGCTTCTCTATCGAGGGCGGCGATGAATTCGCCGTGGTCTGAAAACGCTTTCGATACGCGCCCGGCTTTGATGTCGGCGTCAGCCTTGGCCAGCCTGACATCGATGACCCGTCGCTGCGCCAACGTGTACTCGTCGTCGGGAGTGGAAACTGCGGTATTGTCGAGCGCTAATTTCGGAGTCATCACGATCTTGCCGCGCAGGAAAGTGAAGTTCACCAGGTCGCCCTTGGCGAGGCCCGCCCGCCGCCGGACGGCGGTCGGGATGGTTACCTGGCCTCTGCTTTGGATTCTGCCCGTGGTGTTCATGGCACCTGCCGGTAGCATAGCAGACTCAACGGATCGCTGCTCCGATGTCCCGCCCGAATGCGCGTTAGCATTAAGGTGCGGCCGAACGGCGCCGCTGCAAGAGCCCAGGGAGACCATGGACGGAGTCATCGTAATCGACAAACCCGAGGGTTGGACCTCGCACGACGTAGTCGCCAAGGCGCGGCGCATTGTCGGGACCAAGAGAGTCGGGCACTTGGGGACGCTCGATCCGATCGCCACGGGAGTGCTGCCGCTGGTGGTCGGACGCGCCACGCGGCTGGCCCAGTTTTACACTCGCAGCGACAAGGTTTATGAAGGTGTGGTGCGCTTCGGATGGTCCACGGACAGCTACGACCGCGCCGGGGCGCCCAGCAGCGCTCAGGTCGAGCCTGTCATCGACCCAGCCGGGCTGGAGGCGCAACTGGAGAGATTTCGCGGCGAGTTTCGCCAGACGCCGCCGCCGGTTTCCGCCAAGAAGGTGAACGGGCGGCGCGCCTACGATCTGGCCAGAAAGTCGGTCGCGGTGGAACTGGAAGCCGTGACGGTTCACGTTTATGAGCTGGCAGTGCTGGGGATCGAAGGGTCCATGGTCGGGCTGCGGGCGCATTGTTCGGCTGGCACTTACATCCGCTCGATCGCCCACGAACTGGGCCAGGCAATGGGCTGCGGCGCGCATATCGAGCAATTGCGGCGCATCTCCAGCGGCGAGTTCGGAATGGAACAGGCGCGGACCATCGCTCAATTGGAGGCCCTGGCCGCGGACGAGCGCCTGGTGGACGCATTGGTGCCGGCGGGCCAGCTCCTCCCCGGCTTTCCCAGCGTGTATATCGACGATGCCGTAGCCGCGCAGATTCGCCACGGGCGCAACTTTCCGGCCTCTCCGTTTCGTTCGCCAGGGGCCTCGCGTTATGTGAAGGCGATCACCCGCCAAGGAGAACTGGTCGCCATCGGCGAGTCCGTCCTGCCCAATCTCTATCATCCGGCGGTGGTTTTGTAAGGGTGCGATGCCTGATAAAATAAAGGTGGCCCGATGTTCAAGCGTTTCATCTTATGGGATTTTCCCCGCGCCAGTTGGCAGTATGACGTCATGGTGGGAATTATCGTCGCGTTTATTTTCCTGACGCCGCGCGCGTGGTTTCGCGATCAGCCCAAGCCCAGCAACATCGCCATGCTGCCCTCCGGCAATGGCGGCTCGTCTTTTTTCATCGATAGCGAGCTTCTCTCCAGCGTGCCGCGGGAACGGCAGATTGCCAGGCTCACGGAACTCCTGGAGAGGCGATCCGGGGGCCACCGCGTAAGTATCGTTCGCGTGGAGCCCATCCTGAACGCGGAAGGCGAACTTGAAGGATACATGGCCTTCGCGCGGCCGTGAGCCAGCCCCTATAAGGCCATCATGTTTCGGTTTTCAACTATTCTGGTGTTTTTCGTCACACTCGTCGCCGGATCCACCGCCGTTTCGGCGGAAGACTTGCTTCAGCCCGCGTTCGTGAAGATGGATCAGGCGGCGCGTACTTTTAAGGGAATGACCGCGGATGTAACCCAGATCTCCCATACGGCCGCCATTAATGACGACGACACCGAGCAGGGTACTATTGCGATACGTCGTGCCAGGCTGCACTCCATGGAATTCCTGATGCATTTCGAAAAGCCCGACAAAAAGATCGTTCACTTCAAGGAACGGCAGGCGGAAATCTACATCCCCAAGTCGAATAGCGTGCAGATATACGAACTGGGCAGGAAGAACAACCTGGTGCAGCAATTCCTCCTGATCGGCCTCGGCAGCAGCTCGGAGGATGTAAGGAGTGGATACGCGGTAAAGCTGGGTGGCGAGGAGACCGTGGGTGGCCAGAAGACGGTGCGCCTGGAACTGACTCCAAAGTCGCCGGACGTCGCCAAATTATTCCGGCTGATCGAGATCTGGGTAGCCGAGAGCGGGCCCGACTCGGGGGTTGCCGTGCAGCAGAAATTATACGAGGAAGGCGGCGATTACATTCTCGCCATGTATTCCAACATCAAACTCGATCCCAATCTGCCGCCATCGGCGGTGGAACTGACAGTGCCGAGGGATGCGGCGAAGTCCTACCCCCAAATTCACTGATACCCCGCTATGAAACCCCGCGCCAGTGCCGTCCGTTTGCAGTATCTCGATTGGGTCCGTGGACTTGGAGCGATTATTATGCTGCAGGGCCACGCCTTCGACTCGTTTCTCAAGCCGGAATTGCATCCAGGCGGCGCGTTCATCGTTTCGCAGTTTCTAGGCGGCATGCCTCCGGCCATTTTCCTGTTTCTTACGGGTGTGACGCTGGCGTTTTTGATGGATAGTTCGGTGCGCAAGGGACTTTCTCCCGTGGAGCGCGTCTTTACCGCGTTCCGGCGCTCGGGCTACCTCTTCGGTCTGGCATTCGCCTTTCGCCTGCAGATGTGGCTGTTCGGGTTTCCCGCTCCCTGGACCGACCTGTTCAAAGTCGATATTCTGAACGCCATGGGCTTTGCCATCGCCCTGTTTTCGGTGATGGCGTTGTTTCGCACTGGAGAGCGCGTGCGGCTTTGCGCCGCGCTGGGCCTGGGAATCGCGCTGGCCGCGCCGCTGGTGTCGCAGTTGAGCGTGCCTGGCGTGCCGTGGCTGCTTCGGAACTACCTGGCGCCGGACCTGCAGCATTTTGCCCTGTTTCCGTGGGGCGCGTACGTGGCCTTCGGCATGAGCGCCGGCAGCCTGATTCGCGTGGTTCCTCCCGATGCCATGGAACGCGCCATGCAGTGGGGCGCGCTGTTGGGAGGCGCGTTGATTCTGGCCTGCCAGTACGCCGCCGGCCTGCCGTATTCCATCTATCCCAAGTCCGACTACTGGCTCAACAGCCCCGCGCAGGTTCTGACCAAGGTGGGCGTGCTGCTGATCCTCGTGGCCATGGCGTTTCTATGGACCCGCTACGGCACCAAGGACGGCTGGAGCTGGGTTCGGCAGTTCGGCACCACTTCGCTGCTGGTCTACTGGGTGCACATCGAGCTGGTGTATGGCCGCTGGTTCTGGTTCCTCAAGAACAGCCTCACGGTAAGCCAAACCGTGGTGGCGGCGGTGTGCCTGATCCTGTTGATGCTGGCGATCTCGGTGGTTCGCACCAATTGGGACAAAGTCCAGACCGCGCTCGGCGAAATGGGATGGGGATTCGGTCCCAAGCCCGACAGTGCGGCGGGCGACTGAGCCGAAGCTGTCAGCGGCCACCGTCGTTTTCGACGGAAGGCGGTTTGCACGGCTCGAGGTTGACGGAGAACGCCGCCAGGCGGACCCACTTTTCCCCTTGGCGGCGCTCTATCTGGTAGGCGCGAGGGGCGCTTTCCACCCGGATGCGCCACTCCCCGGCGGGAGCGGGTTGCCCGAGGGTCAGTGGCTTGTTGCTTTCCTGTTTCGGTTGCCAACTCTCTCCGCCGTCGCGCGTTTCGTAAAGCGCAAAAGCCGCATCTCCGCCGTTGCCCGGACCCCTGTCGACGATCAGGCTGCCGTCGTTCTTGTTGGCAAAGTGGAATTGCTGCACGCTGCCGAAACGGTTCTCCACCGCTTCATTGAGAACCGGCTTCCGCTCCCAGCTCTTGCCGCCGTCGGAACTGGCCAGGAGAAACGGATTCTGCGGAATGGGGAACAGCTCCTGTCCCGAAACCCAGGCGGTGGAAGCGTCGAGCGCATCGATGCGATCCAGGCCGGCGCCGCGGAGTCTTTCGAAGGCCTCGTTCCATGTCTTGCCGGCATCGTCCGTCGCCAGCAGGACGGAATAGAGAGTTTCCGCTTCGGCGTGGATGTTTCCGGTGACAATCAAACGCGTCCCAACCGGCTCCGCGGAAGAAAGCTCCAGGAATATCGGGCAGGGGTCGTCTTCCGAACAACTGAGTCCGGCCCAGCGAATATCTTCCGCGGTGCAGCGGAAGGCGAGAGCCATCGGCCGGCCGTTGTTTTCCAGCGTTAGGGACGCTTCAGGAGCCGAAATGGCGGGGTTTTCGGCCGGTTTCGCTTCCTGAGCCGAGCCGTAAGGCAGAACCGCGCAAAGCCCAACCGCCGCCGTCCACAATACCGAGCGCGACCCGGGGAAGGACATCGAGCGCAGCCGCATGCCAGTCACAATTGTAGCTCCGGCGGTGGATAGCTCTAAGGAGCCAAGCCGGAGTAGCCCTTTCGGAAATGCGGAAAAGCAACTGTGCTTGTAACATCGGGCGCGGGGTGCGTCGTCTACTAATCAAATCCCCGTTACGACAGCGGGCGCGCTCACCCCTATCACCCAGAAACGCGCCCGCATTATTCTGAAACCTTACTCGTCGAACATTCCCTCGAACAGCACGCTGGTGAGGTAGCGCTCGGCGGCGTCGGGAAGAATCGCGACGATAGTCTTGGCTTCGAACTCAGGCGAATGCGCCAGGCGAACGGCCACGGCGGTTGCGGCGCCGCACGAGATGCCAGCCAGAATTCCTTCTTCTTTGCCCAGGCGGCGCGCCATCTCGATGGATTCCTCGTTGCCGATCAGCTCCACGCGGTCCACCAGCGAGAGGTCCAGGGTGTCGGGAATGAAACCGGCCCCCAGGCCCTGAATCTTGTGCGGACCGGGGCGGAGCGGCTGCCCGGCAAGTTTCTGCGTAATCACCGGGCTGTTGAGGGGCTCGATGCCGACGGCCAGAATCGGCTTGCCCTGCGCCTGCTTGATATAGCGCGAGATGCCGCTGATGGTGCCGCCGGTGCCGATGCCGGAGACCAGCACGTCCACGGCGCCGCCGGTGTCTTCCCAGATCTCCGGGCCGGTGGTGCGGAAGTGGATTTCAGGGTTGGCCGGATTCTTGAACTGCTGCAACATGACGTAGCGATCCGGATCGGAGGCATGGATCTCTTCGGCCTTGGCGATGGCGCCGGCCATTCCCAGCGTGCCTTCGGTCAGCACCAGGTGGGCTCCCAGCACCTTTAACGCCTTGCGCCGTTCCACGGACATGGTTGCCGGCATGGTGAGCGTGACCGGATAGCCGCGCGCGGCGCCCACAAAGGCCAGCGCGATGCCGGTATTTCCGCTGGTGGGCTCGATCAGTTCCTTGCCCGGTTTGAGGATGCCGCGCTTTTCAGCATCCCAAACCATGGACGCGCCGATGCGGCACTTGACCGAATAGGCCGGATTGCGGCCCTCGATTTTGGCTAATACGGTAGCCTTGGCGCCGCCCGTGACGCGATTCAGGCGAACCAGAGGCGTATTGCCGATGCTCAGAGAGTTGTCGTTAAATATTCTCACCGTCAGATCTCCCAGTTTTGGACATATTGGCGTTGCCTTTCGTTCCAGGCGCGCACCAGCTCGGCAAACGTGGTCTTTTCCAGAATCTCGGCCACGGCGCTGTCCACTCTTTTCCACATGTCGGAAAAGGGCGTCTCCGCCCGGCGGCGGGCGCGTCCCTTGCCTTGCTGCGGGCCTTCCACGAAGCGCAGCACTTCGCCCACCGTAAGCTGCTCGGGCTGGCGAGCCAGCAGGTAGCCTCCCTCGGCGCCACGGCGCGATTCGACAAAGCCCGCCTGCTTCAGGCCTACTAATATCAATTCCAGAAACTTTTGCGGAATTTTTTGGCGCCGGGCGATGTCGGCGATCTTCACCGGCTCGCCTGGAGGTTGCATCGCCAGGTCCAGAATTGCTTGCAAAGCGTACTCGGCTTTAACGGATATAGTCATGGCTTCCGCCCAATCACCTTTAGGCTACTAGAGATTGTATGATGGAGCGCGGAGGTTGGCAACAGGGGATCGTACGTTGTGGAGCAGGCGTTTTCGCCTGCAAGGGGCTGTCCTGCAGCTTCCGCCAGGGGGCCCTTGGATCAGGAAGGTAGTGGTTCGAGCACGCTAGGCTCGGCAAACAACCGGCGCAGCCGAGGCTTTGGCTGGGCTGGACGATCCAGAGCAGCAACAAAGGCGTTCCACTGGTCCGCGTTTAAGGAAAAGTGACGCTGGTCGGCAAGCGTCAGCTCCGCCTCCGCACAAGCACTATGGATGATGAAACTGGTCAAACTCTCGCCCCGCTCCCCGGCGGCGCGTCGCATCAGATCTTCCTGTTGCGCCGACGTCCTGAGATTCAGGCGTCGCGATCGGGGTGCTTTGGAGGTTGAAGGCATTGGGAGATTCTCCGTACATACATTGTACGCCGGAATCGGCGATTTTGGAAGTCGAGCTCAAGCGGATTTGTGCTAGCTTCGTCGTTTCTCACGAGGGCACCGTGTCGGAAACTGTCGATTCTACTGCTGCTGGCGGGGCGCTGTCGCAGGTTGAGAAGCTCACACGCAACCATCAGTTGAGGACCTTCAAATCCGGTAAGCACCCGCTCGACCTGTTTCTGAAACGTTACGCTTTGAAGAATCAGGAGGCGGATTCCTCGCAAACCTACGTGGTGCAACGGAACGGACCCGTGGTCGGCTACTATTCGCTCACCGTGGGCTCCGTGGATCGGCAGGACTGCCCGCCGGGCATTACCGCCGAGATGCCTCCCGGTTATCCGATTCCCGTGATCTTGCTGGCGCGACTGGCCGTCGACCGCACGGAGCAAGGTCGCGGTCTGGGCAGCGCCCTGCTGAAGGACGCCTTCTACCGAATCGCATCGGCCGCGCAGATTGTTGGGGCGCGCGCCATATTGGTCCACGCGATCGACACCGAGGCGAAGGCGTTCTACGAACATTTCAACTTTGAGGAGTTTCCCGCGGGCACTCTGCATCTGATGCTATCGCTCAAGGACGTAAGGGCGGCGATCGCGGGGAAAGCGTAGGCGGCGCGGTTGGATCTTCCCCCTCAATACCTGTACAGCCAGCGCGCTTTTTCCACTACCTTCGCGGTATTGGGCAGAAACGCTTCTTCCAGCGTGGGGCTGAACGGTACCGGGGTATCCGGCGCGGTCACGCGCAGGATGGGACCATCCAGATACTCGAAAATGCTTTCGGTGATGCTGACGGCCAACTCGCCCGCGATGCCGCCGGTGCGCGTGTCTTCGTGCACCAGCAGCACTTTGGAGGTTTTCTTGACGCTGGCGAGCACCGTCTCGCGGTCGAGCGGCAGCAAGGTGCGCAAATCCACCACCTCGATGGAAGCGCCTTCCTTGGCCAGTTCGCCGGCGGCTTCGAGAGCGGTCCACACCATGGCGCCGTAGGTCACGATGGTCAAGTGCCGGCCCTCGCGGACGACCTTGGCTTTGCCGATGGGCACGGTGTAATCGCCCGCCGGCAGATCTTCCTTGATACGCCGGTAGAGGCCCTTGTGCTCGAAGAAAATCACCGGGTCGTTATCGCGCACGGCTGATTTGATCAAGCCCTTGGCGTCGTACGCCGTCGCCGGGCAAACCACTTTCAGGCCGGGCGTCTTGACGAACCACATTTCCGGGTTCTGGGAGTGGAACGGGCCGCCGTGAATGCCGCCGCCCGAAGGCGCGCGCACCACGATGGGCACGGGAGCGTTCCAGCGGTAGCGGCACTTAGCGGCGAAATTGACGATCTGGTCGAAACCGCAGGTAATAAAATCGGCGAACTGCATTTCGGCCACCGGACGCAAGCCCATCAGCCCGGCGCCGATGGCCGCGCCCACGATGGCCGATTCCGATATGGGCGTATCCACCACGCGCCGCGCGCCGAAATGCGAGAGGAAGCCGGCGGTCACTTTGAAGGCGCCGCCGTAAACGCCCACGTCCTCGCCCAGCACGAACACGTTGGGATCGCGCTCCATCTCCTCCCACAGTCCTTCGCGGATGGCTTCCAGGTAGGTGGTGGGCATGGCGCTAGGGGTGCTCGTACACGTCGTCCAGCAGCGTGGAAGCGTCCGGATAAGGGCTCCGTTCGGCCCACGCCACGGCCTCGTCCACCTCCTGGCGGATGCGGGCGCGGGCGGCATCGAGCGCGGCGCGGTCGGACCAGCCGTTTTCCAGCATGCGGGTTTCAAGGCGCGCGATCGGGTCGCGTCTTTCCCATTGCTCGAACAATTCGGGAGGCACGTAGTGGGCTGCGTCATGCGCCGAATGGCCGGTCATGCGGAAAGTCTTACATTCCAGCAGGTAGGGCCCGAAGCCGGCGCGCGCGTGGGCTACCGCACGGCCGGTAGCCTCGTAGACGGCCAGCGGGTCGTTGCCGTCCACAATCTCGGCGGGCATGTTGTAGGCCGGACCGCGGTCGGCCACGTTGGCGCAGGCCATCTGCAGTTCGAGCGGGGTGGAATAGGCATACTGGTTGTTGTTGCAAATAAAAACGACCGGCAGCTTCTGCACGGTGGCCAGGTTCACGCCTTCGTGCCAGTCGCCGCGGCTGGTGGCGCCGTCGCCGAAGTAGCAGAATGCGACGCCGTCCTTACCCTGGTATTTGAGCGCCAGGGCCGCCCCCGCCGCCACCGGCACGGTCGCCGCCAACGCGCTGATAATCGCCACCACGCGATATTGCAGGTCGCCCATGTGCATGTTGCCGTCACGGCCGCGGGTCAGCCCGTCCACCCGGCCCATGTACTGGGCCAGGACGCGGCCGAGCGGTACCCCGCGGATGAACAGCGCGGCCATATCGCGATGCGACGGCAGCAGCACATCGTCGGGCAGCGCGTGCAGCGCCGAGCCGACCGGAATGGCTTCCTGGCCGCGGCCCACGTACACCCCGCCGACGATTTTTCCCTGGCGGTAGAGTTTGCGCTCGATGCGGTCTTCCACCTCGCGCATCAACGCCATGTAATAGTGACAACGGCCCGCCAGGGCGGCCAATTCTCCGTCGTCCTCGCTGGCTTGCCGCTCCGGACCGGCGGTGAGCACCGTGCTCATCGGGGGCTCCTCATAGGTCTCTGAAATGCACTGGTAGTATAACGCCATTGGCCGCACCTGTCAGCCGTCCGCTTTCAGCCAAACCGGAGCCGATCGCAGATCGCCGGCCGCTGAAAGCTCCTCTTCAGCGGCTGGGACCTACAACCGGCGGCAGGTCGGGGTAGTAACCGTCGCGGGCCCGGATCTTCACACCCGGAAGATTGGGAAGCGCGACTTTGATATGCCGAAACACCTTGGGCCTCGGGTCGTCGCCGAAATCGGGGACGTAGCGAATCACGTACTGGGTGGCAACATCGCCCGCGATTCCCGACACGGCATTGGTAATGCCGCTGGCAATTTGGGCCGCGTAGCCCCCGGTGCCGGCTTCGTATATGTAGTTGCCGGCATCGGTGGGATGCGACAAATACCCCGATACATCCTTGTAGAGCGAATCCAGCGGGTATTCCACATGACCGCCGGTTTCGGTGGCCAGACGCTCCAGATCGTCCTGCGCCGCGTTGTCGAAACCGAAAGCCTGCGTGCTCAGACCGAAAATCGTGATCAGGTTGCGCTTGGCCAGTTCCAACATCTCGTTGAGTCCCTTGGTTCCGGTGGTGTTGTGTCCATCTCCGATCACCACCACCACGCGGCGCGGCTGATAGGGTTCGCCCTGAATCAAGGTGCGGTCCGTGCAGGCCATGTAAAGGGCATCGTAGAACGCCGCCGAGCCGCCGGGCTTCATGCGCCGCACCGCCGCCACCAGCTTGTCGGCATCGCGGCTGGTGTTCACCAGCATCTCGGCCTGGTTGCCGTAGCCGATCAGATAGCCGCTGTAGCGGGGATCGTCACCGGGCAGCAGGGTATCGATCAGCTCCATGATCGCATCGGCGTAATTATTCCAGTGAATCCGGCTGTTGTTGCTCAGATCCACCAGATGAGGGAGGTGGCGCCGTAGGTGGAGTCGCTTCCGACGGCAGTGGCGGTGCAGCATATCCCGGCCCC
>JBKQVG010000405.1:0-7707 GCA_052325345.1 Bryobacteraceae bacterium
GCCTTCGGTTTCATAATGCTTGGCGTGCTGCTTGCGGCCTTTCCACATCGGTATGTGTGGGTGGCAGTGGAAAAGAACGCTCAGGAAACAGACGGTGTAGTCTTGCATATAGGCGGCTCATCAAATAAAGCCAAAGTGGGATTTGAGCGGTTTTTAGAGAAAACTATGCATTCTCTCAAGAATGAAATTGGCGAACCTGCAAAGATAAGCCCATCAGAAACACACGCCGAATCAGAAACCCCACAAGAGCCCGAGTTAATAGGGATTTCCGCAAAAATCCCTCGCCGGTGGTCAGCGACGCGCAAATGGAGAAGGCGCTCTATCTGGTGCTGCCCGACGGGCGGGCGCTGCCGGGCTTCGAGGCTTATCGCTACGCCGTGTTGCGCGTGCCGGGATTATGGTGGCAGATTCCGTTGTTTTACGTGCCGGTATTCAGCCGTCTCCTCGGACATCCGATCTACAATTGGGTCGCCGGAAACCGCGGGTGGCTGTCGTCGATTTTGCTCAGGCGACGCCGCAGTTGAGCCGACAGGGACGATGTCGAGAGATCTGACGCCGCGCGTATTTGCCTGCCGAGAAGGGTCGGTATTACCCTGGTCGCTACATGATTGAAGCTAACCCGTGCACTTATTCACCCACACGTACCTTATGCACACTGGTGGCGGACGGTTTGGACCACCCCCGTGGGGGGCATACCATCTCACGCACACGTGCTCCCTCCTGCGGCCCGGGCATTCCGAACTACATACCGAAGTTCAAACGCCTGACCGGGCAGAACCCGGCGGTGGCCCGCTATATCCGTTGCTTTCCGCAGACGGTGGAATTCACGAAGCGAATCACGGAATTGCTGCTGTACCTGCTGCCGTATTATATTCGCGAAGGGAAGAGTTACCTCACCATCAGCTTCGGCTGCACTGGAGGGCGGCACCGCTCCGTCATGATCGCCGAGGAGATCAACCGGAATCTGCGCGCGGCGGGCTTCAAAGTCAAGCTGCATCATCGGGATGCAGTCCAGGCCGGGAGCTGAAAAGAGGCGCGGTCGCGGCCGCCCACAAACCGCACCGCGGCCCCCGGACCGGATCAAGCCGGCGGTTCAATTGCCCGGATAATCCCTTTCAGGCCGTAACGAATGTGCTTCCGCATCGCGGCATCGGACCTTTTTGGATCTGTATCCACGAGCACGTCGATCAGGTCGCGGTGAAAGCGAGGCGGCAAGGCTGGGCGCCTGGCGGCAAGGTCCCAAACCCAGTTGAACATCAGTACGTGGGTTTGCTCGATCAGCTTGACCAGAAACCGGCAACCCGTGCACTCGGCTATGCGCATGTGAAGCTGGAAGTGGTAGACCTGCACGGCGAACAGGAATTCGGAGTCATCCTGAGCGGACGCGCGGCGGTTGAACAGCGCGTCCATGTGCTCAGCCATGCGGCACAATTCTTTCCTCTCGACCGTGGTAGCCTTTTCGGAAAACAGACGCGCGGCCTGGCTTTCCAGCGCTTCACGAACCGTGTATCGCTCGCGGATATCGTCCATGGTCGGCAGGTAGACTTTTGTGCCGACCCGGGGCGTGCTCGTGACCAAACCTTCCGCCTCGAGACGTTGCAGCGCCTCGGATACAGGTATCAGACTGAAGCCCATCTCGGATGCCAGCTTACGCCGCGACAGCGTTGTGCCCAGGCGCAGCTCACCCTTCAAAATCCTCTCCCGAACGGACAGGTAGGCTCGTTCCGCCAAGCTGGCCTTTTCCAAGCGAAGAGGCGAGGTGATCAACGCGTCCGTCATGCCTTCTCTACAAAGGTTCGCTCACAACACCTGACATGTCAACTCAGGCTTTCGGGGTTAGGCACCCGGCGTTAAGGATGCCGCGAGTGTCAGGCAAAATGGCGCGAGTACTCGCCGGATTGGCCAACTAATGAATTTGACACTTCGGCCGCCGTGCGGCTAAAATCGTGCCGTGACATATCAGAACGTCCCTTGCCCGTGCCTCGAGGACACCTGCGCGAGCCGCCGGAGACAGGCCGGAGCCGTCGGGTAACCGCCATGAAGCTTCCCGATAGAAAAGACAATCCCCGCGCCGGAGAGCACCCTTCGCGGCCGGGCGAGCCCGGGTCTGGGCCGGCAGTACCCGAGAACGACAACGTCCGCAAACGATACCAAGTCTACATTGTGGACTCCTCGGATGTGTCTCACGGCGACGACGACAGTATCGAGCAAGGCGTCCTGCGGGACTGCGCGGACGTGCGGCTCGTGCTGCTCCGCTCCGAGGAAGAATTCGAACCGTATTCGAGCCGTGCCGACGCCATCATCCTTTGGCACCATTTACAGTTCACCGCCGACGTTCTTAGCAAACTTTCCAGGACACGGCTGATTGTCCGGAACGGCGTGGGGTTCGACAACGTGGATATAGCCGCGGCCGGCGCGCGCGGCATTCGAGTGGCGAATGTGCCGGATTACGGAACCGAAGAGGTCGCCGACCATGCCATGGCCCTGACGCTGGCGCTGATTCGCCAGCTTAGGCCGCTGATGGCCGACGTGTCGAAGGGAGGCTGGGAATGGCGGGTTGGCCTGGATTGCTGGAGAATTCGCGGCCGCGTTTTCGGAGTCGTCGGCTGTGGACGCATCGGTACGGCGGCGGCCCTGCGCGCCAAGGCGCTCGGTTTCGACGTGCGCTTCTACGATCCTTACCTTGCGTCCGGGTACGAGAAAGCCATCGGCGTGCAGCGCAGCTCGAGTCTTGAGGAACTGCTGTCGGTTGCCGACGTGGTCTCGGTTCACGTACCGCTGAGCGAGGAAACCCGCCACCTGATCGCCACCCGGGAATTGACGTGGATGAAGAAGTCGGCGTACCTTGTCAACACGGCCCGCGGTCCGGTGATCTCGCACGAGGCGCTCGTCGACGCGCTGTCGCGGGGCGCGATCGCCGGCGCCGCCTTGGATGTACTCGAGAACGAACCATCCGGAGTAAGCGAGTTACTGACGTTCCCCAATTGCATCGCGACCCCGCACAGCGCGTTTTATTCACGGGAGTCCATGGTCGAGATGCGGACGAAATCGGCTCTCATCGTAAGAGACGCATTACTGCACGGCCGCTATATCAACGTGGTGAATCAGGAAGCGATTCTGAATCGCTGAGCCGGCGCCCGGCTTTTCCCCGCTTCTAGACGCTTGCGGCGCGCCCCTCACCCCCTTATCATGTTTGCTATGCTCGAACGCCTCAGCCGGCGCGACTTTGCCCGCACCGGCGCCGCGGCCACGCTTGCCGCTTTGCTGCCGCAGGGAATCTTCGGCGATTCCGCTGCCAAAAAGAAAGCCGTCATCCACGTCGATAGCGAAATCGGCACGGTACGGCCGGAGTTCCACGGCCACTTCGCCGAGCACCTGGGATCCTGCGTCTACGGCGGCATTTGGGTCGGGCCCAAGTCGCCCATCCCCAACATCGACGGCTTTCGCAAGGATGCCGTCGCCTACCTGAAAGAGCTGGGCGTGCCGGTTCTGCGCTGGCCGGGCGGCTGCTTCGCCGACGACTATCACTGGCGCGACGGCATCGGCCCGGCCGAAAAGCGGCCTAAGCGCGTCAACATCCATTGGGGCGGCTACGTGGAAGACAACAGCTTCGGCACCCACGAGTTCGTGGCTTTTTGCAGGCTCATCGGCGCCGAACCCTATTTCGCCGCCAACGTGGGCACCGGCCAGCCGCGCGAAATGCGCGATTGGATGGAATACTGCAACCAACCTTCCGCCAGCACCCTGGCCGATGAGCGCGCCGCCAACGGTTCGCCTTCCCCCTTCGGCGTGAAGTATTGGGGCGTGGGCAACGAATTGTGGGGTTGTGGCGGCCGGTTTACGCCCGAGGCCGCGGCCGGGGAGTTCCGCCGGTACGCCAACTTCGCACCCACTTTTGGCGGCACTCGCCCCTTCCTGGTCGGTTGCGGACCGAGCGGCAACGACACTCGCTGGACCCATGGTTTTCTGGAAACTCTGGCCGGACGCTTGCCCGACGGCTTCTCCATGCACTTCTACGAAAACGGCACCCTGCCGCCCGAAAAGTTCACCGACGAGGCCATGAACACCCAGTTCAACATCTTCCCCCACGTGGAGCAGGCCGTCATTCAGCAGCGCGCTCTCCTCGATGGCTACGATCCGCAACGCCGCATCGGCATGGTTCTCGACGAATGGGGCGTCTGGGACCGCATTCCGCGCGAAGACGAGCAGCGTCGTGGCCGCCTTTGGCAGCAATCCACTATGCGCAGCGCCGTGGCTGCCGGCTTGGGCTTGAATCTGTTCAACCGCCAGGCCGACAAGCTCTACATGTGCAACATCGCCCAGATGGTCAACGTGCTGCAATCGGTGCTGCTCACCGATGGTCCGGAAGGCGCCGCCACCGTGCGCACCACCACCTACTACGCCTTTATGCTGTTCAAAGCGCACCGCGCCAAGACCGCCCTCCAGGTGGAAACCGATGGGCCCAAGCTGGGCGACTACAATCGCGGCCGCGGGCAGCTGGACCCGCCGCCCGATTTGTCGCTGTCGGCATCGCGCCTGGGACCGGAAATGGTCGTCACCCTGGTGAATCCGCGTGCCGACACCGCCATGGATGTGGAATGCGCCCTGCGTGGCGCCTCCGCCCGGCGCGGCACCGCCCAAATCCTCCACAATAGCGATCTGAACGCCGTCAACGGCTTCGACCATCCCGACCGTATTACCGTCAAGCCGCACGAGGTCGCCGTGGATGGCGCCACGTTCCGTATCGCCCTGCCCCCGTTATCGGTGGCGACGGTCAATTTGGAAGTGGCATAGGCAGCAGGTGGCACAGGCTTTAGCCTGTGAATCACAGACTAAAGTCTGTGCCACTCGCTGTCGTAAACCCGGATCACGTCGCTCGTAATATCGGTGGCGTTTTCGGCATAAAGCAACGGCGCCCGCGACGTGCTCACGTCGAAGACCACCGCATATCCGCTGGCGCTGGCCACTTCCGCGATCACCGCGAGCATTTTCCTGCCGATGTCCGCCAGCACCTTCTTTTGAGCCTGCTCCAGGTCGCTGTCGTCCTGATCGGTTTCCACGTTGAACAGCACGGTCTTGTCGGCCAGGTCCTTACGCAGCTTCTTGCGGTCGTCGTCGCTCAAGGTCTTGTCCTCGTCCAGCCGCTTTTCGAGCGCGTCGATGGATTCTTTTTCCTGATCCAGCTTGGTTTTTCGCGGGCCGAATTCCTCTTCCAGCCGCTTGGCCGCCGCCTGGCCGTCGGCCGTTCCCACTATGGCATCCTGAATATTCACCAGGGCCACCTTGGGCGCCGCTTTGGCGGGCGTCTGCCCCCAGCCGCACACTCCTGCCGCTAGTATCGATAGAAGGGGAAGAAACTGTTTCACGAAGGTCCTCTGAACGGGATGTTACCACGCCGAGACGCCGCGGGCCCGTGTATGCACCCCGCCACAGCGTCGCCCGAGCTTCACAAAGCCAAGATCTGAAGGCCGATTGCCGATCGCTGACAGCTCAGCACGCGAGATCTTCCCGTCCCAGCCGGAAACCGTTCAGGTTGCCCAGCACGGTCACCGCGATCTGCCGCGGATCGAAAAATTTCTGCGCGATCCGCTGCACATCGTCGGCGGTGACGGATTCGATCGATTCCACCAGCTCGTCCAGGGTGAAGAACTTGCCGAAGTACATCTCCTGGCGCGCCAGGTTCGACATCCGGCTGGAAGTCGATTCCAGGCTCAGCATCAGCGAGCCTTTCAGGTGGTCCTTGGCCCGCCGCAATTCCTCCACGCTCACCTGTTCCTGCTTCAATTCGCGGAACTCGCGCAGAATCGATTCCACCACCCGGCGCGCCGACTCGATCGACGTGCCCGCGTAAATCGAAAGACAGCCGGTGTCGCGATACGGGCTCAATTCGCTGAACACCGCATAGGCCAGCCCCTGCCGTTCCCTGATGTTCTGGAACAGCCGCGAGCTCATGCCGCCGCCCAGCAGCGTATTCAGCACGTAACACGGGAAGCGCTCGGCGTGCGGCAGGGGATAGGATGGCACGCCCAGACACAAATGCACCTGCTCCAGCGCCTTCTTGTTGCGCAGAGCGATGCGCGCGTGCGTGTTGGGCGGCGAATCCGGCCCCAGCGGCGCGCCCGGCGCCGTATTTTCGAAGTGTTCCCGTACCAGCCCGACCAGCCGCTCGTGAGTCAGGTTCCCCGCCGCCGTGACGATCAGGTTCGAAGGCACGTACACCGCCGAGTAGTATTCCAGCACCGAGCCGCGGTCGAATCGCTTCACCGTTTCCCGCGTGCCCAGAATCGGCTTGCCCAGCGGGTGGTCTTTCCAGAAGTTCGAGGAGAAGATCTCGTGCACCAGGTAATCCGGGCTGTCCGCCTCCATCTTGATCTCTTCCAGAATCACGCCCTTCTCTTTTTCGATATCCTCGGCGCGGAACGATGGGTTGAGCACCAGGTCGGCCAGCACGTCGAACGCCTGCGAAAGGTGCTGGTCGAGGACCTTGGTGTTAAAGCACACCAGCTCCTTGGCCGTGAACGCATCCAGGTTGCCGCCGATCGAATCCACCGACCGCGCAATGTCTTCGGCCGAGCGCGAACTGGTCCCCTTGAACAGCATGTGCTCGATAAAATGCGAGATCCCGTTGCGCTCCGGCGTTTCCCGGCGTGAGCCCGAAGCGATCCACACCCCCACCGAAACCGACCGCACGTGCGGCATCGGCTCCGTGATCACGCGGACTCCGTTGGCCAGAACGGTAGTTTCAATGTCGCGCAGAAGGCTGTGGGCGGAACTCATGATTTTGGAGGAAGGTACCCTTGGCTTACCTGCTTTATTTGTAACACTATTTGGCCAGGTGCTGGGACGGGCGGCCGGGGCGCGTGCGCGGCGCGCAGGGCGAACGCAAGTCTCGCTTGTCGGTGCCTACCGCCGCCGCTCCATCCGCGAGATGCTAAAAATGGCCTGGCGGAGGCCTATACTGGCCTTAAGCGTTCAACTTCTAACGAGGTGCCAAAGAGGATGGAGTGGCCACGGGAGGTGGTCAAAAAGAACGGCGAACCGAGGAAGCAGTATCAGCAGTGGGGCGTGCCTGCGT
Organism: Bryobacteraceae bacterium; assembly: GCA_052325345.1. Classification (GTDB taxonomy): domain Bacteria; phylum Acidobacteriota; class Terriglobia; order Bryobacterales; family Bryobacteraceae; genus JBEKYD01. The sequence continues at coordinate 7,076 of JBKQVG010000405.1, forward strand.
ATATCCGCGAACAGTTCCGGCTCGAAGATGGGGATAAGTGCAAAATTACCATCAGCTTGGGCGCATACCGCTCCCCAACTACTGAGTACGTGCTGACGAGCGGGGGAGAGTTTTACCTTTCGAAGCCTATCGCGAAGAGCCTGGCGTCGATAGCCGAAAACGAGCCGGCCTCTAAGATCGTTTTCGATATTCAGGTCGACCAACTCGTCGAACTTCGCGCGATGTTCGACAAGATGGTGGAAGAAGAGCAACGGTCCGAGGAACTAACCCCTGAAGATGCGAGGAATCGGGTCCTGGCTTCCATTTTGCAGCGTCCGGCCCAAGCCAGATTCAGGGCTGATCTTTTGCGGGCCTATGGGAACACCTGTGCGATCTCGGATAGCGACTACCCAGAAGCGCTGGAAGCCGCCCACATTGTTCCGTATGCTGATGGTGGAAAAGACCAAATCACCAATGGGCTTCTCCTCCGAGCGGACTTGCACAGGCTCTTCGACCAGCACAAGATCCGCATTGACCCTGTGACCCGCACGGTCATAGTGTCCTGCGACCTCAAGAAGACGGTGTATCAGTCCTTGCACGGGAAGCCGCTCAGACCGCCAGCGAATCCGGCACACAGGCCAAAATTCCCAGTC
>JBKQVG010000406.1:0-3966 GCA_052325345.1 Bryobacteraceae bacterium
GTTCGGGCTGCGGGCGACAACGTTTACGAAATTGTGGGAGTCGCTGCGCGGCCGTTCACGGGCACCGAAACGGGCACGGTCACCGACATCTTCCTGCCCACCATGATGCATCCAGGGGCCGTCCACGACGATTGGATCTGGATGCGCACATTGGCGGCGCTGAATCCCGGGGTCGCCGTGGAACCGATTCGCGCCAAACTGGACGCGACCTCTTATGCCTTCGAAGAAAACCGGATGAAGGGCTTCATCGGCTGGAGCAAACAGGACATTGCTAAGTTCCTGGCCCAGAAAGTCATGCTCGATCCGGCTGCGGCGGGCGCCTCCGGTTTGCAGGCCGATTACCGCCGCGGGCTGGCGGCTTTGGGCGTGCTGGTGGGGCTGGTGCTGCTGATTGCGTGCGCCAGTGTCGCCAACCTGATGACGGCCCAGGCGGCGGCTCGGGCGCGCGAGATGGCGCTGCGCATTTCGATCGGGGCGGGGCGATGGCGGCTGGTGCAACTGGTGCTGGTGGAGAGCGCGGTGCTTGGGTTCCTGGCGGCCGCGGCGGGCGGGCTGTTCGCGTGGTGGTCGGCGCCGTTCGTAGTGAGCCGGATCAATCCGCCGGATAACCCGGCGCGGCTGGCGCTGCCGGCGGACTGGCGGGTGCTGGGATTCGGGCTGGCGGTGACCCTCGGCGTGACCCTCCTGTTCGGGCTGGCGCCGGCATTGCGGGCCTCCGCCATCAAGCCGATGATAACGCTCAGAGGCGGATCGGACCCGCACTCGCGGCGGCGCCTGATGCACACCCTGATCGCCGTCCAGGTAGCGTTCTGTTTTCTGGTGCTCTTCGTAGCCGGGCTCTTTGTGGCTACCTTTGATCGCCTTTCCCACCGGCCCACCGGCTTCTCCGCCGAACGGGTGCTCACGCTCGATACCGTGGCGCAACGTCCCGAGCCTCCGGCCTTCTGGGACCAGATAGCCGAACATCTGCGCACGCTGCCTGGCGTTGAGAAGGTCGCGCTGGCTCGTTGGGCGCTGCTCGGCGGAGGATCGTGGAACAACTTCGTTTCGGTCAATGGCGCGGCGCCAAACGGGGTTCTGGCCTTCTTTCTGAGTGTCTCGCCCGGATGGGCGGAGGCGATGAAGATTCCTTTTATCGCGGGCAGAGACTTCCGCCCCGGCGATACGTATCCCGGCGCGGCAATCGTTAACCAAACCTTTGCGAAGGAGTTCTTCCATGGTGAGGACCCGGTTGGAAAGTCTTTCGACATGATGATCTTTCAGGGCAAGCGCATTCCCTGTGAAGTGGTGGGACTGGTCCGCGATGCCGTTTACCACGACATCCATGATCCGATCGTGCCCCAGGCCTATTTTCCGTTTCAATCGGTCGGCGCCAAGGGCGAATTGCGGCCGATCGATCAGGGGACGTTCATCGTGCGCACCTCGGGCTCGAGCCCGCTTGCGCTGGCGTCCATCCTGCGCCGGGAAGTGCCGCGGGCACGGCCCGAATTCCACGTCAGCAACCTTCGTACGCAGCTAGATTTGGTCCGGGCGCAGACCGTCCGCGAGCGGCTGCTGGCGCTGCTGGCGGCGTTTTTCGCGATGGTGGCGCTCTTGCTCGCGGGTATCGGATTGTATGGCGTGCTCGACTACTCGGTGCTCGAACGGCGCCGCGAAATCGGCATCCGCATTGCGATCGGCGCCCAGGCCGGCGACATCGCCCGGCGAGTAACCGTCGAGGCCTTCGCAATGGTGGCCGTGGGAGCGGCCGCCGGACTCGCTCTCGGCATGGCGTCGGTGCCATACCTCTCGACGTTGCTTTATCAGGTTCACGCCACCGATCCGGGCATGCTGGCGCTGCCGTGGCTCACCATCCTGCTGGCGACGATACTGGCCGCGCTGCCGGCGGTGGTTCGCGCGGTGCGAATCGACCCGGTCGCGATGCTGCGCGCCGAATAACCGCCGTACGGCTGTGAAGGTGCGCCGGCGGATGGAGGCGCGCCAGAGGACGGCTGCCCCCTACAGAACCACTTTTTGGCCGGTGCGGCAGGAGCGGTAGATGGCGTCCACCACTTCGAGGGCCTGGTACCCTTGCTCGCCGGACACCTGGGGCTGGCGTTGGTGGGCGATGGCGCCGGCGAAATCGAGGAACTGGCGCTCAAAGGGCTCTAGCGAAATCGCCATGGGGTCGGAGGCGCCGCTGGCCACTTCCTTGGTGACCGGGGCGGGGTCGCCGGAATCGTCCTGGACGTCCCAGGTGGTGAGCTTGTCGCCGGTGACGACGGCGGTACCCTTGGTGCCGTGGAATTCGATGCGCTCGGGATAGCCGGGCCAGAAGGCGGTCGCGGCCTGGACGACGCCGGTGGCGCTGCTGGCGTAGCGCAGCACAGCGTTGACCACGTCCTCGGATTCGATCTTGTGCAGCGCGCCCAATTGCCAGAAGGCGGAAATCTCGGCTACGGGGCCGGCCAGCCAGCGCAGAATATCGATCTGGTGAATGGCCTGGTTGATAAGCGCGCCGCCGCCTTCGGTTTTCCAGCTTCCCTTGATGGGGCGGGAGTAGTATTCGGGGGACCGATACCACTTGATGTAGCAGTCGCACTGGAGCAACTTGCCCAGGCGGCCGGCGGCCAGGGCGCGGGCGAGGAACAGGCTGGCGTCGTCGAAGCGATGCTGGCTCACCACCCCCAGCACGATGTTGCCGGCGCGGGCGGTTTCGATCATTCGGCGGGCGGTATCGAGATTGGTCGCCATGGGTTTTTGAACCTGCACGTGCCTGCCGGCGCGGGCGCAGATTTCGATGGGCTCGAGGCGAAAATCGGGAAAGGTGCAGACGTCCACGTAGTCGATGCCGGGATGACGGCAGACCTCCTCGTAGGACGGCACAAACTCGGCGCCGCATTCGGCGGCGAACTTGCGTCCGGCGGGCTCGTAGACGTCGGTGCAGACGGCGATCTGGAAGCCAATTTTCTTGTAAACCCGCGCGTGCATCCGCGAAATCGCGCCAGTACCGATCATTCCAATTTTCATGAAGCCGCCATTTTACCTCTAATGGCGGTGGGAGTAGGAATTTGGCCCGCGAAGGACCGATTGTCAATCGGTCCGCAGGTTGCCAGCCTGCCCCACTCCCGTTCGCGCTCGCTCCGTGATGTACACGCCCCCGAAGATGACAAGGCCCGAGACCACCAGCGCGAGAGTGACGCGCTCATGGAGGATCAGGACGCCGAAAACGGTGGCCAGCAACGGTTGCAGGTACGAGAAAGCTGCCAGGCGCGAGGCTTCCATGCGGGCCAGCGCGTAGTAGTAGATGAGGTAACAGATCACCGACGGCAAGAGCGCCATGTAAAAGACCGCGGCCCAGGCGTAAAACGGAACCGCGCGGAAGTCGAACCCGGCCGATTGCCAGAGCGTGACCGGCGCCATCAGCAGCGCGCCGCCGGCGTAGGCGAAAGTATTCACGGTGACGGTGCCATACCGTTTGGTCTGGGGCTTTCCCAGCACGGTGAAGATGGAGAAGGCCAGCGCGCCGCAAAACGTGATGAAGTCTCCCGCCAGGGTGGCTTCCCCTTGCGGGCCGGCATCGAGCGTGCGGAGCAACACCACGCCGATCAGCGCCACCACCACGCCCACCAGCTTCCATCCGGTGAGCCGTTCCAGGCCCCGCACGCTGGCCAGCAGCAGAATCAGGATCGGCGTAGTGTTGGCGAAGATGGAGGAATGCGCAACGCTGGTGCGGCTCAGGCCGACGACAAACAAAAACTGGTTGAGGGCCACGCCGAACATGCCCAGGATGACCAGTTGCGGCACGTCGCGGAGTGTCCATAAGCGCGCGGGGCCCTGCCGCTGCTCCCACCAGTAAGCCGGCAAAATCAGGACCCCGGCCATCGAAATGCGCAAACCGTAAAGCAGCACCGCGGGAAACACGTGGAGGGCGATCTTGCCGGCGATGTAGTTTCCGGTCCAGCCGGCAATCATCAGGGCGATGAG
>JBKQVG010000407.1:0-3683 GCA_052325345.1 Bryobacteraceae bacterium
TTTTCGCCGGTAATCGAAGAAGTGCTGCAACTACAGGTCAGCCAGGAATACTTTCAGTACCTCCGCCACAAACTCCAACGTGCCGCCCCGGCACGATAGCCCCGATCCAATCCCCCCAAGCGAAATCCCCCACCCAGGCAGCGCGCCTTCGGCGCGGATGATATCGCCGCGTACCCTCGCCGCAACGGACACGCCTTCGGCGTAGATGATGCCGCCGGGTTCCCAATCCTGTTCCCGGAATGGGTCACTTCAATCGAACGCTACTGGGTCACTTCTCGGTGGCAGCGAAGCGCCGGTACTACGATGATCTCGTTCAGCCGATCGATCACACTATTTCGTGTCAGAATTAGAACCGGCCGCCGCTTATCGGGAACCCGAAACGTATACCAGCGGATCTCACCACGCTTCACCCCACGTTCTCCCAACCTTCAGCGTCCCACGCAAGTGGTTCCTCGTCCGCCGAAAACTCGTCGCGTGAAGGTGGCACCGACCGGTAGACAGGCGCGTCCACGCCCTGCGATAAGGCGATCAACCGCAACAGACGGACGCGTTCCCGAGGCGTCAACGACGCGACCAGCGGAAGAATGTCGTCGGCCGTTAAAGTCTTGGCCATCGATTGCATTCTATCAGGATCACCACACGGATGATGCCGGACCTGGCAATTCGGATCGCGCCCTGCTCGGGATCCGGCCCACTGCCGAAAATTCGAGCCGGTAACCGGGAACTACGCCATCGGGCGCGGTCCGTTACAGTGGAAAGGTGCTAGCCGATCGACGTCAATGGATCGTACCTTTGGGATTGCTGGCACTGTTGGCGGTGGCGGTGTATCTGCCGGCGTTGAAGCAGCCTCTGCTGGAAGACGATTATCCGAACCTGGCGACGGCGCGGCTGCTGGGCGCGCCGGGCGAGTGGAGGCAACTGGCGGCGACGGTGTTCCGCCTCCGTGCCACCAGCGAATGGCTGTTCTGGGCGGCGTATCGCGTATTCGGCTTGTGGGCTCCGGGGTATTACGCCGTCTCGATTCTGCTGCATGTGCTGAACACATGGCTTGTGTATGCGCTGGGCACGTCGATTGCTCGCGGCATCGCAAGCGCCCCGGCGAGCCGGGGCATGGCAGGCACGAGTGCCGGCTCCACGTTTGGGATAGCGTTTTGGGCCGCGGCGTTCTTTGCCATCGCCGAGGGGCATCAGGAAGCGGTGATGTGGTTTTCCGCCTGCAACGAGTTGCTGCAGTTTCTGTTCGGCGTGGCGGCGATGGTGGCGTGGCTGCGGTTTTTGGGCGGCGTCTCGAAAGCCTGGTACGCGGCGAGCCTGGCGCTGTTCGCGCTGGCTCTCATTTCCAAGGAATCGGCGCCGGTATTCGCGATTCTGTTCGCGTTGCCGATGATGGCGCCGGGATGGCGCAAACGCGCGGGATACCTGGTTCCGCTGGCGGCGCTGGCAGCGGCGTCCGTGCTGGTAACGTATTTATCTCGCGACAGCTCGTTCCGTTTTCAGGATGGCAGCTTTTCGCTCCACGCGCCGTTCTGGCGGATCTGGCCGGAAAACTTCGCCCGCGTGTTCTGGGTATGGGGACTGGCGGGTTTAGCGGCCGCTTTGGCGTGCGGATGGAAGCAGTACCGCACGATGGTATTGGCAGGACTGGCATGGGCGGCGGCGGCACTGCTGCCTTATTGCTTTCTGATGTACTCGATCCGTATCCCCAGCCGCCAGACCTATCTCGCCAGCGCCGGCGCGGCGCTGGTGGTTGCGGCGGGCTGGCTGGCGGCGCGCGAGCGCTTCGCCGGGCGCGGCCGGGCGCTGACGGCGGCTGTTTGTACCCTGGCTTTGGCCTACAATCTCGGATACCTGTGGATCAAGAAGCGGCGCCAGTTTCTGGAGCGGGCGCAGCCCACCGAGCAGTTGATCGCGTTTGCGAGGCGTTCCGGCGGGCCGATTTACATCGCGTGCTTTCCGCGGCCGCGTATCATTGCGGAAGACGCGGTTCGGCTGGCGGTGGGGGAGGACCGGACGGTCATTTGGGATGCGGGAGCGGCCCGGGAGCGCGGGGTGAAGGCGTTCTGCTACCGGGAACGATAAGCGCCAGCCCGCCTCGGCTACAATAGTCGGTAGTGTCCTCCAAAACCTTCTACCTGGAAACTTTCGGCTGCCAGATGAACGTGCACGACTCCGAAAAGGTGATCGGTACGCTGCTGGCGAAGGGCTATGCGCAAGTGCCTACGCCGGAAGAAGCCGAGCTGGTGTTCTACAACACGTGCAGCATACGCGACAAGGCGGAGCAGAAAGTCTTCAACCGGCTGCAGCAGTTCAAGCGGGCGGGGAAGGGGAAGATCTTCGGCGTACTGGGCTGCGTGGCGCAGCAGGAGGGCGAGAAAATTTTCGAGCGGGCGCCGCACGTCAGCCTGGTGTGCGGGTCGGCCAGCTATAACAAGCTGGGCGAAATGCTGGTGCAGATCGAGGCCGGCGACCGCCGCGTGACGGGCTTGAGCCTGGACACGGACGAAACTTTCGAGACGCCGCTGACGCGCCGCGACAATCCCCACCGCGCCTACATCACCATTATCGAAGGCTGCGACAAATCCTGCGCGTATTGCGTGGTGCCGTACACGCGCGGTCCGGAGCGCAGTGCGACGTCGGAGAGCGTGATGGCGGAGGCGCGGAAGCTGGCCGCCGCCGGCTACACCGAAATTCAGCTTCTGGGCCAGAACGTGAACAGCTACCGCGATCCAACGCCCGCGGGATGGGATTTTGCGACGCTGCTGGCGCGGGTGGCCGAAGTGGACGGGATCCGGAGGGTGCGCTATACGACTTCGCACCCGCGCGATTTCGGCAAGGACATCGTGGATGCCATGGACGCCCATCCGAGCATCTGCGACCACGTTCACTTGCCGGTGCAATCGGGGTCGACGCGGGTGCTGGCGGCGATGGAGCGGCTGTACACGCGCGAGGAATACATGCGGCGCATCGAATGGCTGAAGGGCGCGCGGCGGCGGTATTCCATCACGACCGACATCATCGTGGGCTTTCCCGGCGAAACCGAAGACGATTTCGAGGAGACCCTGGAGCTGCTGGACGAGGTGGAGTACGATTCGCTGTTCAGCTTCAAGTATTCGCCGCGCCCGAACACGGCCGCGCTGCGGATGGAGGATGCCGTACCGGAGGAGGAAAAGCAGCGGCGGCTGACGGTGGTGCAAGAGAAGCAGCGCGCCATTCAAATCCGCCGTAACGCCGAGCGCATCGGGCGTTTGCACGAGGTATTGGTGGAGGGCCGCAACCAGACGCTGGGGCAATGGATCGGCCGCACTTCGTGCAACCGGACGCTGAACTTCACGGCGGAATCCGGTGGAAGCGACAACCTGGTGGGCCGCTACTTGCCCGTGCGGGTGACGCGAGCCGGCCCCAACTCCCTGGTGGGCGAGAGCGTGGCCGCGGCGTAGGGACGTTAGCGCAGTTTGGGTGCTGAACCGTTTTGGGGATTCCCCCGTATTCAACCCGACAACCGCTCCCTGGCGGTCGCGGCTCCGTTACAGGCGCCACGTGTTTGCATGTAGTTACAGAGATGGTATGAGAAGGCCGGTCTCCCGGCGGGATGCATTATGCTTCCCAATAGGCGCACTCGATAAGGTGCCAAAAGGAGACCGGCTATGAAGAAGAATACCACTGCGAAGAAGAACTCACGGGCA